>NZ_VOYF01000024.1:0-23324 GCF_013420775.1 Acinetobacter sp. YH01010 | reverse complement strand
GTGGACATTTACCTTCCCGTTTTAACCGTGATAAAGCACGTCCATATGTGGGTGCTTTATCCGTGTTGATCACTTGTGGAATTTGCCACTTCTTCACATTATTTAAAATTTTTCCAAGAAAACAATAAGCTGAATGGGTATTTCGTCTAGCAGAAAGATAGAAATCAAGAGTATGGCCACGTTGGTCAACTGCACGGTATAGATATGCCCATTTGCCATTCACTTTTACGTAAGTTTCATCCAGATGCCATAAATGTCGATCTGTAGGATTACGCCAATACCAACGTAAACGTTTTTCCATTTCTGGAGCATAACGCTGAACCCAGCGATAAATTGTGGTGTGATCAACATTCACTCCACGTTCGGCCAGCATTTCCTGAAGTTCACGATAGCTGATGCCATATTTACAATACCAACGAACAGCCCAAAGAATGATTTCACCTTGAAAGTGCCGACCGTGGAAGGGATTCATCTGCTGTATCTCGAAATAAATAAGATATTTAGCTTATCATGTCAGCCTATTTGCAACAGTGCCAGATTTTTTTGATGTGCAGGTGCCGACCCTTACCAGAAGGCACTGTTGAAAATAACCACGAATCGTAAGCTGAATACTCTTTTAGCTAAAGGAGCAGCATATGAATTCTTTCCATAAAATTTAGGCTTGTATACCCAGAAAAATGTGGAACTTCTTAGGTTTCATACATGAGGATTTTGATAGGCTCACTGACTATTTTAAATTGTGTGCCTTAACTCTCTGTTCTAAAAGGCTATTCAGAATTTTTAGACTGTTTATTTTGAACATTCTTTTTACTCTGTGCTGGCGATGCCGTAATTGGACCTTGCAAGATGCATGGTCGTGTATGGGCGATGTCCAGAAAGAATTTGACTCAAAACTATTTTAGTTGGGAAGGAATGCTAAAAATTGGAGATTGATACATCTCATCGTTTGTTTAAATATTTTTTGATTAAATTTTCCCTTTAAAAATTCTATTTTTTTTAATGTCTTAACTTGTATTTAATATAGGAGATCCCCATAACAACAAAAGCACTACAGGAATACAACAATATGGCGAATCCACAAAAACACTATGCTAAGTTCCACACAAATATTCGATTAGGTCGTTATGACGAAGAAAGTACATTACGTGAAAAACGTGACCTTTTGATTAGCACCTTAAAAGATGAACTCAAAAAGGATCCAAATGGTCCTCAATTTGTTGAATACTTTAATCAAGGTAGTTATGCCTTGGGCACAGGGATTAAGCCTAAGAATGGAGATTATGATATTGATGTAGGAGTTTTATTAGATTGTGACAAAGAGGAATATGGCTCAGTAGAAATTAAAAAAATTGTTAGAGATGCTTTAACTCATTCAAATAGAACTGTAACGATCAAACGACCTTGCGTAACTGTCACTTATCTCAAAAATGGTAGTCCCGATTATCATGTAGATCTGCCCATCTACGCTGAAGACGACAAAGGCAATATGTATCTAGCTCGAGGTAAGGAATTCTCCTCTGAAGACCTTAAGACTTGGGATATTTCAAATCCTACTGAACTTACCGATACAATTTTGGGAAAATTTGAAGATGATTCAGATTTACGTCATCAGTTTAGACGATGTACTCGCTACTTGAAACAATGGCGAAATGAGAAAGGTCTAGATTTTTTTAAGAGTATTGCTATCACTACAGCTGTATATGAGCATATAACAGCTGAAGATTATGAGAATGATAATAAGGTATTACTTTCTATAGTAAATAATGTATTAGATCAATTCACTACCTTTAGCATTGATCCAGAAAATAACGAGTATTACTTCAGACTCGTAATTAATTTACCTGCACATCAAGGTGTAGACTTACTCGAAAAATTGACCCGAAAACAAATGGAGCACTTAAAATCAAAACTTGAAGATTTAAAATCATCTTTAGAAGCTGTAAATGAGGAAACTGATACAGTAGAAGCTTGCAAAATTTTAAATAAAACTTTTGGAAGACAATTCCCTATCCCTGAAATACAAGAAGTGTCCGAACCAGTAGTACAAACTTATTACACTCAAGAAGGAAAATCTGCTTAGGAAAACTCAATGTTTTTTGATAACCCAAAGTTAGACAATATTGAAAAGCTATTAAGTGAACATGGAGCTCAAAATATCCATGTCACTTCTATTACTAAGGATTGGGTTAATCTAAAATTTGATTTTCTCATTAATACACAACAGGTTTGCCTTGGTCTAATTTTTCAAAATAGAGCTAATTGGACGATACCTCCCATTTTTAGAATATTGACACGACCAATGTCTGCCTTAGATCATGTGAGTCAAAGTGGGGAAATTTGTACTACGGATCATCAAGGTGAAAACTTTGAAGGCTATAGACATAAAGAACTTATTACTGAATTCTTTGAAAGGGCTATAGATATACTCAAGCAATCTTTTATTAATTTTCAATTAAACAACCGAGTAAGCTTGTATAACGAACTAGAAGGATATTTAGGCAGCACTCAAAATATAAATGAGGATGTAATATTACATTGCGACCCTACTTCTACATTTAATTTATATGGTTGGTTAAGAAAATCATCAAAAGGGAATCATCAAATATTAGAGCATATTGATGATGGCGATAGTTCTTACATAAACCACAACCAGCTCACAAAAGTAAAAATTCATAAGATATTATTAGAAGATGCTTCTGTTTTCCCCATACCAGATATAGGAGATTATTTTAATGAGGACTATTTTCTAAAAATTGTTAATACCCTCTCTAATGAGAACAAACGATCTTTGTTAAAACAAGGCAATCATTATGCCCTAGTGGGAATTCCAAATGAACATGGATTTGCTTATGTGATTTTTTATTATGCCATTTGGTATTCTTTCAAAGAAAAAGTATCCTTCAAAGGCTTTAAAGTCTCTTTAACACAAAGAGCGTGGATAGATTATTTATTAAATAGAACGGGGCAAGAGAAAAAAACAAGACATATAGCGATTATCGGATGTGGGGCTTTAGGCTCAAAGATTGCAGAGATATTAGCTCAAACAGGCGTAAATAAATTTTCTTTCATAGATCCAGAGCTTTTAAAAACAGATAATATTTATCGTCATTCTTTAGGTTTGCAGTATGTTAATACCTATAAATCTACTTCTTTAGCTAATAAGTTTTTAATAGAAAGGCCCGGATTAACTATTTTTCCATTCGTAAGCCATGGTGAAAGCTGGATAAAATCAAAAATTACTGAAGATATTGATACTATCATCATAGCAATTGGCCATACTCCTACTGAGATTTCTCTCGTAAAAACTATTTATGAAATAAGTGCAAACATTCAAGTAATAATAGGCTGGTTAGAACCTTATGATTTAGGTGGACATTTTATTTCTTTCAATAATAAACATGTAGGATGTTTAAACTGCTTATATTTTGATGAAAAATCAAATAAAAGTCTTACCCCTATGTATAAATATGTACAATCTGGACAGCTAATTGCTAAAAATATTACAGGGTGTGCTGGTGCATTTACCCCCTTCTCTTCTTTAAATTGCATGAAGCTAGCAAGCTATATTTCTGAATATGTCCTGAATCAACAATTAGGATTTGTTTCTATTTCTGGCGACAATCAGAATGCAAATAAAAATGGAATAATTACTACCCCTTTTTATAATTCAGTAAATAATTCAAATGGAATTAATATATTGAATTTAAAAGAAATTTATAAAGAAGTATGCCCATGTTGCAATACATAACTCAAGGGAGGATTAAATGTGACACACCTACAGGCCAAGTCTTTATTATTCAAGCAAATGTTTTAAAGAGTTTAAAGCAATTTATACAATTAGAATCAGATTCTCCAGAATCGGGTGGCATTCTAATTGGAAGAACAGACATAGAAACTAAAGCTAAAATCATTGAAAGCTTTACCTCTCCTATGGAAGGAGACTGTCAAACACGTATGTCTTTCTTTAGGTCAAAGTCCCACCAATATGCTTTAATACAAGCTTGGAACGAATCTAAAAAATTCTATAATTTTCAAGGCCTATGGCATACACATCCTGAAGATGTACCAACACCCTCTCCAACCGATTTAAGGGATATAGATACTGTTCTAAATGGCATTACCAATCTTAATGACCCAGTTTTATATTTAATAATCGGAAGAGTAAAAACTGGAATCTGGATTGGTAGAAAAAATTTTAAAATCAAACTGTTAGGTTATATTGAGTTAAATTGAAAATGCAACTAGACCCATCCCTAAGTTTACAGACTTCTTTATCAGCAATAGATGATTTATCAAATGCAAATAAATATATAGAAGAAATTTTAAAGCATATTTGTATAGATTCATTAGGTGTATTAGTTGATGAAGAACGTAAAAATATAATTTTTGTCTTATTGAAAAATAAAAGCCCTGAAAGTTTTTTCCGTATAATTCTCAATTATGATGATACTTTAACTTTTGTCCGAAGATTGCTTGCCAAAAAAATTTCCATTTATGCACGCTTTCTTCAAGGTCACATAATTGATGCCCACACTCTACATGATTTTGAAAAGTTAAAAGAAACATGGAATTTAACCTCCTCTCAAGAGAGCGAAGTTAAAGATGTAGATTTTGTTCCTAGAAAGATTCCTAAACAAAAACCAAACCCTGTAAACCAATTAGAATATTTCATAAAAAGAATTTTTGATTTTGAGCATCTTACAGGTAGGGGTAACGATTTATCTGAAAAAGATAAAAACCAGATTTATCTCTCAAGTCATGGCCGATGTATGTTTAAAGGATGTGGTGCAAAATTAAACATAGATGAAATAACTGGATTTGAAGGTACATATGGCGTTTTAGCTCATAATGTTGCAGCATCAGAAAATTCTACTCGCGGTATCCCCTTCTTCTCATATCAACTATCAGATGATCCAACGAATATTTTATTATTATGTGAAAAACATCATAGGTTAATTGATAAAGTTGCTGGCGCAGAATATACAGCTTCAAGACTCTCGCAAATGAGAAGTAATTTCACAGCACAATGCGAAGATTTATTAGATTCTTTAAGCTTTACTCCTATGCCAGTGTATTTATTTTTCTGGCCCGTGAATCGCAATATTCCTCAGTCTCCTTCACGACGTGATATTGCAAGCTGCCTTCTCCCATTAAAATCTATTTTGCATAAAGATAAGACACTAATTCATGAACCATTACCAGCTCATTTAAGAGCTTCAGCTGATGAGTTCTATAAAAAGTATTTTTTAGAAGAATTTGAAGTTCAAACAGAACAATTACTTAGGGAAACTAAATTTGATGATAAGAGAGTAGCTATTTTTGGCTTCGGCCCTATGCCATGCCTAATAGCATTAGGAAGTAAATTAGGAAATAAAGGGAAATTTATACCTATGCTTATGTATAGGGATGGAAGTTGTTGGATGTGGCCTGATCTTATATGTACAACCAAAGCGTATGAAATTAATAATTTCAGTGAAATAGAAGATTGTACTGAAATTACTATTAGATTGAATCTCACTGCTGATCCAGAAACCTCTAAAAATAAGGCTGTTGAATTAGGACATCCGGTAATTAATATTACTGCTAAACCAGAATATATGGGGAATGGAGCAATAAGAAATCCTGAACGAGGACTAAGTTTCATGCAAGATATTCATGCGTTATTTCATAGTCTAACAGATAAAGGAATTACCAAAATTCATGTCTTACCATGTGCATCCAATGCTGCTTGTATATGGTTTGGACAAGCATTTGATCTGCATCATCCTGAAATGGTTATTTATGATTACTTAAATAATTCAATGGTTCCAAGACTTCAAATTCGAAATAATGGAAGCAAGAATGAAATCGCTGTAATTTAAACAGTATATTTGATAGTACTTTCATACCATTAGATTTAAATATGACATTAGTAAATGGAGTTTAGCTCTAATGGGGCTTTGTTGCATAAATATCTAAGACTATGATTTTGTTTAATTTATTTTTGGATTAAAATTTAAACAAATCCTTAAAAATCAGTATCTTGAAGAATGTTTATACAACAAAGCCGTTTTAAACTAAAAAATGTTTGTAATACTATTTTATTTAAATCACTCTGCGATCTAGGTATTAAATTTAAGACTTTCCATGGTTTTAAATAATCTTGCAGATTTTTTTGTGGTTCGAGAATATTTAAATCTTTATTAATATCAAAATTTGAGGGAATTCCATTTGTATTTTTTGCTAATAATTCCTTAACTAAATTTGTTGGAATAGCTCCATTTAAATGAACGTGTAAATCACCCTTAGGAAGATTCACTATCATATCTTCATTAATTTTTTGTAGTGCAGACATAAGTGTAGAAATTAATATAGCTGATTGAATTTTATCATAAAATCTATTTCCAAGTTATTTATTTTTAAATTTTTCTATTTCAATTCTGAATGGCTTTGTTGCACAAACCTATCTGTAAAGGGTTTTTCAGCGATATAATTTTCAAATGAAGAAGCCTACACACAAAATCTACCGCACAACCAATTGGCCCGCATATAACCGAGCACTCATGAGTCGAGGAAATATTGCCATTTGGTTTGATCCTGCTACGCAATGATATGCTCCATCAAAAGGCAAACAAGGGCGAAATCAAATCTACTCCGACGCAGCCATCCAATGCTGCTTAATGATTAAATCCTTATTCCGTCTATCTTTACGTATGGTCACTGGCTTTGTGCAAAGTCTGATTAAACTTTGCGGATTAAATTGGACCGCACCAGATTACAGTACGCTTTGTAGAAGACAAAAGCATATTGATATTGTAATCAGCTACCAAAAAAGTAGCGATGGGCTGCATCTACTCATGGACTCTACAGGCATGAAGTTTCTAGGTGAGGGCGAATGGAAACGCAAGAAACATGGACCTGAATATCGTCGCCAATGGCGTAAACTTCATATTGGTATAGATGCTAAAACCCTACAAATACGAGCAGTTCAGCTTACAACCAATAATGTCAGTGATTCACAGGTGCTTGGTGATTTACTTAATCAGATTCCACAAGATGAGCGGATTGACTCTGTTTATACCGATGGGGCTTATGACACCAAGCAATGCCGTCAGGTCATTGCAGATCGGCAAGCGCATGCGGTGATTCCACCTAGAAAAAATGGAAAGATACAAAGAGTAGCTCGCTAGAGCGAAATGAATTACTTCGAACAATTAAACGTTTAGGCAGGACACTATGGAAAAAATGGTCAGGCTATCATCGGCGAAGTTTGGTTGAAACTAAGATGCATTGCATCAAATTATTAGGAGATAAACTCAGTGCAAGGAGTTTTGATAGCCAAGTGAATGAGATCCATGCACGTGTAGCAGTCCTTAACAGATTTACGGAATTAGGTCGACCACTTACCCAAGTTACGCCTTAAATTTGGCTCAATTAGGGGCGCTTTGCATTTCAAATCTTTGTGCAACAAAGCCACTTCAAAGTAGAAATGTCTGGTCTGGATTGTTGCCACTCTAATTTGAGTTTAAAAAAGCTAGCAAATCTGCTAGCTTTTTAAGATGATTATTCTATTTTTTAGAATTTAATAAACCAAAGAAGTTCTCTCCATCGTTCTCTAAGTCTTCAAAAAACTTATAAAACGATTGGGCAATAGCCTTATTTTTGACAATAATACCCACAGGCACTGTTGTTAAAATATTTGTGGATGAATCACTAACGTGAATAATCAAAACACAAAAAGAGTCTTTCATAACCAAAAGCTCAAAATTACCGTCAAAAACTACACTACTTTCCTTAAACGTTAGAAAGTGCTTGGCTCCTGCCTCAGCTGTGATTAGTTTTTTATAACTTGCGATTGATTGTTTATCATTTCTGTATGCCACTGGTAAGAAGCATTTAAAGTTTTTGGTAATTGTGGTTGTCGATAAACGATCAATAAAATCACTAAATCTATCTGACTTACCCCAAAATTCATCTGATGGAGCTAACCAATACAGCTGTTTATCATCATTATTCTGGTCTTGATATTGTTTGATTGTTTTGAAAAACAGGTCTGAATTTTCCTTAGAATATATTGGCCCGATAAAGTATTCATTGGATTTGTGTTCTAGCTTAAATAAGCGATCTAAATTAAGCTTATTCTCGCTAAAAATAGATTCAACTGAAAAAGTATCCTCCATATCTAATTCATGGAGTACCTTTAGAATATCCTCAATATTTTGTGGCTTCTTAGCTGATCTAAGAGCAGCGTAAAGAGAATCTTCGATTTTGTTAAGATTTTCCATGTGATTAAAATCACTAATCTCTGTAGGTGTATAATTCTCATCAAGCGTCAATGGTAATGTAAAACGACGAGAATGGTCTCGCAATTTTTCCACTTGGCTCATTTTATACAGTTGCAGCTTCTTTTCATCCACTGATGGATTCAACTTAACTAATCCTTGGCTGAAATAAAATCGAAAATTTTTCTGAAACTCCTTACTAACCAAAGACTCACCATTTGAAAGGTATTGGTTAGAAGCATCTAATTTAATTGAATTTGCCCCATTGTCAGATGCGTTGGGATTAACTGGCTCAGGATTCAAGCCAATCATCTCAAAACTCATCTTTTGAATATTGTCCTCAATCTTATTTACATAAGGAATTGCACAAACATCCGAGAATGCTTTCTCAAGTCGCTGAGTCAGAGCAAATCGATCATCTTCAAGATGTTTTATCTGCATTTGTTTTAATAATTTAGTTAATAGCACATCTGTTTCATGATTAGATAACCCTAAGAACCGCGCTATTTTTTCAGCAGAAAGTGGTGCAATTACCAATAGGCGCAATACCATAGAATCAATAAAATCTAAGGTATCTGTTGTGGTATAGCTAAATGCCACATTGAATAGTTGTGATGGCAATGTAACATCTACGTCATGATAGCTTCTTAGTGAATTTTCCATGAGTTATACCCCTGCCTTTCTATATTTTTTTGATCTATTTTTATTAATGTGCGGATTGTTTTGTACTATTTTGACAATGGCGCGTTTTGAAATATATCGATATTCTAAAGTCTGATTTTCACGGCACTTGATGTAATTTAATACGCGTCCTAAAGGTAAGTTACTGTTGACTCCTTGCCACATTTCTGACGCACCAAAGATTACAAGACGATCCATTGCGCGAGATAAAGCCACGTTCACACGATTTGGTGACTTCAAAAATGCAGGAAACTTAGTTGGATCATTTCGCGTAACTGAGAGAATGATGATCTTATTCTGTTTACCTTGATAACTATCCACCGTATCAATACGCACAATTGATCTCAATGCATCTGACACTTCACACAAAGAGAAGGCTTTTCTTAACCGGTTTTTTTGCTCAGCATAGGTACAAATTACACCAATAGCAGGCTCTTTAAGGGAATCAGGCTCTGGCACTAATTTATTTAACAAGAGTTTGTCTTGGTCAATCCGCTGAAGAAAATCGATAATTTCATTAATTTCATGTGGGTTATAAATACTACTACCTTTCTCCATTTTGAAATGCTCAGCATTCCCAGTATCCACCCAAGTAACTGTTGAATTCAATTCTATTACGATGTCGGATGCATAGTTATCAGGCACAATCCGCTTTAACTTAATTTCTTTCAGCTCTTCATCACTTAAACCACGAGAATCGACAACTTCAGTTTCAAGTTTTCCTTCATAAAAACAGTCTGAAACTAATTCGCCGATGCTCGGACTCATTCGGTACTGTGACAAGAGTTCTGAACTAGCCTTTAGTCCATAATGTGAATTAAAGATACGGCCAAAGTCGCTTTGTAATTTATCTTCCAAATCATCATCTGATATCTTAAGTTGCTTAGCTAAAGCCTTTATATGATCGCTCGAATATAGTGGAGGAAGTTGGTCTTGATCCCCAACTAATAAAATACGTGCACCTGACTGCATTGCAATTGCCAATTCTGAAGCGATTGAACGTGCTGCTTCATCAATAATCACCCAATCAAATACGTGATTGGCGATTCCAATACTTTGTTGGCCAACACCAACGCATGTGCCACAGACTAATTGCCTTGTTTTGACCAGAAAACTTTCATAATTAGCATTTTGGCTTTCAATTAATGGTTCATAATCTAGGGCAATATTGATCAAGGCTTTCGCTTTAAGTCCTTCCTCATTAGATACCCCGTAGTATTGATTAAGTGCTGCGAACGTAATCATGTCGATCTTATTTAACTGGTTTAATACTGTTATCTCTTTATCATTGATACAGTCTTCCAGTTGATCCCAAAAGTCTTGATTTCCGTCAAACATGCTCTTCAGCTTATGCATTGCTGATTTGAAAGCCTGGGTATACTCTTCTAATGAGAAACTAAACTTTTGATCAAGATCATCTTGGTCGATTGACTGATACGCAGATTTAAGACTATTTAAAATAGTGACTCTGATTTCATAAAGATCGCTCAAGTATTCAGCTTCAAGTGATAAATCTTTTGCAAGCTCAAGCACTCTTTCTTTAATATTAGACTTAAACAGCTCTATCTGGCTCGTAATAATTGAGCCTGTATAGACATCTTTTAATTCAGGAGACACAGCACTCTCTTTATTGCTTATTCGAGCAATACTTAATGGTGTGTCATACTCTGTGCATAGCTGACGTATACGCTCAACACTTGTATTTACAGCTTCGTGCGACTGACTAACAATTAAGATGTTAGATACATTTTGTTTATCATAGAGATAGTGAGCCAGTATAGAGATAAATTCAGTTTTGCCGGTTCCTGGTGGTCCCTTTAATAGTGATACAGGTCCATACTTAAGCACATTACGGAACGCTTTACGTTGTAATGGATTGAGGGCTTTAACCAATTCCCCATTTTTGTATTTGTTATAGTGATCTAGATCTTCATCAGGCACTTCAATCTCATAATCTTTTGCTTCAATCACTAATGATGGTTCAAAGTAATCTACGAGATTTTCAATGACAGCCTTATTACTCAGAATATTTGTCAGAGCATCTGCACGTTTCCGATTAGATGACTTATCTGCCTTGCTTTGTAGAAACAGTGTTGCTTCTTCAGGAACTTCATTTGTTTTTTTACAAAAATCGATCCACAATTCTCCGACTTTTGATTGCGCAATATTCACCGTACCTATGCAGAAAGTGTAATCACCTCCCGCCCCAGTTTCTTTAGTGCACATTACATCGACTTTATCGGTCTTTGAAAATTTAGCTGAAACATCTTCTGCAGAGTCATAGTATGCAATAGCACTCTTTGAATCTTTAAAATGTTTGCTCGAAACTATCTTTAACGGCTCAGACAGAGTGATTGTAGGATGTGCATGACGCTCAGTCGCCATGACTTTTTTCCACAACTCTTTCGTTTCAATATCAATTAAGTGGCTATGTGTAGGCAGATGACTCATTGGCTGTGCCATAAGCTCATCAGTAGCTATAACATCGCCTATCTCTTCTTGTAATGCTTTTTGTTCACGCAGAGCCCGTAATGTTTCCTCTTTCTCTTGAGTCCTTTTGAGCTGTGCTTGCTTAAACTGTTCAATAGCATCCTTAAAGTTTTGATCTTTTGCTAAGAAGTCATTTAACTCTACAATGTTGTCACGCTTACTCATCCCAGATATCGGGTGGACTTCAATGCTAACATCAATAGTCAGATCTGCATCCCTACTAGCCTTCCACCACAGGTCTTGTTTTTTGACAAAATCAAGGAAACTTAATTGATTTTCATGGGGCTTATAAAACCCTTTTAACATGCCATTGATTCCGCTAAGTGTAAATCGAAAATCCCCCTCACTTGCTGCCTCAAGTTGGATATAAACTTTGCCGTTTTCGGGATAAATCGTAAAGGGCGTCTCAACCTTACTTGTATAAATACTAATCTGAGGAGCTTCTTTTACAATAGCACCCTTACATTCAAATGCCTCTATAAAGCGAGAATTATCAATATAGCGTACACTTGGATCTTCCATTCCTTCTATGCTCAAGGCTGTATTTAGCCAGGATAAAGTAGGATCCATTGAAGCCACATCATCCACAGCCAAGTCTATATCGTATAGATCTGCGATTAATTTCAATGCAGTAAAGTTGTCACACTGAATGACTGTTGGATCTTCAATATCAGATGGGAAATAAGCATTAGAAGAATCAGGTTGTGGTACTTCAGGATGGAAGCAATCATTAAAACTAACTTTCAAGTTTGTTTTATCTACTAGAATCTTTTCATCATCCAAGTTTCCATGTTGAAAGCCATGCTCATGAAATTTTTTCAGAGAATGCAATAACTGAAGTGAAAGTTCATTTTTTTCATCCTCAGTTAAGCCCTCAATAACCGTTGACCAAGCTTCACCCTTTACCATTTCAGTTACTAGATACACACATGCTGTGCTAGTTGATAAACCAAAATCAATAATCTTAGGAAGGTATGGCAAATTGAGAGCCTGCGTCATTTTAAGTTCTTCAAAGAATCGCTTAAAACAACTCTTTTGATAAGTTGTCATTGCAGATGCAACTTTACCCATCCATGTTTTGACTAACATGTTGCCTGATGCATAGAGTGTAAAATTTTGGTTAGCATCAATAGGCGCGCCAAATATCGGGTAACTGATATAGGTATTTGTCTGATTTAAATATGGATTCAGTACATCTGCATCAAGTTCATAACTAACTTGTTCAGCAGGTTTTTGAGCTAAGAAATCTTGGAATACTGCACATGCATTATCATATTTCCCTGTCAAAGCTCGTGTTAAAATACGCTCTAACCAGTGGTTCTGATCTCGCTCCTCAAGACTAAATTTTTTCAATGAACGTGGGCTCAGTCGAGCATTCTTCCAAATATGAAGGATTAACTGCCCTAACCAATACACATCCTTTTGTGCAGCTGTCAGCGCAAGATTCGGAAGATGAGCTGTTGTATTCAAAAATGGGAGTTCGTTAGCCAGTTCAGGGTCAATTTTCGAGGGCTGTGTTTGATCATTTGCTGCCGAAAAATTGGATAGCAATATCTCCTTTTTATAAGAGATCCACACACTATGATCACCCACATCACCATGAGTAATTCCCATTTGATGTAGGTGATTAAATTTACCAAGCAAAATCTGGAATAAATCCAATTTCTCAGATTCAGACATTTTCTCAGCATAAGCGCCGATGAATTCGTTGACTCGATAGCTGTTCTCAGGCAACTCATACAACTCATTATATTTTGATGTCATGTCATCAAGACTTGGGTTTGTAATCGGGTGCAAACAACTTTGATAAAGATCAGGCTTTTCTGTTTTAATTTTTTGGAAAACCCGGCGCTCATTGCAGATCAAGTTGAATCGATGTTGAGGCTGACTCATTCTTGAGTTACTCAACTTGAATTCATTAAAATCCCAACAACGCATTAAAGATTTTTCACCAACGATGGTCAATGAATGCGCTTTATACTCGCTATAAATCTTTTTAGGATGCGGTAAGATCAAGTCACCTCGTTCATGATTATTAATAATCAAAGAGCGTGGTTGAATTTGGTCAGGCGCAAAAATTTCATCAATAATGGCGTGATATTCTTTTTTAATATCATATATGCGACCATCACGTTCCAGATGCTTGCGGAACATATTATTAAAATTCTTCTGTTGAGCTAATTGTATAAACTCATCTATCGAAAGAATGTGCTCTAAATCTTCTGGAGGCAGGCGCGAATAATCTGCTTTACCACACATGACAACAAAGTGAGAAACACTTTGGTAATGAAATGTAATGCCCTTAGCTTTCTTTTCTGAAACTTTATCCTTTAGTTTATTAACTATAATTTGCATTTTTTTTACATTTTTAGCTACAGGGCATGAATCTTGCTCTTTATTACCTACGTACCATTTTCCTGCAACTTTTGTAATTTCCTTACCGTTCCAGTCCTTGAATTCAATGACCAAAATGTTTGCATGAGTAATAATTAGGAGATCATATTCAAATTTCTCAGAACTACCTTTCGCTACTGCTTTTTTTCCATTTTTATGCATAAATTCAAAACCAGCATATGCTCGCCAGTTTTTAGTTTTTTCGCCACGATCAAAGACCTTTTTAATCTTATCAATTGCTTTGAGTTCGTGCTCGTATATACCTGTCTCTGGATATGTAACTTTCATATTAAAAGATTCTTTATTTAAAATGTCTTGCTTTTGCACATACAACAAATAAGCGTCAAAAATGATGCTAAATTTTTATTAACATAAAGTAATGCTATATGTACGGTGTCTTTTAGAAAAAATACTTAGCGTAAGAATTTAGTTTTTTCAGGTTGATGGTTAGTTTGGCCAAATAAGCCCTCCGAAGGTTTTTTATATTCAGTTTAGGATTGTATTTAAAATAAAGTCTGCCAAATATTTTGGTGTAAAACCTGAGTCTTCTAGCACGATCATCATTTAGATGATCTAACTCAATCATTCGTTTAAGCAAAACGTATTTCACTTAACGGTTCATAATGTGACTTATATTACATTTAATTTTTGAGTATTCAAAATTATTTTATTGAATTATAAGAAAAAAACTTAAGGAATTCCTTAAAATTTGATGACAATGGTCATATCTCTAATCACTAAAAAGACCAAAAATAGATATCTACCCATATCTCTCGGACAAATTAACTCTATTTTATAAAAGTATCAATAAATTCATTAGGTTCATGAACCAAAAATTTATAATTATTTTTTTATTTATATAAGTTATTGAAAATAATAAATAAAATTATTAAAAGTTTTATTAACTAGACTTCAGGTGAACATAAGTTAAAGTTCGAATTAAAATGAATAGGGTAGTCGCAATTTCCAAAAAATGACAGCTCATGTGTCGTTTAGATACTAACAATTTGTTTATTATAACAAATCTTAAGCATGTTAGCTGTCGTCATTCTTTGATACGGTCTACGTACTACCGTACAATCATCAGCTATATTCATGGTGTTACTTTGCATAATTTACATTTTCTGCATTCAAACCAATCAATCCAAAATTACGTGCACGTTCGAGACACATAAGCTGTCATTGACGACACATGTAATGTCACTGGTTGCGTTCGTGCGTCTATTTCCGTTGAACTATGCTATACCTTGAATAGCCAGCTACTCGGTTCACTGAAATACTGACCGACACGTTAGATTTCAGTTTTAAATCAAAATAGCGATCAATCGTCACAATTAGATGTTTTACATAATCAAAAACTACATATGTTAAATCCTTTAAATCATTGTTCTGGTGTGCAACTTCAATAAATTCTGAAAACAACGCTACACCTGTTTCGTTGGCCAGATTCGCTAACTGATTATCCAATCCGGCAATTGCCGTTAATTCTGATGCAATCACCACTTTATGCATTGCTGTTTCCGCTTCAATGCCTTTGTACTCAATCCCCTTGTATATATAGACATCGTTTTCTCGTTTGCCTTGGTTCCAAGGGTTATCCGTACCATCCAGTCTAGGCATGCTGTACGGTCGTTTTAGTTTTGCTGGAGGTGTTTGTTTAGCGGTGACTTCATAAAGGTTAAATACGCAATCTGTGTAGCGTTTAAGGCTATGGTATGTCAAAGCTTGCTGTTTGGCGGTCAACTCCCGTGGTGATACATGATTCACCAAGGTTTTGAACATTTCTAATGATTCTGGTGTGAACGATCCATCTTTTTTTGCATTGTCCATCAGGTCTTTTTTAGCCCATTTATGCTTTAGTTTTTCCGCTTCAGCATCAGATATTTTCTCTCCCCGATACACGTATCCACGCGCTGCGTTTGAATACTCAAAATCTGCTCGTTTTACTGCCTTGTAGACCATTGTTTTTGTCATTTGTTTTGCACCAGTTTTTCCCATAGTTGTGGCGACCGCTTGAGGGCTTAACACGTACCCATTCTTTTTCGCTTCGGTCGTAACACCAAAACTCGTACCCTAAACAACAACGTTTATTCACGACATAGCGGTAGGTGTTGCAGATCGTAAGCATATTCTCAGTGGCGTTAACTTCCCAAGGTTTAAACGCAATAAGCTCTGTTATTGCTTCCCTGTAAAGTCGTGTTGCTTTGGGATTATTGAATAAGATCCGTTCTTTTTTTGAGGTCTTAGTGATTGCATTCATTTCGTCCACGACCTCACTAATGCTTTTAGCCAATCATCCATCAAATCAACTAAAATTGCCCGTTCTCTGCCTGTTGGATATGCGCTTAACTTCATATTCCAACTATTTGCCGACTCTTCTGTGCCGTGCACCAAAAACCCATTTTGTTGATCATTTTCAGCCAGCTTATCCGTCACCCAACATTCAAACAGTCTGGCAAAGATTTCTGTTGGCTGTGACCAATACATTGACCGTGATTGATCTAGGTGCATGGCGTTATTCATAAAGCCCGTACCGCCTTGTCTTTCTTCGTAATCAAGGTATTTGGTTGACTTAAAAGTAAGATAATTAACCAGCTTGATAAACTTATCTGCAGTCTGGCCATCTTTAAGATGTTTGTATGCTGACTCTTGATGATTCTGTACTGAGTAACGCCCTTTACTGGTGTAAAGAAAGTATTCGCTAAAAAAGTTATTATTGAGTCCGTTTCGTTTTGCCAAAACACAATCAAATCCGTGCGCGAACTCATGGGCTAGTGCTCCAACACCTTGCGTCTTGGTCAAATGAATAAGCATATTACCTGGTTCAAAGTGAGCTGCTGCGCTATCAACGCCTGTGCCACGCGAACCGAATGCTATTCCTAGCTTACCGCCTAAAGATGCGAACGTAACGGGTAGACCTAGAAGTTCGACAAGATCCATTAGTGAGTCATACGTGCAATTCAGAAACCATGCACGTTCCTTTTGATTTACCCAATTGCCGAACTCGACTCCAGAAAATTTGAAATAGTCCATAAGCAACTGGCTATCGATGTTTTCACCCTTTCGATGGTCCTTACCCTCGCGCACTTCAACTCTGTCGTAGCGCGGTCTTTTGGGTGGTTTTGCGCGTCCTTTTTTGGGTTCTATGACTCGTTCATCTAAAATTGGCTGAAAAAATGTTTTTACTTTTTCTAGTGCTGCATTGAATGTGTCGTATTCCGTCCAATCATCTAGTGTTTGAAACCGCTTTGCTGAAATGGATTTAACGGCATACCACTTATGTTGACCAGTCTCAGTGTTTAATAATTTTTTGGCACCATAATTATCCGTATCAAGTACACGATCGTCTGGCCATCCTAAAGGGATTAAGTTTTTTAAGCGTAAACGTGTGTCTGAACTAAATGATAGTGGGTGTTTAACTCTGCGATTGGTATGTCGTCCAGCTGAGTAGCGTTCTAAAATATCTTTTTCACTTCGTCCAGCACCAAACTTAACGGTCATGTACGCATTAAAGTCGTCTGTCAGTTGTTCTAAACGTTCGTAGTGTGAGCTTTCATATTTGTTTTTTAAGAAGTGTAGCGTAGCAATGTAGGCATCATCCCATTGCTTTTGACCTATGCTAAACCAACCGCCCCCTAAAGGCTTGTTGGTTAAGTTTGCATAGACCAAAGAAAATAATAGTGCATGTTTTACAGGTTTATGGCCAGATTGGGCATCAGCTCTAAAATCAGGCTTTTGCCAATATTCCTTTTTAGTCACTAGGCTGTCAGACTTAATTCCATTCATGTTGCCTGAGAAGTCTGGTGATGGGTTGTCTTTACGTGCACCAGCAAACTTTTTACCTACATCCGTAATAGGACCATCTTTTTTTTCATTACTATTTATTTCTTCAGTCATAGCTAAACCACATAATTGTTAGTTGCGTATATCGTCCAAGATCTCTGACAGATCAAACAGATTAATATCTTTGAGTTTCGCTTCAGCATTGATGCGCTCAAGTAATTTCATAAAGCCAACAAAAATAATGTGTGGTATTGGTCTATTGTTGATATGCACGGGTGTTGACCAAGTGCGTACACGCGTTTCGCATATTTCAAGCCCTTGTTCTTCAAAAAGCTTGATCAATGTCGGGATGTCTTTGTCTAGTTGAGTAAGGGCTAATAACGACCGAAATACATCATTTAAGCTAATAGAGTGGTGATGATGGTTCGGATTGTGCTGTTTTCTATTGTCGCCCTGTTGTTGATTAAAGTAATGATGGTTTTCGCGGTTTTGAGATGGTCTGTTTAAATATTTCATTTGTTATTAAGCTCCAAAAAGATAGCTGTAAATCAGGTACAAAATAAAAGTTATTGTTAATCCCGACACCAATAGAGAATTGATCGGGTAATTTTCTAAGTTAAAAGGTTTTCTGTGATAGCTCACTCCCCAATCTGAAACAGATCCTCGCTCTACGGCACTGTAAAAGTTAGTTTGTGAGGCGTTTAAACGGTTGTTGTCTACTGATATGAATTCCAGTTTGCACAGCAATTCGTCACTCAGGTAGTTAAAGAAAGTCGTTGGTGCACCATTTGATAGGATGTGTATAAAACCGACCTGTTTTTGGGTATAACCCATTCGCTCATACGCTTTTTGAAATTCGTGCGTTAAAGTCGCACTAAACTTATCCCCCTTATTTTTGGCAATCAGTTCAATTGGTGGCTCAGCTCCAGCCTGAATAAGCTTGGTGAATTTAGGACTACCACAACCCCAATTTTGAGAGATCCAAACACCGCGTTTTGTGTCGTGAATCAAACCATCAACAATGACCACGGCTGCATCACCGATGTCGCCGTTTTCTTTTTCTGTAAATTCGGTGTTATCAACGTCTTTTCTGAATTCTTCAGGCATTGGCCTTAAAACTTCTAAAAGATTGGTACTGTCACTTTGTACATGACCAGTAGCCAAAATCATCGACTCAATTTTTTTTAGGGCATGTTCAGGTACTATCAATACTGAATGTACACGCTGGTCATACGCATCAGATTGAATGTCTTGAGCTTCGGTATTCTTTTCAATAGTGCTTAATTCCATATTATTTCTCTGCCTGGGCTTTCTGGTATTCAACTGCAGTCTTCATTGAATATTCGGTATCATCTTCGTGCTCTGTACCAACCATGCTTTGCTGACCTTGGTATATACCTTTAACAGCATTGACGAATGCGTTATGCGCCGTAGCGTTGTAATACGTTAAGTTTCCAGCACTGGTCGAATCATTGAATGTCAAAGTATTAGGAACATGCCAAACTGCTGAATAAGCCTTGCCATCGATAACAACAATAGGTTCAAACTCGACCGCTTCACGGTGCTTGGTTTCATTCCATGGTGTATAGAAAACAGTATTGTTTTTGAGGTTGTAGACCTTGAATACGATCTGGCCAAGATTCCGTATTTTGGCCTCTTTGTTGTATGCCTCTAAAACCTTGTCTTTTTGGAAGTCTGTAATTTCAAGCTCAGGGTTCTTCGTAATCACCAGTGTTTCATCAGTCGTTTTAATCTCAGATGGAACGTAGATTTTTGAACCTTTAGGGAAACGTCCTGATTTCTCCAATGCGGATCTAAACTTGTTATTTGCATCCAAGAAGTTGCCAAACTCACTACTGAAGTAGCTGTAAAAATTTGATGCACTGGTGAACATGCCAAACTGATTCACCCGAACAATTTGCTCAGATACAGTGGATGCTAAACTTGCATATGGTTTGCCCGACACATCAATTTCGCGCCATTTGTAGTTACGTACACCTACTTCTTTGTCGCATGCATCATTAAACATAGATGTAGAAACAATATCGCCGTCCAAGCGCTTCACATAAGCAACCGGGTAACTGCGGATAGGTGCCATACGAACAGCTTTGTTTGAATTGGTGTAAAAGCCAGATGACGAAATGATATTTTGTTCAGATGATTTAATTTGATAACTTCGTAATGTATTTAGCTGTCGATCAAAGCTATCAATTTCAGATTCATATAAAACATCACCCTCAACAGATGTTGCGATTGAATAAGGGGCATACATCACATCGCCCTGAACTTTATCCATGATCTGCTCAGCTTCAATACGATATAACGGCTGTGAGAACATGCCATTTGATGCCAAAGCTGGTAGATCTCCCCCTACACCAAAATTACACGCTACTTTGTGGTTGGTGGTAGAAAGGCTTGATTGAGGTAATTTGTAGTTAGATGGATTGTAAGTGGTAACACGTTCATCATATTTGCGAACTTGTTCCTCAACTTTCTTTTCAATGGGATCTATTTGTTCTTCTTGAGATGCAGTATCAGTATTTGAAGGCTCTAACTTATCACAACCAAATAGTAAAACTGACAATATCGCTATGGTAAGGGTTTTCTTATTCACTACTTAATGACCTAACTTAAAACTACTAATACCCCACATTATAATTAAAAATAAGTATTAATGAAGTGGTATTTAATAGTTTAAGGACTTTTAAGCGAAAAACCCAATATCATTAATTAGTTTTAACGAACATTCTTTTAATGCAACTTCATAACCGCCGTTAATATTAAATGTAAAAGCAAATGGTAGCATTTTATCAATCGCAAATATCTTCTCTAATAAGTCGTTGTTTTCTGCAGATGGCTTATCCTTTAAGGCATATTGCATGGAAAACTTAGCATTTATACCCGTGCTTTTATATACAGCATTTATTTGTTCTTTAAGGCTTTTTTCCACTTCTTGCACAGTATTGAAAATAAAATTCTGATTAACAGTGAATTTATCAGTTTTCAAAGATCCAAAGGTCCACGCCAGACTCTCCGAAACCACATACCCTAGAACAGTCTGCAATTCTTCATCTTCAAATTTGTGATAATGAACGTATGATTTAGTTTTACCGTTAAAATATAAAATAGAAATGGAGAACAACACCTCTTTGTGAGCATATTTAAAAGGTACTTTAACAAGACTATAAAAGTTTAAGAGCTCAACGTTGGAGGCTTTAGACATATTTTTTAAAAAAATTTTAAAGACATTAAAGTGATTATACTAAAAATATCAAAGAAATGTTAAAGGGTTTTAAAATGGATACAGTTGTTCTAAAAAATAGTTTAATTGCTAGTTTAGTTTTTGTATGTGTGTTCCTGGTGTTCCAAAACATCGACCATAGAGTTTCTGAACGTATACAGCTTGAGTCAACCAGTGCAGCATTCGAGTCGCTTGATAAAGACTTTTCTGCGATCAAAAGAAATGTGGATACTGAATTCAATAAGCTCCCGAAGTACGTGAAGCCAAGCAAAGAGCAATCGATCAATGATGCATTGGAATTCATTAAATTCTCGAAACAGACCTTTACTGACACAATGGCCCAAAATGAAGAACTTTTAGCAGAAGTTAAGGGTTTTGAGAAAAAGGCAAATGATGTTTTAGAAAAATAATAGTTATTTTAAAAAGAAAAATGGGAAGCTATAAGCCTCCCATTCTTTTAATGTCGTAAGAAACATTTAAATTTTGTTCTTAAAAGTATTATAGTAAAACTAATAATTTATGCAAATACTTTTAACAGAAATATCTAAAAGGTCTTTAACACTCAACGAATCCGAATAACTTAGACAGTGTGAATAAATTGTTAAAGTAGTCGAGTGTATATGTAAAACATTGGTATACCCATTAGAGATATGCGAATTATTATATATGTAAAACCTAACATACTTTTTAGTCGTATCTTGCGTAAAACTTACCAGATAATCTTTTGTGTTTTCATTTATGTTATCTTCGTATTGCTCTGTTATGCTCAGGATCTCTTTGCTGTTCAGCCAATAACTGCCTGTTTTATCTTGTTTAATCTGTTCCAAAATCAAATTATTTAATGACTGGTACTCTTTCGTTATTGCTTTGGCATATCGTTTTGATGACTGATGTTCTTTCCAGTCAATTTTTGCTTTCTTAAACAGTTTGAAAGCTGTAACCGCGCACAATATAGCTGAGATGGTACATAATATTATTCTACTACTATCACCTATAATGCCAATCATTCCTAAATGCACATCTTTTGAGAATAAACCGTTCAAAGATAGGTATACGCCAAAGATACAAAAACTTAACGCAAAAACCACAACTAAAATTAAAGTTGCTCTAATTAAAAGCTCATTAAAAGTAATTTTTCTTAAACTTTTGGTATAAAGCTTAATCTTATCTTTTTCAGATTTTAACATTTTAGCCAAGAACTTATGTTCTCTTTTTCCTCTGCTAAAAGGTGGTGTTACAGCATCTTTAAAAGTCATGTATAATCAAAAGTATTTTAACGTTCCATTAAATATACACTACACCTGGGCCTATTTAAAATGAAACATTATAGAATTATCGCTATTTTAATACCTTTAATATTTTCAGGTTGTGCAGCAAGCCACTCAGACAAAGAGCTTGTTGACTCTTATTACAATGACCAACAAAAAACAATAGAAAGCGATGTAGATCAACTCGTTAATTCCTACTCCGCTAAAGTCGTTACTCAGTACTACCCTGAACCATACTTCAATCCAACCAAGCCAATACCGCATTATTACGCTTTAAAGCTTGATGAAATGGGTATCCCTTACCCAAAAGAGCTTGTATACGACAATGCCGACTATAATTTTTATAAAGAGCAGGCTAAGTTTAATGCAAACAATAATGACGTAATTGATACAGATCACCACGATCACTAAAACTTTTTTATCGTAGGTGTTTTGTTGAGGGGCGTTTCTTGCCGAAACCTTTCTTAACCCCTTAGTGTATGAGGGTAAAAGATTCATACTATATTTTAGAAAATACACTTGATGGAGATAAAGACCAAAAAATCAAAGTGTTGAGAGTAAGCCAGTATGATACTTTTTATTACCCTCATACATTATCTTCTGAACTATCTTCACTCCTTTTTTGATTGGCTTCTTTGATAACATTTTCAATAAAACAGATAACTAAATTTAAAGCGATTAAAAATAATACGATATAGCCAATAGTTTTTAGAGTTAGTACAAAGTTATTGAATACATAAGTTGATGCTTTTCCTATTCCTATATAAACCACATAACATGCAAATATAACCAATGCTATTGCACTAATTGAAATTATTGCAAGTCCAGTATTTTTTAAAAATGAGCGCAATAAGTATTTATCGAATTTAGAATTATTCATAGCCATATACTATCCTTCATAAAAATTTCATTTTCTAACATTGAACGAAGCGCAACTATTGCTGCACCACCGCCAACAATAATTATGATAAAGCCGAATAAAAAATTGAGATTCATGTTTGCAGCTATGTTTAATTATTTAGATTTAAGCAACTTAATTAGTAGCATTACAATAGTTATTGTACGAGAGTACTTTACTCTAGAGGTGGTCCCACTTGTTTGAACAACTAAAAGCGTATTTATAAGTGATATTCCGCTCTAGTTAAGCCACCTTGTTTTGTTGGGGTAGCTGATCATAGTAAAACTCATTTGGTGTCATTTTGTCTA
>NZ_VOYF01000023.1:0-24024 GCF_013420775.1 Acinetobacter sp. YH01010 | reverse complement strand
TTGTCTTTTATACGTAATTTAAGGGTTTTCATGTACTTATATTAACAATCAAAACTCAAGGAAAATAGTCCTTAGTTAAATCAAACGACACTTCATGTCGTGTCGCTTATATCTCTGACCTGAAGGACAGAGTTTTACGCTCCATTTGATAAAATAAGAAAAATTTATGAAGTATTGACTCTTATCCTATTTGATTAATTGCATGATTTAATGCCATTTTTACACCCTTAAAACTTTTACCATTTGGTAAATTTACATGTAAAGTCATGTAATTAGTTTGAATAAAATATTTTTAAAAGAGATTAAATCTTCTAAAAAACAAGAGTATGATGTGCACAATTTATCTATTGAGTGCTCATTTTATGTCCAATTGGTTTCCCAAATGGCGCCCGTACGAAGGCAATATTGATGCACGTCCTGTCGGTACAAATGAGTACCTACCTCCGGTGCAAAGTGTTGTATTGGGGATACAGCATGCCTTTGCAATGTTTGGTGCAACGGTTCTTGCACCATTCTTGATGGGTTTTGATGCCAATCTTGCAATTTTAATGTCGGGCATCTGTACCATCTTGTTCTTCTTTATGACTGGTGGTCGTGTACCAAGTTATCTGGGCTCAAGCTTTGCCTTTATTGGTGTGGTCATTGCCGCAACAGGTTATGCAGCGTCAGGTACTGGCGCAGCAAATGCCAATATCGCATTGGCTGCTGGCGGGATTATGGCCTGCGGTATTTTATATGCCATTTTTGGTTTTATCGTGATGGCAACGGGTACCCGTTGGATTGAAAAACTTATGCCGCCTGTCGTTACAGGTGCAGTGGTGATGATCATTGGTCTCAACCTTGCCCCAGTGACCATTAAAGGGGTTGCCGGTAATAACTTTAATATGTGGATGGCATTAGTCACTGTACTGTGTATGGGTTCGATTGCAGTGTTCACCAAAGGTTTATTACAACGTCTATTACTCTTAGTTGGCCTTCTACTCGCTTACTTGGTGTATTACATCATTTCCAATGTCATGGGTCATGGCACACCAATCAACTTCGTTCCAGTACAAGATGCAGCTTGGTTTGGTGTTCCGCACTTCCATTCACCGGTCTTTGACTTCAATGCCATGCTGATCATTGCACCGATTGCGTTGATTTTGGTTGCAGAAAACCTTGGGCACATCAAAGCTGTGGGCGCGATGACAGGTGAAAACCTCGATCCGCACATTGGTAAAGCCTTCGTTGCAGATGGTGTTGCGACTACACTTTCAGGCGGTGTCGGCGGTCCGGGTATGACCACTTATGGCGAAAATATTGGTGTGATGGCAGTAACGCGTGTTTACTCGACCATCGTGTTTGTATTTGCAGGTGTATTCGCCATCTTCCTTGGTCTTTCTCCAAAGTTTGGTGCGATTATTCATACCATTCCGCAAGCCATTTTGACAGGTGCATCGATTGTTGTATTTGGTCTAATTACCATTGCAGGTGCGAAAATTTGGATTGAAAACAAAGTTGATTTTTCAAAAAACAAAAACCTGATGGTGGCAGCAGTCACGATTATTTTAGGTACAGGTGACTTTGCACTTCAATTCGGTAACTTCAACTTAGGTGGTATTGGTACTGCTACATTTGCAGCGCTGATTTTGAATTGGTTCTTTAGCTTGGGCGATAAATCAGAATAAGCCTCCAAAGCATTTAAAAAAGAATACAACATTCATTTGAAAAGCGGCCGAAAGGTCGCTTTTTTTTATAGCTGCTCTTTCGGTAAGATAAGGCATTAGCCAAGGAATACACCATATGCGACTGGATTTGTTCGACCTCCAATTGGTGCTGCACATTGTAGACAGCGGCAGTCTGACCAAAGGCGCTGCTCGTTCTGCCATCTCGCTACAAGCAGCCAGTGAACGGATTAAAAAACTCGAACAGCATTACCGCACAGCCCTGTTCACTCGCCAAGCCAAAGGGGTCAAACTGACTCTTGCCGGTCAAACCTTGGTTGAACATGCACAGCGCATCTTAGGTGAGGGGCAACAATTAGAACACGCGATGCTGCCCTTTGCCCATGGGCTAAGTTCAAATATGACCTTATGGTGTAATTCATCTGCACAAAGTGAATATTTACCGGTCTTGCTACCACGTTATTTGCTAGAAAATCCCAACACACAAATTGAGCTGCATGAAGCCGAGTCTAAAGACATCATTGCAGCGATTGAACAAGGCAATGCACAACTAGGTCTAATTTCGGGTTTCTTTAAATCCGAAAAGTTACAAACACTTGAGTTTGCAGATGATCCTTTGGTACTGATTTGTCCTATAACTCATGAATTGGCCTCGACACTTAGCGTCAAACCCGCAGAGATTTTAAATTATCCCTTTGTCGGTTTGATGCAATATCATTCCTTGCAACAATCGATCGAGGCACAAGCCAAATTATTCGGCTGTGAAATTCAGTATCGGCTGCGTTTGCCGAACTTTGCCGCGATCGCCCAAGTGGTGGCGAATGGTGTGGGCATTGCCATCATGCCAAAATGTGCGGCCGGACGATTAATCAGTTTATATGCCTTTGCCCAAGTTGAGCTCAGCGGTGAATGGGCCAATCGAAAACTGCTCCTCACCGCACGTAATTTTGATGATTTACCCTTAAATTATCAGCATTTCAGTCAGTTTCTACTGTCACAAAAATCTGCTTTGGATAGCTAAGTCTAGGCTTTAAATCACGCCAAACTGGTGCAGCATCATATAGCTACCGAGGGCAATCAACCCGATAAAAAACACCTTACGGAATTTTTGTTCTGGAATGCGGTAACGGATTTTTTTCCCTGCCCACATACCAATGAGCGCTGGAATTAGTACCATGGCTGACATCGCATAATCAATCGGAAGATCTTCCACAGGATTTTGCTGTAAGAACACTGCCAAACAAATAGTTGATGTGGTAAAGGCCAAACCGAGTGACTGAACGAGATCATCGCGTTTGAGCTGCAAACCTTGCAAATATGGCACCACAGGGATCACCACCACACCTGTCGCAACAGTCAGCGCTCCACCAAGATAACCGATCATTGGAGATAGCCATTTTTCATGTGGTGCAAAGTTCGGCAAGCTTTTGGCACAAAGCCCATACAGTCCGTATAGTGCCAACATGCCCCCCAGTAAAGCTTCACTTTTAAATTCACCATGTCCTAAAGTTGGAAAAATACTCCAAATTGAACCGACGATAATCCCAAGTAACAAGGGCCAAAAGCGTTGAATTAGGCGCAATACCTGCCCTTCAGCAAATAGTTGCCAAAAGTTGGTGACCATAGATGGAATGATTAATAATGTGGCTGCCTGAAATGGACTGATCACAATGGTAAGTAAGCCCATCGATACCGCAGGCAGGCCTAACCCAATCGTGCCTTTAATCAGACCTGCAATTGCAAAAACTGTGATGACGAACCAAATCATGGCGAAACTCGCTGAAGAATTGGTTCTATGCTATGCAATTCAGGCGCTTTGAAAAATCAGTGTTTTTGGAATAGAGCCTCAATAAAAAGTTGAGGCTAGGTTATAGCGTCTAAAGCAGATAGCGTAGATGGGCTAAACAAACTCTTCTGATTTTGAATAAGTTATAAGCGTATTGGTTGAATAGTAATATAAAAACCGTTCCAATATGCTGTTTACTGGAACGGTTTTCAATAAGATATTGATACTTATAGTAAAATTTCAAGAATTTCGTATAACGTGTATTATGTTAATTTTAGTAGAACTTTAAAAATGAAAAAATTAGAAATTATCTTTTTCGTAATTTTAATTCTAATTATTTTATGGGGCATACAATGGATGTTTCATGGCTTTCCAACAGGAAATTAAAATCATACTTCGCATCAAAATAAATAGTGTTATATTTCAAAAGGTTATGTTATAAAAAATCGGTGGCGAAAACCCAAAAAACCGACTTGTTTCCAAGCCGGGTTTCTACTGATTTTTTAACTTTTTATTTTGCCCACAAAAATAGCACCCAAATAACGAGTTTTATTTGCCATTTGTTGTGCTATTTCTTGCTCAAGACAAATAGGTCAAAATTTTAATCCAGAAATTCGGAAATTTCCTCAGCAGTTGTTCTCGCGGTCCTTGAAACACCCACCAGCGTTGCTGAACCAGGTCCAGTCCATTCACCATATCCTACTAACCATAGGTTGGGTTGTTTTACTGATCTTGTTCCTTCAACCAGTATCGTATTATTTTCCTCTACTATTCCAAGTGGCTTTAAATGGTCTAAAGTCGCTTTAAATCCAGTACACCAAATCACTGCATCAACCTGTTGAAAAGATCCATCTTCCCAAATCACGCCATCTTCTGTAAAAGCCGAAAACGGGCGCTCACTATGTAAAACTCCTCGTGAACGTGCATCTTTGACTGAATCAATCATGACAATATCACCTAGACCGCCAACAGGCTGATCTATTGTGCCGCCTTCTAATTTTGCCTTTAAACGCTCTGTCGCACGTAAAAATAGTATACGGCCATCAACATCATCTGCTAAAAATTGAGGAGGTGTTGGCGTGATCCAAAGAGTGTCTGCCACTTGGGAAACTTCAGCCAAAATTTGTGCTCCGGAATTTCCACCACCGATAATCATGACGTGCTTATCTTTAAACGGTTCTGCATTTTGATAATGGGCGGAGTGTAATTTCAGCCCTTTAAAATTTTCTTGGCCCGGGTAAGATGGGATATAAGGATGACTCCAGGTGCCCGTTGCACTGACTACAGCCTTGGCTTTCCATAACTGTTCACCTGCATGCACACTCAATGCCTCTCCTTCGCTTTTGACGTGATCAACATATATAGGACGAATAATCGGAAAGTGGTAACGCTGCTCATATTGCTGCAAGTATTCAATAACTTCTTTCTTGGTCGGATACGTTTGTTCTGTATTCGGCATAACCCAACCTGGTAAGGAACTCCAGCTATTCGGTGAAAATAGACGCAAAGAATTCCAGGCATGTAACCAGGCTCCACCTGCTTGATTTTGATCATCTAAAATAATGAATGGTATTTTTTTTCGCTTTAAAAAATAAGCCGTAGATAAAGCAGCCTGCCCACCACCGATAATGATCACATCCGTTTCATTCTGTTTATGATTCAAAGCCCTTTCCCCTTTCATTTTTCTTTAATATAAAAAACCAGTTGCCGGAGCAACTGGTTTTTTATATTAAATTTCAATAACTCAATTTACTTATTTTTTTCAATTAACTCAGCTATTGCTGGAGCTTCTAATACTTTACCGCTTGAGACAATTTTATCATTAATGACTAGACCAGGCGTACTCATCAAACCTGCTTCAGCAATCTTAATTATGTCCGTGACATACTCAATTTCAGCTTGTACCCCACTGCTTTTCACTGCTTTTTCTGTCGCTGCTAGTAAAGCCTTACATTTATGACAACCTGTACCCATAACTTTAATCTGCATTTCTAATCTCCTGAGACTGCTTTTTTATATAAAGAACTGACCAACTAAATTTAGACTATATCCAATGATTAAAACACCAACAAAAACAATCGCGACAAAAAGGCTGAGCAATTGTTTCTTCACGACCTGTTTTAACAAAATTAACGATGGCAGAGAAAGCGCTGTCACCGCCATCATAAAGGCCAAAACTGTACCTAAGCCCACACCTTTAGCTACCAATGCTTCTGCGATAGGTAAAGATCCAAATATATCTGCGTACATCGGCATGCCGACCACAGTCGCAACAAGCACTGAATACCAATGGTCTTGCCCTAATAAGGCAGTAATCCACTGCGTTGGAATCCAGTTATGAATCGCAGCACCAATACCGACACCGATCAAGACATAGATCCAAACTTTCCGGAAGATTTCGACCACCTGCTCCCAGGCAAATTCGCGACGCTCTTTCGCGGACATTTTAAAATTTTCATCATCTTGCACCGCATTATTGTGCGTTACAAATTCAGCGACATACCTTTCCATTTTGAAAAAGCTGATGAGTGAACCACCTAGGACTGCCAGAATCAGACCAAGTACCACGTAGATCATGGCAATTTTCCAGTTGAAGATACTCGCGAGTAAAATAATGGAAGCTAAATCGACCAAAGGAGAGGAAATCAAAAAAGAGAATGTTACGCCGACAGGTAAACCGGCCCGAGTAAAACCAATAAAGATAGGAATAGATGAACATGAACAAAATGGGGTAATGGTTCCCAGTAAGGCACCCATGATATTGGCTTTAATCCCTTTCATGCGTCCCAGAATTTGTCGGGTTCGTTCTGGAGGGAAATAGCTCTGGATATACGACAGTGAATAGATCAGGACACTTAAAAGTATAAAAATTTTAATGACATCATAGATAAAAAAATGCACGCTGCCACCGACTTGCGTGGCAATCGATAAACCTAAGATATTTTCAACGAACCAGGCAACTCCATCTGATAGCCATGTCATTTTCAACAGGACGCTATTTAACCATGCAAAGATTGCAATAATACTGTCCATTTAAATCCCCCTAACCTTGGCCGACTAAAAGTGTTTTAGTGAATGAATAGAGCTGTTCGGTACAAGGGATATTTAGTGAATAACGCATCCAGCGTCCATCTTTTCTTCCCTTGACTAGACCTAATTCAGTCAGACACTTCATATGATGGGAGAGCGTAGATTGCGTAATTGATAAATTTTTCAATAGTTCACAGGCACAACATTCACCTGAATGCAGTGTTTGTAAAATTTTAACCCGCGTTTCATCGGTTAAAGCTTTATATAAATTACAGGCCTGAAGATTGTTCAATCTACACTATCCTTAAATGGCTCTAATGTAACCAGTATGTAAATCATATTGATTATTGTCAATGTGACATGGGAAATAAAAAAAACCATTTTTCAGGGCCTTCACAATAAATTATGTTTTTATTTTAAATACTTACCATTTTCCCCAATAATGAATTTTCCATCTTCTTTAAAAAAAGTACCTAACTGTGCCAAAGGAATATCTAAAACCACTTAGGATGGACGATACAAAATATAGGGTTTCTTCACGTACTACTAAATGTCAGATGTCTATGAAACATGATATTTATGGTTCATCTCACAATGTTCAGCATAATCGATTGATTCTAGCTGTACAGTCACATGATTGAGATCAAAATGATGATGCAAAAATTCGGTAATTTCTGCGATCACGGCATCTGACGTGTGCTGAAATAAAAGTGATTTTCTCACTTAAGATTTACACACCACTTATAAGCATGAATATTCAACTAAAGAGGATTCTATTTAACATAATAGAGGTTATACGAAATGCTTTTGTAAGCCCAAAGTAGAAATGTCCGGTTTCTCCAAAGTAAAAATGTCCGCTTTTAGAATATGCGCTTTTGCGATTATCGAAGCGGACGGTTTGATATGTTGGTGTCTATGTCGGATAAAGAACTTAAACGATTGTCGGTCTTGCAAGAAATCTGCGATCAACGCATAACTCAACCTCAGGCTGCTCAGCTACTTCATATCTCAGAACGTCAGATCAGACGCTTACTGCAGAAATACAAAGCTCAAGGTCCCGCTGCATTAGCCCATGCCGCTCGTGGCCAAATCAGCAATTCTAAACTTCCTGAAGAACTCAGACTTAAGTGTCTCAATATTGTTTCAGATCAACTTTATGGTTTCGGACCCACTTTAGCGCATGAAAAGCTCACCACTGTTCATGGATTTGATATTTCAGTGGAAACACTACGTTCTTGGATGATTGCAGCCGATTTATGGATCCCTCGCTGCAAGCGCCTGAAACGACCATATCAGCCTCGTTATAACCGAGATTGTTATGGTGAATTGATCCAAATTGATGGCTCACACCATGATTGGTTTGAAGGCCGTTCTGCCAAGTGCTGCCTACTGGTATTTATCGATGATGCCACAGGAAAATTGCAGCATTTACGCTTCTGTGCGTCAGAGTCAGCCTTTGACTATATGATTTCGACACGTTTATATATCGAACAGCATGGTAAGCCATTGGCATTTTACAGTGACAAACATTCAGTTTTTAGGGTGAATCAAAGTAGCAAGAAAGACACCAAGATTACCCAGTTTGGACGTGTTCTGAGCACTCTCAATATCGATATCATTTTTGCTAACTCCCCTCAAGCCAAAGGTCGTGTAGAACGAGCGAATAGAACACTTCAGGATCGTCTGATTAAGGAGATGCGTCTAGAAGGCATCAAGTTCAATTGCAGATGCCAATAAGTGGCTGCCGTGCTTTATTGAGCAATTTAATCGTAAATTCGCCAAGATGGCTTTTAATTCCAAGGATCTACATCGGCCTATCGCTGAAACAGCCGAAGAATTAGATGATGTTTTTACCTGGCGTGAACCCCGCAGGGTCACGAACAGCTTGACGATTACTTATGATAAATGCGTATATATCTTGGAAAACAGCGAAGAAAATCAAAGATTGGGCGGCAAGTATCTTGAGTTCCTGGAATATCCGGATGGTACTGTAGCCATTGAATATCAGGGAAGAAAAATCAATTACAGCATCTTTGATAAATTAAGTCAGCTCAACCAGAGAGAGATCGTTGAGAATAAACGTTTGGGTTCTGTGCTGGCACATATTCAACAACAGCATGAACAACTGGAACACCAAAACAAACGCAATCGTTCTCAAAAGATGCCACGTAGACAAGCACAGAAAACAGCGATTGAACAACGAAATCTAAATCCTGTGCTTGACTTGGAAATGTCCATATAGGACATTTCTATTTGGTTATTAGGTAGGACATTTCTACTTGGGAATAACATCAAATCCGCCCTAACTATGGGCGGATTTCTTTCAACTCACGTTGAATAAAATGCTGAATCATATCGCGGTATAAACGTTCCACAATATCTGCATTTACACCGTGCTCTGTGGCTTGTAGACGAATTTTACTAATCACCGCTTCGACACGTTCTGGTGATTGAACATCCTGTACTGAACGCTTAAAACGCACCGCTTGATCGACATAAAACTGACGTGCAGCAATGAGCTCAATAATTCCCTGATCAATCACATCAATCTGTGCGCGGGCTTGCTCTAATGACTCAACTTTTTCTTTCTTCATCTTCTCTGGCTTCACTTTCAGCGGTGTTTTCACTTTTATACTTCTCTTCTAACACATTACTGAAAATACTTTCAATCATCCAAACGCGATATAAACTATTAAATACATAGCTTTGACCTGCAATACGTAATTCTAAAACAGGAAAATCGGGCTGTGACTTCATCTCACAGTGCATATCATTTTCTTTTAATTTTTCAGCAATATCCTCAGTGATCAGTTCAGAAATCTCTAACTCATACTGTAAAGCCTGAAAATGTGCTTTGAAGGATAAATCACGCCCTTTGGTCCATACAGCCTCCAAAATGCGATACATCGCATCAATACGCTGCTCTTCGGGCGCACTGTAGTAAAGCTGTGACATAGCTAATGTCGCAGCTTCTGTAGGCCGGCAAAATGGCGTGAACTTAACTTCGGTCCGTTTAGACAGACGTGTTGCCAAACTCCAGTCAAACAAATCACGACCGTGATACGACAATGGATACACATTCAACTGAATATTATAATAGTCCGCCAATTCCTCACGAATATAAGCCAACAGTAACCATGAAATCGGATCTTCCATCGCGATGTAGAGATCAAGCTCAGGATCGAGTCCCTGAATTTCATTCAACTCTTCTGCATCACTGATCAGGTGCTCACGCCATTCAATATGATTGATCATAAAGATCGGGTTATCTGTCAGGAGTTTTTGTTGTTTTAAACGGCGCGTTAAACGCAGTAAATCATCTACAGCATGGTACTTACGTTCACCAAACTCAAAATAGCCCGATAAAATCGGGGTATCGGTAAAGATACGTTCAGGAAAATCTTGAGCTTTATGATGACGGCTGGCCATCGCATACAGTGTTCTCAGCTTGCCATACTGCTTTTGCCACAGCATGTGGAACACATCTTCAAGTAAATAAAGAAAATCTTGGCCGCGTAATGGCGTATTTTTTAGAATAATTTCGGCTTGTTCTAAAGCTTCGGCGGTCGGTTGTTCAGGTGTTTCATGAAAACTAAAACGATGCTGCCGCGCTAAAATTTGGGCATCATTCAGACAATATTGTTGCCATTCTATCGATGACATTTGATTAGGAGGTTCAGCACTCTGACGACAAATAATCACTTTCAGTGGTTTAATTTCATCACTGAGAATTTCTTCTAATTGAGGCAGTTGCTGCGCAGCCAAATAGCTATAAACATCATCCAGTCGAAGATAAACACTCAGACCTTGTTCCGTGGGTAACACCGCTTGTCGGGTCGGTTTCTGATAAAACCAACTCGATCGGATTGGATCGAACCAACGGCGTAACAGTGACATGCGTTTTTTGCCTCAAAATGATGAATTGTACCGAACCTGCCAGCACATGCTTAAAATTCAACTTCTATTATGAAGCTGTTTTAAATGAGATATAAGCCTTGTGCAAAACTTATATCAAGTCAGGGCTGAATGTTCAATGTTTAACAATGGATTAGACGTCTAGATTTAGGTCAGTCACCGCACCTTTTTCCGCACCAGAGGTCAACTTGGCAAATTTAGCCAAAGCGCCGTGGGTATAGTTTGGTTTCGGTTTGACCCAGGCCGCGCGACGTGCAGCAATTTCATCCTCAGCCACATGCCAAGTCATTTCACGGGTTTCAGCGTTAATTGAAATTTTATCGCCGTTTTTAACCAAGCCAATTGGGCCTCCTTCATAGGCTTCTGGTGTCACATGCCCAATCACAAAACCATGGCTGCCGCCCGAGAAACGCCCATCAGTCAACAGTGCAACAGATTGGCCTAGACCTTTACCAATAATCGCTGAAGTCGGTTTTAACATTTCCGGCATACCCGGCCCGCCTTTCGGCCCAACACCGCGGATCACCACCACTTCACCTTCTTGTACTTCGCCATCTAAAATACCGCGCATGGCACCCTGCTCACCCTCAAATACCCGCGCAGGCCCCTCAAAATACAGCCCTTCTTTACCGGTAATTTTAGCCACTGCACCCGTCGGCGACAAATTTCCTTTGAGTACCACCAAATGTGAATCCTTTTTAATTGGCGCATCAAACGGCAAAATAATTTGCTGTCCTTCAGGATAATCCTCTACATCGGCTAAGTTTTCCGCCAAAGTTTTGCCCGTAACGGTGAGGCAAGAACCGTCGAGCATGCCGGCATCCAGCATGCGTTTCATGAGCGGCTGAATGCCGCCAATGGCAATCAGTTCCGACATTAAATATTTACCCGATGGGCGCACATCGGCCACCACAGGAATATCTTTGCCAATACGCACAAAATCATCCAAAGACAGTTCCACGCCTGCGGTATGCGCCATGGCAATCAAATGCAGTACGCCATTGGTTGAACCGCCTAAAGCAATCAGCACTTTAATCGAGTTTTCAAAAGCGGCTTTGGTCATAATGTCGCGCGGCTTAATATCGAGACGCAGCAGGTTCATCACGGCTTCACCTGCGCGTTGGCAATCTTCAATTTTATCTGCTGAAACTGCTTCCTGCGCCGATGAACCTGGCAAGCTCATGCCTAAGGCTTCAATCGCTGAAGCCATCGAATTGGCCGTATACATACCGCCGCACGAACCCGGCCCCGGCAGCGCGACTTCTTCAATCTGCTTCACTTGAATTTCATTGATTTCGCCTTTGGCGTGCTGACCGACTGCTTCAAATACCGAAATCATATCGGTATGCCCTGCTCCGGGTTTGATGGTGCCACCATAAATAAACAGGCTCGGACGGTTTAATCGCGCCAAACCCATGATACAGCCTGGCATATTCTTGTCGCAGCCGCCTATGGCAATTACGCCATCATAGGCCTGACAGCCCAACACAGCTTCAATGGAATCGGCAATGATTTCCCGCGATAGCAATGAATACTTCATGCCTTCTGTACCGTTGGAAATGCCGTCAGAAATGGTGATGGTATTGAAAATAATGCCTTTCCCGCCTGCAGCATTCACCCCACTTTCAGCTTCACGCGCCAAGCCATCAATATGCATATTACACGGCGTGACATTGGCCCAAGTCGAAGCAATACCAATAAATGGGCGTTTAAAGTCTGCATCTTGGAAGCCCGTGGCACGCATCATGGAACGTGCAGGCGCATTCTCTATGCCTTCATAAACAGGAGCAGAATGTTCGCGGATATTATTTTTACTCATTGTTGTTCCTTGGCGATGGCTGATTTTGGCTTCAGCTTTGGCGGGTTCTTTTAAATTTATTGTATAGAAAGCGCTCGGCATGTAAAAGAAATTACATCTCAACAAAAAAGATTTTTAGCGCATGCAATACCATTCAATCACATGACAAAGCGACATGGATGTCGCTGTTTTCCTGTATGGCAGGGATGCCATATCAGGAGAACAAAAGATTTTTGTTACTTTTGATCTTTCAAAAGTAAGGGATTGCCTACACAAAGCCATATAAATTATAGCTACTATTCGAGGCTGTCTTTTTTAGAATTTTAATGACATCAACTAATTATTAAATTTTATTTAGTTGCTTCAAGAAACATTATTTTTAATCAGATTAATAAATCTATAACTTAGAATTATTGTCCCATTATTTCATTTAAAAGCTGATTACAGCGGAGTCTTATCCTATAAAAGCTAATTTTCGGAGCACGTATGCTACTTTTGTTTTGGCAAAAGTAACCAAAACCATTTGTCATCCGCAAAACTCGGCAACTGTTTGCAACTAAAAAAATGATCGCAGAAACATTCACTTTTAAATTACCGTTTGCCTCAGACAGTTGCGGATGACATTTCCTCGTATCCAATGCAAGTTATGTAGATGTAAATTAAAAAAGCACCCCATGTGGAGTGCTTTTTAATTAAACATCTAAAGTTTAGATTTCACGTACTGCGCCTTTCGCCGCACTCGTGGTATGCATTGCATACGCTTTCAATGCTTTCGAAATTTTGCGTGGACGCTCTTCAACTGGATGCCAACCTTTGGCTTCTTGCGCTGCACGGCGAGCGGCCATGGTTGCTTCATCAACAGCAAGGTTGATGGTACGGTTTGGAATATCAATTTCGATTAAATCGCCATCTTCCACCAAACCAATTGCACCACCTTCTGCTGCTTCAGGTGAAACGTGACCAATAGACAGGCCTGACGAACCGCCCGAGAAACGACCGTCAGTCAATAATGCACATTCTTTGCCTAGACCTTTCGATTTTAAGTAGCTGGTTGGGTACAACATTTCTTGCATACCCGGACCACCACGTGGGCCTTCATAGCGAATCACAACCACATCACCGGCTTTGATTTCATTGCCCAAGATCGCCTCTACTGCTGAATCTTGGCTTTCAAACACACGTGCAGTACCGTTGAATTTCAAGATTGAATCATCTACACCCGCAGTTTTTACGATACAACCATCGAGCGCAATGTTGCCGTAAAGCACAGCTAAGCCACCGTCTTTCGAGAACGCATGTTCAGCATTACGGATCACGCCATTTTCACGGTCACCATCTAGTCGTTGGTAATATCGATCTTGTGAGAATGCAGTTTGCGTTGGTACACCGCCCGGCGCTGAACGGAAGAATTGGTAAACGTCTTCATTTTCAGTACGGATAATGTCCCATTTATCTAAAGCATCTTTTAAGCTTGCTTCGTGAACAGTACCTACAGATGTGTCCAATAAGCCTGCACGGTCTAATTCACCGAGAATGGACATGATACCGCCAGCACGGTGTACATCTTCCATATGTACGTCGTTTTTCGCAGGTGCAACTTTACATAGAACAGGCACTTTGCGAGATAAACGGTCAATGTCATCCATCGTGAAATCAACACCCGCTTCATTGGCAGCCGCCAACAAGTGTAGAACGGTATTGGTTGAACCACCCATCGCGATGTCTAAAGTCATGGCATTTTCATACGAGGCTTTGGTCACCATTTCACGTGGCAATACGCTGTAATCATCTTGTTCATAATGACGTTTAGCCAATTCAACAATTAAAGAGCCTGCGCGTTCGAATAATTTTTTACGGTTTGCATGTGTTGCCAGTGTAGAACCGTTACCCGGTAAAGACAGGCCCAATGCTTCTGTTAAGCAGTTCATTGAGTTTGCGGTGAACATACCTGAGCATGAACCACAAGTTGGGCATGCAGAGCGTTCGTATTCTGCTACTTCTTCATCGGTATAGTTGTCATCTGCAGCCACAATCATGGCATCAATTAAGTCGATGGCTTTGTCGTTACCACGGATTTTAACTTTACCCGCTTCCATTGGACCACCAGAGACAAATACCACTGGAATGTTCAAACGCATTGCCGCCATCAACATCCCTGGAGTAATTTTGTCACAGTTGGAAATACATACCATGGCATCGGCACAGTGTGCGCTCACCATGTATTCAACAGAGTCTGCAATCAAGTCACGTGAAGGCAATGAATACAGCATACCGTCATGACCCATCGCAATACCGTCATCAACCGCAATGGTATTGAACTCTTTGGCTACACCGCCTGCTTGCTCAATTTGACGCGCCACGAGTTGACCAAGGTCTTTAAGATGAACGTGACCCGGTACAAATTGAGTAAATGAGTTCACGACGGCAATAATTGGTTTACCAAAGTCTTCATCTTTCATACCAGTTGCGCGCCATAAGCCGCGCGCACCCGCCATATTTCTTCCGTGTGTCGATGTTTTTGAACGATAGTCAGGCATTTTATATTTCCAACAAAGTTTGAGCTTGAAATGAATCCTACAGATTCACTCTGGCTAAATCATACTGACAATGATGTAAAATCAGTCGAATTTTAAACCTATCATACACCAAGCCATTGTTTTTAAAGATGGCTTTTTAAGCTGAGATTTGGGCAGATGGGTCTATCAATAAAAACGAGTGATTTGACGACAAAAATCTTTTAACTGAAATCTACTATACCGCCATCAATGGCTGCACAATACAAAACTTTCATGAATAATTTTTAAATTTTATATAAATATAATTTATTTAAAAATTGCAAATTTGCGATTTTGGGTTATGAAATCATTGAGCTTGGACAGCTTCAAAGTTGCAAAAATCAATTTCTAATGTTCTAAATTACGCATTAATCATTTGCTATAATCCACATATTCAACACAGATTCGGTTCATTCATTTTGAAAATCATCTTTGCCGGTACGCCAGAATTTGCCGCAACAGCACTAGCTGCATTGCTCAACACACAACATGAAATTGTTGCGGTATACACTCAACCTGACCGCAAAGCTGGACGTGGACAAAAACTCACAGCTTCTGCCGTAAAGCAATTGGCTTTAGAGCACCATCTTCCTGTTTACCAACCCCTTCATTTCAAATCATCGACTGAAGAAGGTTTAGCCGCACAAGCGGAATTAAAGGCCTTAAATGCCGATGTTATGGTGGTTGCAGCCTATGGTTTGATCTTGCCGCAAGTCGTGCTAGATACCCCGAAATATGGTTGCCTGAATATTCATGGTTCATTGCTGCCACGTTGGCGCGGTGCAGCACCGATTCAACGTGCCATCGCAACAGGTGATATTGAAACAGGTGTCACCATTATGAAAATGGCAGCCGGACTAGATACTGGCGACATGATGTATAAAACCATCTGCCCGATTGAAGCAACGGATACCTCTGCAACTTTGCATGACAAACTTGCAGAGCAAGGTGCAACTGCAATTGCTGCCGTTTTAGACACTGAACAAACATTGCAGCAATATTTAGACAGCCGTGAAGTTCAAGACGAAGCATTAACAGTTTATGCACATAAGCTATCAAAAGCTGAAGCAAAAATTGATTGGTCCATCGATGCCGTACAAATCGATCGCAACATCCGTGCCTTTAATCCGTGGCCGGTAGCATTTATTCAGTTAGATGAACAAAACAATTTACGCGTTTGGCATTCTGAACTTTCTGCTGCGTCTGCACCGAATGCTCAAGCAGGTGAAATCATTGCCATCGATAAAAAAGGCATACACGTTGCCTGTGCCAATGGCAGCGTGATTATTTTGACTTCTTTGCAATGGCCGGGTGCTAAACCACTCAACCCTGTACAAATTTTACAAACCCAAAAATTGACTATTGGACAAATTTTATAATGAAGCAATCTCCCAACGCCTCGACCCGAGACCTTAATTTACGTGCTCAGGTAGTGAAGACGTTATTGGCTGTCCAAAATGGTCAATCGCTGCAATCGGTACTCGCGCAGCAAATGAATATCGTGTCAGATAAAGACCGTGCGTTATTCCATGAATTGGTGCTTGGTTGTTTACGTCAATGGTACGCATTGAAACAACTGACTTTACCATTACTGTCTAAACCTGTAGATAACCAAGTGGTTGAAACCTGTTTATACCTTGGTTTGTATCAATTGTTGTGTACCCGTGTCGCGGCTCACGCTGCAATTTCTGAAACGGTGGAAGCTGCAAAACAATTGGGTATGGGAAGTCTAAGTGGCTTAATCAACGCAATTTTGCGCCGTGCAACACGTGAAACAGAACAGTTCTACGACGTACTTGAACAAGCCACCAATTTACCAAGTTGGTTAACCAAACGTCTGAAAAAAGACTGGGGTGAACAATTTGACGAGCTCAGCTATGAGCTTAAACAAATTGCGCCACTGACTTTACGTGTCAATACACGCCAAGTGAGCCGTGATGAATACCTTGATATTCTGGAAGATGAAGGCATCGATGCACATCGTTGTGAACTCTCTAATGTCGGTATTGTGATGGATGAAAGTCTACATATTCCAAGTTTGCCGGGCTTTGAAGCAGGTGGTTTTTCGGTACAGGATGAACATGCTCAGCTGTGTGCAACACTCTTACCAAATCTCGATGGTAAATTTGTGATTGATGCTTGTGCTGCGCCCGGTGGTAAAACTGCACACATTTTAGAGACCTTCCAACCGAAGAAACTCATCGCACTCGACCAAGATGAAAAGCGCCTGAAACGTGTAGTTGAAAACCTTGATCGTTTGGTTCTCGATGGTAAACATGTCGAAATCCAAACTGCCGATGCCATCACTTACACTGTTCCTGAGCTTGCTGATTGTATCGTGCTCGATGCGCCATGTACTGCTGTCGGTGTAATGCGTCGTCATCCTGACATTCGTTTACTACGTCAATCGGGCGACATTGCGAAAACAGTAGTATTACAAAAGCAAATTTTGGAAAACATGTGGAAGCAACTTAAAGTTGGCGGTACGCTGCTTTACATCACTTGCTCGATTTTAAAAGCTGAAAATGAACAGCAAATGGTTGAGTTCTTTGCCAATCATGCCGATGCCCAAGAAATTAAAATTGAAGCAGATTGGGGAGTTGAACAAATCCATGGTCGTCAACTTTTCCCGAAAGTGGGTTATGGCGATGGCTTCTATTATTGCCGTATAGTAAAAACGGCCTAAATCAATAAACACCTTTTTAGATGTAAACAATCATAAAAAATGCCCGATGATTTCATCGGGCATTTTTTTCGTCATTCTAAATTTAATCTTCAGCTTCGTCAGGATTTTTCACCAAATGAATCGTCGCTAAAAGTAAACCACCCCATAGCAAAACAATTGATAAAATCATCATGATCATTGCAGATGTATTCATATTAATTCTCCTCTGGACCTTTGTCTTTACACAAGCTTAATAGAACAGAACCCAATACAAAGAAGGCCAATACCGAACCACCCACCAACCAAAGTGTCGTTGCAGGATAACCGCCATAACCTTCAGTTGCGACAGCCTTAATCGTCAATACAAGTGCAACCAATAATGAAATTGGGGTGATCACGGTCAATAAGAAATTCCAACCTTGACCCAACTTGATACTTGAGTATTGATTTGCATGCTCTTGTAATTGTTTCATCAATGGACGATGGAACCACGACACCAAAATAATAGAGAGTAAACCACCACCCACGATCCCAATGTTATTGGCAAAGTAGTCAATGATATCAACAAAAGTAATGGCACTTTGTGTAGAGAATAAAAGTGTAGATACGATTGCTGAACCGCCCGCAACAATCGTTACAGCTTTATTTTTTGACCAACCCAATTTGTCTTGAAACGCTGCAATTGGCACTTGCAAGATACTCACCATAGAGGTAATCCCTGCAACCACCAACGAAGCAAAGAACAAGAAGCCAAACAAATCACCGCCTGCCCCCATACTCGAAATGATTTTCGGGAAGGCAATAAAGGCTAAACCAATACCACCAGATACTACTTCTTTTACAGGTACACCTGAACTTTGTGCCATGAAACCAAGTGCTGCAAAGACGCCAATACCCGCTAAGATTTCAAATGATGAGTTGGCTAATGCAACGACTACACCTGAACCGGTTAAGTTGGTTTTTGCTTTTAAGTAAGACGCATAGGTCAACATGATCCCGAAACCAATCGATAACGAGAAGAAGATATGACCAAAGGCTGCTAACCATACTTTATAGTCGGTCATCGCTTCCCAGTTTGGCGTAAAGAATGCATTTAAGCCTTCTGCCGCACCCGGTAGACGCAATGCTTGAATGACTAAAATGCTAAATAACACGATCAATAACGGCATAAAAATTTTATTGGCAAGTTCTACACCACGACGTACACCGCCATAGAGAATGAACATCACCACAGCCCAAACAATGACTAAACCAACAAATAAAGTCGGAACAAAACCAAATGTTAAGCCATCACCATTTTGTAGATAGGTTTTAAAGAAAAAGCTTTCCGTATCTGAGCCCCATTGTTGTCCAATGGCGTAATACATGTAACTACCGGCCCATGACAATACGCTGGCATAGTAGATCCCGATGATGAGTGTCACCATCACTTGCCACCAGCCTAATGCCTCACTGTTCATAAGTTTTTTATATGCAGTTGGCGGTGCTTTTCGGAATTTATGCCCCACTGCATAATCTAAGAACAATAAAGGCAAACCCGCTGCAAAAATTGCAATTAAATAGGGAATTAAAAATGCACCGCCACCATTTTCATACGCCACGTAAGGGAAACGCCAAATGTTTCCCAAACCTACAGCGGAACCAATAGCGGCAATGATAAATCCTGATCGTGCCGACCAGTTTTCACGATTATCTGACATAGAACACCTAAACCTCAGGCATCTTTAACTGCTGCTTGTTATGGTTATATCGCGAGCAAAAAAAGAACCATAAAAATAAAATTCTGGGTGTTTGATCTGGTGAGATACCTTGTGAGCGTCTATACCAAATTGCAAACAGAAAAATCACATGCGCATTTTGGTTAAAAACACCACAAATAACTTTCCCTTTGTATGAATTAACAATACTCACTTTTTTTAAGTTTTTCTGTAATTTCTACGGCAAATATTCCATTTTTATAATGTGTTTAGGCTTAAATGTTCATTTAATCAGCTTATTTTTCATACAATTTAAGTTATTAATAATATAACTTTTAGGAATATTTTATTTCCAATTAAATTTTTAAAGTTATTTCACTCGATAATGTCCGGTAATTTGATAGGCATGCAAAAGATCTTCTTCCTGTGTGCCCTCTCCTATATTATGGATGATCAGCGGAACCCCGCTACCTTTCATTTTACGATCTGAAACCACACCGATATGCACTAAACCACGCCCTAAGTCCCAAGTGACAATATCACCTGCCAAATACTGCTTATCTTTGACTACATAGCCCTGGCGTTGCATCCAGGTTTGAATATTGGGAACACGCCGATGATCAATATTTTTATCAGTACTTTTTAAGCCCCATTTTTGTGGATACTGCTTAAAATTGGCTTTCATATCTTCATGAATGGTTTGTTGTAAATCAATCCCTTGCTGTCGTAATGCACGAATTACCACGTCGGTACAAACACCCTTGATTAAAGGGACATCTCCCATTGGATAACGCAGTGCAGTATACGCAGGATCATAATATAAGGTTTTCCCAATTTGACTGCGTGCATCCGTCACCATTTGAGTGGCGTTAAAGGCAAAGACAGCCATATTCACGGTCATCAAACTGACCAATAATAAAATTCGTTTCATTTTTCTTATTCACTTTAGATTTTTTGAAATGATTCAAAAACTGGGCTTCGAACAGATCCATACTGAACCAAGCCCAAGTTTAAACTGCTACAGTTTTATCGCCAATACGCGTTCTTCTTGCATATCTCGAATGGCAGACTGAATCCCTTCACGACCTAAGCCAGAATCTTTTACGCCACCATATGGCATGTTATCAACACGGAAAGATGGAATGTCATTAATAATCACTCCACCGACCTCTAAGTGATTCCACGCATACAACATTTTATTCAAATTTTGCGTATAGATGCCCGCCTGTAAACCAAAACGGCTGCTATTAATTTTGGCGATACCTTTTTCAAAGTTTTTGTATTTCTCTAAAATCGCTACAGGGCCAAAGATTTCATCTTTATACACTTCTAGCGATTCATCGACATTTTCTAATAAAATTGGATCGAGCAAAGCCCCCTGATGTTCACCACGAACCAAAGCTTTAGCTCCTTTTTTGACTGCTTTATCGACCCATTTATGCACGCGTGTTGCTTCTGCTTCCTTAATCATTGGACCGACCATGGTGCTTTCCAACTGTGGATCATCCGCTTTAAGCTGCTTCATTCTCGCCACGAGTTTTTTCTTCACATCGGCATAGATATCGGCATGCACCAAGATGCGTTGAACACTAATACACACCTGCCCTGCATGGTTATACGCCCCACCGACTAAGCGTTCAATAAATGCCGCTGAAATTTCAGTATCAGGCTCAACCAATACAGCAGCGTTGCCACCGAGTTCCAAAGTCACTTTTTTACGCCCCGCACGCGCTTTCATATCCCAGCCGACAACATCGGAACCGGTAAAGCTGAGCAGTTTAAATCGGTCATCTGTTACCAAGACATCTGCATGTTCACGTGGACAAGGTAAAACTGAAAAAGCACCTTTAGGTAAATCCGTTTCTGCCAAAACTTCCGCAATTTTTAAAGCTGAAATAGGCGTCAAACTTGCAGGCTTCAAAACAAATGGACAGCCTGCGGCAATGGCAGGTGCAATTTTATGCGCAGTCAGATTGATCGGAAAATTAAACGGGCTGATCAAGGATACAGGGCCTATCGGCACATGTTTGACCATGCCTTGATAGCCAGATGCCGCTGCAGTAACCGCCAATGGGATCATGCGACCATCATCCATCTGTGTGACAGCATCGGCAGCAATTTGAAAGGTATTAATTAAACGTTCAACTTCAGCAGCTGCGGCTTTACACGGTTTTCCACCTTCCGCAATTAAAATTTCAGTCAATTCTGCACGCATTTCATTAAAACGTTTAACACAGTGCAGTAAAATTTTTTGTTTTTGAAAAGGTTCCAATGCCGCCATTGCAGCACTAGATTTGACCGCTGAATCAATGGCTTTTTCAATGGTTGCAGCATCTGCGAGCGCAACGCGTGCATATACGTCTTGGGTATATTTTTGATTCACTTCTAACCACTGATCGGTAGTCGCTGCTTTACCTGCAACATAGAGCGGATAATCTTTTATATCTTGTACGGCTTTGGACATGACGATATTTCCATGATCTTGAGACATTATTGATAAATGTGAATAAATCTATGCCTCTATCATGCGCTGACTGAGCACAGAGTTCACTATATTTAAGTAACAAAATGAACCACAAGCGTCAAACTCAGCTACCTAAATGCCTTGAATATTAACCCCTATTTTCAGATCTCTGCTTGCACTGAAAAACGTATGATCGAGTCTCTATATAACGATGAAATTAAATTAGAAGAGCTGTTTAAAAATATTAAATCTCATTATTTATCAATTTTTTAATAAATCATTCAACCTAAATTCAATGATAAAATTTATGAGTACAACATAAAAAAGCCCATCAAATAACGGGCTTTTTTAAATCTAAATTTTAACTATACGAACGCTGTGTTTTGACTGTAGCCTTATTCACATTTTCTAGAGCGGCAACCTCTTCATCCGTTTGCGCTTTGCGAATAAAGAACACTGCAATCGCTGCGATGACTACTGGAATTCCTACGGCCATAAAGTTAATTTGATGTGGCAATTCTTGTGATAATAAATAGCCGATCAGAATAGGGCCAACAATCGCACCTGTACGACCGACTGCAGATGCCCATCCAATACCTGTCGAACGTACAGACAACGGATAGTACTGTGCAACATAGCTATACAGCAAGATTTGCGAACCAATTGCCGATGCACCTGCGACAGCAACCAAAAGATAGATCACAGGCTGTGGTGAATTAAAGCCGAGTAAAGATAGTGCCACAGCACCTGCAAGACATAATGTAATGATCACCGGTTTTAAGTGGAATTTGTCCGCTAAAATACCGCCGCCAATCGTACCAATTACGGCACCAATATTCATCGCCAATAGGAAGGTCAAACTGCTACCTAATGAATAACCTGCGGCCATCATTAGTTTTGGTAACCAACTGCCTAATGCATAAAGGGTTAATAGACACATAAAGAAACACAGCCAAAATAACATCGTACTTACGCCACGACCTTGCTTATACAACGCTTTAACAGACGTTCCACCCGGAACCGCAACTTCAGTCAGTTCCAGTTGAGTATTTGCAGTCACGGTTTGTTCAGGTGCAATGGTTTGAATCATACGACGTGCTTCATCATGACGATTCACCTTCACCAAAAATGTGAGCGATTCAGGTAAAAATTTCCAAGCAAATGGCAACAGTAACAGTGGAATACCCGCAATGAAGAACATGATTTGCCAACCATAATCCGCAGTAAACCATGAACCAAAGAGAGCCGCCATGATGCCACCCATTGCATAACCACTGAACATGGTGGTCACTAAAGTACTGCGTAGATGCTTAGGTGCATATTCAGATGTCAATGCCACAAGGTTCGGTAATACCCCACCAATGCCAAGTCCAGCAATAAAACGTAACGCGCCAAATTCCGTTGGATTTGATGCAAAACCGCCTAAAAATGTGAATGTACTGAATAAAAATACACAAATCATGATAACTTTTTTACGGCCAATCCTATCAGCCAAAGTACCAAACATCATGGCACCAAACATCATCCCTGCAAGTGCTGTACTCGCTAGCATACCTGCCTGAACAGCTGTTAATCCCCAATCTTTCATCAATAAAGGCAGCGCAACACCATTGATCGCTAAGTCGTAACCATCAAATAAAATAAGAATTAGACACCACATCATGATGCTGAAATGCGATTTTGTGAACTTAGCGTTATCGACAACGCTATTCACATTCATTGTGCTTGTAGACATTGAACCTCACCTCCAATTGTGAGTTTTATTTTTCGCTACAATGCCGTTTTTGACTGTAAATTGTCCAAAATTACAAAGGTATAGACCCATACCTTTCAGATATATCCATGTTGTTTGGGAATAAAATGTCATAAAAACTCGGATATTTTTGAAATATTTATACATAAAAAAGTCGATGGACTGTGGGTCTAGTTTTTATAATGATTAATTTTCAATGTGTTACTAGAAGCTAAATCACAATCAGACGATAGATTATTTGATATGAAAATTGTCAGAATAAAACTCAAATTTTATAGAAAAAAACCAGACTCTACGATCTAGGTCGTAGATTTCTAAATCATAAGGCATCAGCCATCACTTAAGTCGATAATTAGGCATTTAAACTGTTGTTTTAGCTGACTTACATTCAGGTTTTCCGACATTTTTAAGCTGAGAATTCCTTCAATTGATGATTTTTAAATGCGTTTATTGTCTAATAATCATCCATGTTTAAATAATTCAAGCCACAATCTATCAATATTTTTATCATCTCCCTGTTTTATGCTTCTGCTTATCTTCTTTTCCCCTTTTCTCCACACATAAAAAAACACCCCCAACGTTTAAGTTGGGGGTGTTTCGAATAATGAGCTGGCGATGACTTACTCTCACATGGGTAACCCCACACTACCATCAGCGCTAAGAGGTTTCACTTCTGAGTTCGGGAAGGGATCAGGTG
>NZ_VOYF01000022.1:0-39306 GCF_013420775.1 Acinetobacter sp. YH01010 | reverse complement strand
CTAGACAAAATGACACCAAATGAGTTTTACTATGATCAGCTACCCCAACAAAACAAGGTGGCTTAACTAGAGCGGAATATCACTTATAAATACGCTTTTAGTTGTTCAAACATGTGGGACCACCTCTAAGACGACGGCGTATGCCAGTTAAATGCCATGCCTCCTGAACACACTCCTCACCGATTTTAGCCAATACCAAAATACTAAATGCAAGATTACTCAATGAAAGCTTCAAAGAATCAACTTGACAATAATTTCAACAATTAGCTATGTTAAACTTAGATTCCTTTTTAGAACTCGTAAAATAGGCCAGAATAATGAACCCAAAAGAAATGACCGGACTGCAACTTCTACAAGCCATGTGTGCAGGGAAAATTCCTCCTGCAAGTATTAGCGAAACTATTGCCTTATGAAGTATCTAAGGGCAGTATTAGCTTTAAGGCTAAAGCAGATGCACGACACTTAAATCCGCTAGGCGGCGTGCATGGTGGCTTTGCTGCTACTGTACTCGACTCTGTGACAGGTTGTGCCATTCACACGTTATTAGAGGCAGGTGTAGGTTATGGCACCATCGACTTAAATATAAAAATGTGTCGCCCAATCCCAAAGGATGTTGAACTTACAGCGATAGGAACAGTCATTAATATCAGTACAAATTTAGGGATTTCTGAAGGGAAAATTATTGATGACAATGGCAAACTTTATGCACATGCAACTGCAACCTGCATGATTATACGTCCTTAATATTTTATTTTTCTGCTCGCAATTCAATGCGAGCAGATGATGATTCAAACTTAAATTGCTGAATGTAAGGCACGAATTAATTGGCCTTCGCTTAGATCAATGCGATTACTGCCCTTTTGAAAGCAGTAATATTTTAAAGCACTATCTAACTCAACACGAAGTTCCCGTTGTTCTGAGATAGACCATACTTTAGAACAATTTGAGCCTGATAATGCATTACCTGCCAATTGGTATAAATACAAATCTTGCTTGCGTTTTAAAGGCACACGACGACCATCATCTTTATGTTCAAAACGTAAATGACATGGTACATTGATCAACCATTTTTCACTAAACCACAGTTGTAATAAATCACCCAATGCCAAGTCACGTCGACCCAAAGGCCAAACGTCAACGTATGCACCTTCGACAGGTGTTTGATATTGCTCTTGATTACTAATAATGGAAAGATAGTTTTCTTGGTAAAAAGAAAAATTTGAAAAAATCTGAGAAATAGTCAGCGTATTCATTCGCTTTCTCCTGTTTAGCCATTTTAGTGCTGGCAAGTTGGGTTTAAATCCACACTGTTTAAACATATGTTTAAACGCTCTGTTGTTGCATTCAGACTATCAATTGAATTTTTTCTTTGCAAGCCTAAGATTCATTTTTTCTAAAAAATCCTTCTTTTTGTTCAAATAAAAAACATCTATCACGCATTTCTCCTCATATTGGTATTTTTAGCTTGACCCTCTTCAAAATCTGCTTATAATCGCATTCAGATTCTCCAATAGCTCAGTCGGTAGAGCGACGGACTGTTAATCCGCAGGTCCCTGGTTCGAGCCCAGGTTGGAGAGCCAAATTCTAAAGCCCATTTATTTAAATGGGCTTTTTTAATGACTATGATTTACATATAATCTATAAGTCATTGTCATTAAAATAAAAAAATGTTCATTCAAGTTGATGCTGAATCAAATAAAACTGCCTTAAAACACTATCTCACTGCATTCATTTTTCTTTTAATTTTTATCAGCCCATTTGCAATTTATTTGGTGAGCTGCACACCCGAAAGTGAAATTGAGCAACATTTCAAAACACCACCCAATTTATATAATAGTGAATCTAACACCCTTCTTGACAGCAACCTACAATGGTTGGTTCCACCTCAGCAGATTCAAAATCACAATATTATTCGCGAAATATCTGAATCTGTATTGAACGAGATGACAGAAGGACAATATTGGGCGAGCACACCGATTATGCTGCAAAACCAATCAGATCAACTGTATGTCCATATTGATTTTGCAGGTCAGCAACAAACTCGAAAAGATCTTGAAATTTCGGTACTGCCGTTATGTATTGATCACGAGAAAGAAACACCATGTATGAAAGCTGGTTTAAATGCAACTGGACAACTCTTTAACATCTCAACTCAAAAAAATACGCAATATCACACATTGGGGACCAATAAGTCTTGGATCTTTTATGGCCATGATTTCCAAGAAAATTATATTATTCCACCACAAGCCACTCTCAAATTTTTAGTTAAAACCAACATCCCTGAACACTTAACCCTGCAATGGCTTAGGCTAAGCATCAGTAGTAGCCCCATTGTTGAGAAACAGCAAAATTTTATGCTCATGACGCAAAACAGTATGAAAATAAAATATGCACTTGCTCTATTACCACTCTTCATACTTGCTTTGATGCATATCTTTCAAGGGTTTGAAAGCCTTCGTAATTTATCTATCGGCGCACTTTCAGCACTTTTATTTGCTATCAACACCATCATTTGGGATATCCACTATATGGTGATTGGTTGCCTGATTTTATGTTTTGCAAGTGTCTGTTATTGTTTTGAGAGCCGATATTATCGATTGCTTTATTTAACGGGTTATTTACTGATTGCGGGCTATTCGCAGCAATATTATGGTGGTTTTAATAAACACTTTTTCACTCAAACCAGTTTAATTTTATTGATAGGTTTACTGATGTTTTATCTTGAACCTAAAGATAGCTAAATCATTTTCATAAAAAAGCTCCGCAAATCGCAGAGCTTTTTCTCTTCTAATCACCTTAGATCACATTAAAACTCAAGGTATATTTATATCGTTTTAATGCATCACCTTTCATTTCAAAAGGCTGTTGATAGTCAATTTTCAGTAAATACTGACCACGATCTGATAGGTTAAAATTCAAGTGTCCATCTTGATCAGTTTTAAGCGTTTTATAAACTTTTCCTTCACGGCTGTAATCCGTTGTTTGCTGCAAAATTTCAATCTGCAAACCCGCAACCGCTTTTTTATGATCTAGCACTTTCAGTTGTACTGGCTCATTTTGCATAATGGCATTCGGATGAGTTTTAAATTGCACATCAAAGCCATCATGCAAATGATTCACCACTTGTGTAGACGTTACACGGCGCGATACAAAAGTTTCAATGATTTCTTGAGTTTGAATACTTTTGATTTGCGACTTTTTAGTCAACTCGGCCGTATAAATGACATTTGCATTCGCTGTTTTTTGAGGATCACGCACACCATTGATTAACGCTTTCCACTGCTTTTGATCATAAGCAAAACGCGCTGTACTTCCTTGCTTTTCACCGCGAATACGATACGTGCCATCCTGCTTATTTTCTAAACTATAACTGCTGACTGTTTGAGTTTTTGCCCAATCAGCATCCGTTAAATGCAGCTTTTCACCAGACGGTGTATGTACATGGAAATTAAAATTTTTAATGGCTATTTCAGAAACAAACGGATTGTCATAAAAACCAGAAAGAATGGCACTATGATTATTAAATGTTTGATAGTTTAGAGGTGCAACATAAGGATAATGCGCTTGAGCCTGACCAACCGCACACAAAGCGATACAGAGTAAAGTGAATTGTAATTTCATATTGAATAAGTGAGCTTAAATTGTTTGATTCATAGAGATCGTTTCATTTTAGATTCACCCAAGACAATTGTAAATAATTCTTATTATCGTTTATTTTAAGTGCATAAAAAATCCCCCATTTTGGAGGATTATTTTATCAAGCTGCTTTGACTGGCACACCACTATGAAAGCGGAATAACTCATCTGGGCTGCTAATCAGATTTTTTTCAACTTCACGAATATGCTCAATACGCATCTGAATATCTTCTTTCGGGTTCTTTAGCTTATTGGTCGTCGCCACATCCATGGCCAATGCTAAATAGTCCTCATAATGGCGTGATTCAGACTTTAGCAAATAGCGGTAGTAACGACCCAACTCTTCATCCACGTGCGGTGCAAGCGCATAGAAACGTTCGCATGAACGTGCTTCAACGAATGCGCCGATCACCAAAATATCAATTAACGCTTCTGGCTCATAAGTCCTCACTTCTTTACGTAAACCACCCGCATACCGACCAGCACTGATTGCAGTCCATTCCTGACCACGTTTTGCCATCAGTTCCAGCACTTGCTCATAATGAAGCATTTCTTCGCGTACTAGCTGTGCCAGTTTGATTTGTAAATCCGAGAAAAAACTATAACGAAACATCAAATTCATTGCTGTACTTGCTGCTTTCTTTTCACAATTGGCATGATCCTGCATCAGGATATCCAAATTATTTAAAGCTTCATCTAGCCATGCTTTTGGTGTTTCACACCCCAAGAAGCCAATGACTGGCTTCATTAGGGCATCATAATCAATATTTGACATATACTTTACTTAAAAATTAACGTGCGGCTTTAATCGCAGCTTTCATTTGTTTTACAGACTGTGCCAATCCAATAAACACTGCATCAGCAATAATCGAGTGACCAATATTTAGTTCATGAATTTGCGCAATGCGCGCAATCGGAGTGACATTGTCAATATTTAAGCCATGGCCAGCGTTCACAATCAAACCTTTAGATGCGGCATATTCAGCACCTCGAATAATACGTTCCAGCTCTGCTTTCTGCGCTTCAGGTGTTTCAGCATCTGCATATGCACCTGTATGCAACTCAATCGTAGGCGCACCACAGGCAATCGCTGCATCAATTTGAGCAAAGTCAGCATCAATAAATAATGAAACTTCGCAACCAATCGCCGCGAGTGCTTGAGTCGCGTTTTTCACATCTTCAAAATGCCCAACCACATCTAGACCGCCTTCAGTCGTGACTTCTTCACGCTTTTCAGGAACAAAGCATACATGATGCGGCTGAATCTCTTTGGCAAATTCAACCATTTCATTGGTCACTGCCATTTCAAGGTTCATATGGGTTTTTAATACAGAACGCATACGACGTACATCATCATCTTTAATATGGCGACGATCTTCACGTAAATGCAGCGTAATCCCTTCCGCCCCCGCTTGCTCACAAATAATTGCGGCATTCACAGGATCTGGATAAGTTGTCCCACGTGCATTTCGTAGTGTTGCCACATGGTCAATATTTACACCAAGCAAAGCTGCCATAATTCTTTCCTAATGACGTTGAGTTTGAGAATTCTGTATCCACAATTGACGACTTTTTAATGGACGATCGCCAAGCAAGGAAGTAATCATTTGTCGGTACAACTTAGACAGTAATTGTAACTGTTCAGAATTAAATTCCCCACCTTTTTCATAATCACACATACTTAAAATATGTTGACCTGACAATGTTGCGCGTGAGGCTTTAATGACAGGTTGAAAACCTTCATTTAAATGAAATTGATAATTTTCATGAAGCTGAATTTGCTGTTGATTTGCATCAGTTGAATAATCTAGCGCATAACCCAATTCTTCAAGCAACTCATGCTCAAACTGTCTAAGGATTTGTCGCAAAAAAAGATCAGGATTGTCCTGCGCAGACATGCATTGGAGTTGTTCTAATGTATGCGCATATTGAGCAAATGTCTCTGGCATCTCAACCTCTAAGGGACATAGCCTCAATAAGACTTCATTCAAATAAAACCCTGAAAAAAAAGCATCCCCAAAAAAGAAAATGGGTTGATTTACAATTTCAAGTTTACTGAAATTTTTAAGTTCAGACTTGCCGGATGCTTGCAAGCAAATCGGTTGATACTGTGGCGGAGGTGTTTGTCTGAGAATACCGTCAACTCGGCCATGCTCCTGCGTAAACAGGTGCACGATATGACTTTTTTCACGATATTTACGATGGTGAATTAAATAACCATGCAGTATCTCATTACGCATGATTTAAAATATTAATCCTTGTCTTTCTTTTTCTTTTCGTCTTCTTCATCATCCCCATCTGGAATGACTGCACCTACAACTGCAGCGGTCCCTTTGACCACGCCTTTTGTGGTTTTATAAGCCACTTTGACAGGAACAGTAACGATTTTATGAATACACCCTTGTAGAAACAATACAAACGCCACTACAGCTAATACTTTCATCATTACTCTTCCCTCAAAGTTTTAAATGTCTAGCAATTAAATATCGCTATAACCCAAGCTTTTCAATGCACGTTCATCATCAGACCAACCACCTTTGACTTTCACCCAAAGTGTTAGCATGATTTTTTGCTCGAACATTTTTTCCATATCCACACGTGCATCCATACCGATTTTCTTCAGTTTGGCACCTTTTTCACCAATCACAATGGCTTTTTGGCCAGAGCGATCAACAAAAATCGTCGCATCAATATAGGTACACGCCGCTTTAGGACGACCAGTTTTTGGATTAACCGTTGCTTCTTCTGTTTTAAACGACTCAATTTGAACGGTTAGATCATAAGGAAGCTCTTCACCCAATTGGCGCATGATTTTTTCACGGATAATTTCAGAGGCAAGGAAACGCTCTGAACGATCAGTCAATTGCTCAAGTGAATACAGTGGTGGTTGGAATGGTAAATATTTCTCAATCGTGCTGCGCAAATGATCTAAATTTGCACCACGTAATGCTGATACAGGAACAATTTCTGCAAAATTCATTAATTTTGCACGCTCTTGTATCAATGGTAATGCATGGTTTTTATTCTCTAGTGTATCAATTTTATTGATCACAAGAATCACTGGCATATCGGCATTTTTTAGTTTTTCTAACACTAAATCATCATTCTGTGTCCATTTGTCTGCATCAATCACAAACAAAACTAAGTTCACATCACGAAGTGCAGAATGTGCCGCACGGTTCATCATTTTATTGATGGCACGGACTTCTTTTTTGTGCATCCCCGGGGTATCTACAAATACCGCTTGAGATTTTTCGCGTGAGTCAATACCCACAATTTTATGACGTGTGGTCTGTGGTTTACGAGAGGTAATGGAAAGTTTTTGACCCAAAATATGGTTCATCAACGTTGATTTACCCACGTTTGGACGACCAACAATCGCCACAAACCCACTTTTAAAATCGGCTGGAATTTCAGTGCCTTGTGCACTAAAAAACTGACTAATTAAATCGTTACTGTCGCCTTGCGACTCGTGATCAGCATCTACGTGATCGGAATGAGTAGTCATTAAGACTTTTTCTCCAAAATTTCTAAGATTTCTGCCGCTACTGCCTGTTCAGCAAAGCGACGGCTTGAACCTTCACCGTATTTAACAGGGAGCCCTTCAACTGTACATTCAACTTTAAAATGTTGGTTCGGAGCATCACCCTGAATATCTACAACCTCGTAAACCGGGAGAGGTTTTTTACGTGCTTGTAAATACTCTTGTAAACGTGATTTAGGGTCTTTCAGTTGATCGGTCGGTTCAATATGATCTAAATATGGCACATACCATTTAAGAACAATCGGTTCCAGAATTTTTAAATCCTGACAATCGACATAGATTGCACCAATGATCGATTCAACGGTATCCGCAAGTATAGACTCGCGATGATGACCGCCAGATTTCAACTCACCTGTACTCAAGATTAATTCTTGACTGAGTTTTAAGTCATTGGCAATTTTACCTAGCGCTTCCTGACGAACCAGTGTTGCACGCATACGCGTTAGACGCCCTTCATTTTCATGCGGGTAGGCATGGTACAGATAATTGGCAATTATCATACCCAATAATGAATCGCCCAGATATTCTAGGCGTTCATAATTGTATTTATGGCTCACCGATCGGTGGGTCAAGGCCAGTTGTAACAATTCAGGTTGTTTAAACTGATAACCGATACGACTTGCTAAACGAGCTTCATTTAGCTTGGACTGAGCTTTGATCAAAACTTTTCTCGAACTTCAACACAATATCAATATTCAATAAGAAAGGTTTTCTTATTTCATAATCTGTTTTCACTTGTAGACCGTCTACATTAGTGACTTGAGCAATATCTTTAAAGTTTAAATCACGCACACCATTCATATCTAAACGCTGTGACATTTGTGACTCAAACTTACTCGGAGCAATATTTTTAGGACTGCTCTTCATCAAATCTTCAATTTCATTGTTGACGAGACGGTCGTCAACATACGGTCCCCAAACCGCAATTAATGCTTTAGCTAAAAAAGCAAAACCAATAATAGCAATTAAAATTGCTATATAAGACGTTCCCCGTTGATGTCTCATTTTATTTTCCTGATGTAAGACTAATCAATACTGCCATTACGACTAAATGAAGGCAGTTTTAAACCAGGTTCCTTATGCATCCACTTGTAAAAAGCACGTCCAGTGAGATTTTCTTCCGGCACAAAGCCCCAAAAACGACTGTCCGCACTTTGATCACGATTATCCCCCATCGCGAAATAGTGACCTTTAGGAACCTTAACTTCCCAATATAAACCATTTTCTGTTGAATATTTACCATTTTCAACATAGTTGATAAATGGCGCTTGGCGCGCAACATTGACACCTTCAAGCTCACGCATGGTAAACGTATGCTTACCCATGGTTTCTTTATGATAAATCGATGTAGGTGTGTCGAGTTGATCTTTTTCACGGCTAAATTCCACAGGAACTTTTGCCACTTTCTGACCATTCACACTCAGTTGACCATGATCATAAATAATATGATCCCCTGGTAAACCAACCACACGTTTAATATAGCTAATGGTTGGTTGTGGTGGATAACGGAATACAATGACATCTCCACGTTCAGGCTCACCAACATCAATAATTTTTTTATTAATAATAGGTAATCGTACGCCATACTGATATTTATTCACCACAATAAAATCACCTGTCTCTAAAGTTGGAACCATAGAGTCTGATGGAATATTAAATGGCTCATATAAGAATGAACGCATTACCAAAACTATCGCTAGAATCGGCCAAAAGTCATAAGCCCATGCGATAACGACATTTTCATTCCCTTTACCTTTGGTCTGTCGTTGTTTCCAGACAAACTTATCCAACAGCCAAATTAAGAAAAAAATGACTGTGGCAGGAACAAGGATCAAATTAAAGTCAAAATCCATGAGCTCATAAACCTCTATTTATTATCTTTCTACTTTCAATACCGCAAGGAACGCTTCTTGTGGGATTTCGACGCTGCCCACTTGTTTCATACGTTTCTTACCTTCTTTTTGTTTCGCAAGAAGTTTCTTCTTACGCGACACGTCACCACCATAACATTTAGCCAAAACGTTTTTACGCATCGCTTTTACAGTTGAACGTGCAATGATTTGCGCGCCAATTGCTGCTTGAATAGCCACATCAAACATTTGACGTGGAATCAAGTCTTTCATTTTTTCAACTAAAGCAATACCACGGTGACGAGCATCTTGGCGGTGACAAATCATGGCCAAGGCATCAACCTTCTCACCATTAATTAGCACATCCACCTTAACCAAAGATGAACTCTCAAAACGCACAAAGTTATAGTCTAACGATGCAAAACCGCGTGAACATGATTTCAATTTATCAAAGAAATCCATCACTACTTCAGCCATTGGGATTTCAAACGTGATCGCTACTTGGTTCGCCATAAACTTCATATTTTTTTGAACGCCACGACGTTCAACACATAACGTCATCACATTACCCAAGTACTCTTGCGGTACCAAGATATGACATTCAGCAATTGGCTCACGTAAATCTTCAACTGTTGAACCATCCGGCATTTTAGAAGGACTATCGATGTAAATAGTTTGACCATTTTTCATCACCGCTTCATAAATTACGGTTGGTGCTGAAGAAATCAGGTCCAGATCATACTCACGTTCTAAACGTTCTTGTACAATTTCCATGTGCAGCATACCCAAGAAGCCACAACGGAAGCCAAAACCAAGTGCATCTGAACTTTCAGGTTCAAAGAACAACGCTGAGTCATTAATTTGCAGTTTGTGCAGCGCCTCACGGAACGGTTCAAATTCACTTGAATCGATTGGGAATAAACCTGCATAGACCTGTGGTTTCACTTTTTTGAAACCCGGTAAGCTTTGAACTTCTGGTGTAGTTGCCAAGGTAATCGTATCACCAACTGGAGCACCAAAAATATCTTTAATACCCGCGATCACGAAACCAACTTCACCTGCTTCGAGCATGTCAGTTTCTGTATGTTTAGGATTAAAAATACCTACTGAGGTGATGATGTGCGTTTGACCAGTTGATTTCATCAACATTTTATCGCCTTTACGCACACGACCTTCTTTAATACGAACTAAAGAAACCACGCCCAAATAGTTGTCGAACCAAGAGTCAACAATTAAGGCTTGTAATGGTGCATTACGATCGCCTTCGGGTGCAGGAATAACATTTACCAGTGTTTCAAGCACCCCTTCAATGCCTAGACCGGTTTTAGCTGAACATGTAGGTGCTTCAGTCGCTTCGATACCAATAATGTCTTCAATTTCTTGAATAACACGCTCTGGCTCTGCTTGCGGCAAATCAATTTTATTTAAAACAGGTAGGACTTCTAAACCTTGTTCAATTGCGGTATAGCAATTCGCTACAGATTGTGCTTCTACCCCTTGTGCAGCATCGACAACCAATAGTGCACCTTCACACGCAGCCAATGAACGTGAAACTTCATAAGAAAAGTCAACGTGCCCCGGTGTGTCAATGAAGTTGAGTTGGTATTCTTCACCATTAGGATGGGTGTAATACAAAGTCACTGACGCAGCTTTAATCGTAATACCACGCTCACGTTCCAATTCCATAGAATCTAGAACCTGCGCCTGCATTTCACGATCTTGCAAACCACCACAAGTTTGAATAAATCGGTCGGCAAGGGTCGACTTACCATGGTCGATATGCGCAATGATCGAGAAGTTACGAATGTTTTTTATATCAACAGATTTTTTAGCTTGCGCCATGGGCTACCTTGGAAAAATAAAAGCGCTATACATGCAATTCTTTATGCATAGCAAAAGCCGAATAGAAATTGCCGAGGATTATAGCAGATGGATTTTTCAAAGTATCGAAAATAATGCATTGCTTTTATGCAAGTCATTCATCCTACATGGAGAACTTGGCTAGTCTTGGTTTGAAATTTTGCGATAAAATCAAACTCAAAGATCATAAGCACTAAAATCCAGCGGATTTAGGCTATCCGCAATAGGTTGATACGCTTGGGTAAAGGTTGGCGACATGCGTTTTGGACGACCTGTGGCAATTTCAATGCATGCCCACTGCGTATTGCCTGTAAATAATATCGCTTTGTCTTTAGGTCGATAAAATACATACTGACGAAATGAATACAACGCATTGATATCATTGAGCCACGTTCGCAGAATAATCTCCTCACCTTCAACTGCTGCTTTGCGATATTGCACATGATGCTCAACAGCAACCATGGCATGCTTCAATTCAATATATTCTTTTAAACCTAAACCCAAGGCTTCAATATGTGCTGTCGCGACATCTTGCATCCAACTGACGTACACCACGTTATTCACATGATTTAATGTGTCGATATGTTCAGCTTGAACTGTAATTTTTAAATCAAAGATATCGCTCATAGCGTCCTGCAAATTTTAAAATATGCTCCACAGTCTACTCATTTTTATCTAAGGGTAAATTGCAAAAACACTAAAGTTAAAAAAACCACTCGCTTGGAGTGGTTTTCATTCAGCAAATCATTATTGAATGCGCATGCCCACAATCGCACGTTGCCCCTGACGAATCAAAGAAACACGTGCAATGCTGCCATTTTTCAATTCTGAAATAACTTTCACAAAATCTTCTGCATTATTCACAGCTTTATTATTAACTTGAGTCACAACGTCACCCGGCTGAATTCGCGCTTGTGCAGCAATACCACTAGCTCGTACATCTTGAATTAATACACCACCTTTCACACTCAGTTGCTTTAATTCATCTGCAGTTAAATTACGAATTGACACCCCAATCACCGGGCCTTTTTTCACAGGTGCAATTTCAGCTTTTGCAGGCGTATCATCTGGTGCAGTGATCAAGGTTGCTGAAATGTTTTGGCGTTTATCATCACGTAATACTTCAAGCTGAATACTTTGATTAGGACCTGTACGATTGAGATAATTCAGTAGTTCGCCAGTACGTGAAATCGGTGTACCATTAAATTTCAAAATGACATCACCCGCTTTAAAGCCAGCTTTTGCTGCGGGTGAATTCGGTGCAACTTGAGTAATCAATGAGCCCTCAGGTTTTGAAAGGTTATAGGATTCAGCAAGATTCCGATCGATATCTTGCAGCATAACGCCTAAGTAAGCACGTGTCACCTTGCCGTTTTTCTTTAATTGGTCTGCAACATCCATCGCCACATCAATAGGAATCGAGAACGATAAACCCATATAACCACCCGTACCACTAAAGATACGAGAGTTCACCCCAACCACTTCACCAGACTGGTTAAATAAAGGGCCGCCTGAGTTTCCGGGGTTCAATGCCACATCGGTTTGAATAAATGGAACCGAGGTTTCTCCCATCATATTGCGCATTTTCGCACTGACAATCCCTGCCGAAGCTGAATAGTCAAAACCAAATGGTGAACCAATAGCCAACACTGGCTCACCTACACGTAAACGGTCAACATTACCTGTGCGTAGCTCTGGAAAATTTGAACCTTTCACCTTTAGCAAAGCCACATCAGTCCGCTCATCACTACCCACAACGGTGGCATCAATTTCACGGCGGTCATTCAATACGATGGTGACTTTCGATGCATCTTCTACCACATGGTGATTAGTTAATAGATAACCATCTTTACTAATAAAGAATGCGCTTCCATAACCGGTCTTTTCTTGCGGCATTTTTTGCTGCGGGATAACGACCTGATTACCAAAAAAGCGTCGTAATATTTCTGGGACTTGCTGCTGTAAAAGCTCTTCTTGACTGAGCTTTTTAACCACATTCACGCTTACGACAGCTGGGCTGACCTGTTCAACCAAATTGGAAAAATCAACAGGACCTGCTGCCTGCGTTTGTACGCTAGCAACCGTAAACACAGCTGCATAAAGTCCCTTTTGTAAATACGATTTATTCATTGTTAGCATTCACTCAATTGTGCTTATCATTTGAAATACGTTAGTTTTTATCACAATGCAAGTCTAGGCTTCGTAATAAAATGTTTGATGAATATTTAGGATAAACAATCTTAAACATTCCTTAAATATTACAGATCCATGAATATTTTTCATTATTTAGTTAATTTATAGTCATTGCGTTTTTAGGCAAAAACAGTTGTGATGATCGGACATTTTTAAAATTAGCTGATGGACATGTCTAATTTAAACACGACACATCAATTTGATGTGATTATTGTGGGAAGTGGCGGTGCAGGTTTAAGTTTAGCCCTCTCGTTACCAGATCATTTTAATATTGCTGTTTTAGCTAAGTCGACGCTGACGGATGCCAGTACATATTTTGCCCAAGGTGGCGTGGCAGCCGTCCTCGATAAAACAGATTCCATTGAACAACATATCGATGACACCATGATTGCAGGTGCACATTTATGTGAAATGGCGGCGGTAAAACAAACCGTTGAAGGTGGTAAGCCCTCTGTCGATTTTCTACTGAATCAAGGGGTGCAATTTACTTTAGACGAACAAGAACAGCTACATCTGACCCGAGAAGGCGGCCACTCTCAGCGCCGTATTATTCATGCAGCGGATGCAACTGGACGTGCAATTTCCACAACATTGGTTGAACGTGCACAAGAAAAAGCCAATATTCATATTTTTGAAAATTTTATTGCAATCGATTTAATCACCGCACAAAAATTAAATCCTGAAGCTGAAAATCGTGCCCTTGGCCTTTATGCACTGGATGAAAGTAATGAAAAAGTACATACCTTCCTAGCACCATTTACAGCACTTGCTTGTGGTGGAGCCATGAAAGCATATTTATATACATCCAACCCAGATATTGCGACTGGTGACGGTATTGCCATGGCCTATCGTGCAGGCTGCCGTGTTGCCAATATGGAGTTTAACCAATTCCATCCAACCTGTTTATATCATCCTCAAGCTCGCTCTTTCTTAATTACCGAAGCAATGCGTGGCGAAGGTGCCTATTTACGTCTCCCTGACGGTGAACGCTTTATGCTGCGCTTTGATGAGCGTGCAGAATTAGCACCACGCGATATCGTAGCGCGCGCTATCGATTATGAAATCAAACGTCTAGGAATCCGTCATGTTTGGCTTGATATCACCCATAAACCTGCAGAATTTGTCAAAGAACATTTCCCAACATTGTATGCACGCTTAATGGAACTCGGTATTGATATTACCAAAGAAATGATTCCGGTGGTTCCGGCAGCACACTACACCTGTGGTGGCGTTGTGGTTGATGAAAACAGTCAGACCGATATTCCAGGCCTATATGCCATTGGAGAAACCTCTTATACCGGCCTACATGGTGCAAACCGTATGGCAAGTAACTCCTTACTTGAATGTTTCGTCTATGGTATGAGTGCTTCAACACATATCACAGCACAGCATCAAGGAACTTATCAGGCGCCTCATGTCCCAGAATGGGATGACTCGCAAGTGACCAACCCTGATGAAGACGTGGTGATTTTGCAGAATTGGGATGAACTTCGCCAAACCATGTGGAACTACGTCGGTATTGTCAGAACAACCAAGCGACTTCAACGTGCGCTCCATCGTATTGAAATGCTTAAGCGTGAAATCACCGAGTATTATCAAGATTATCAAGTCAGTAAAAATCTGATTGAACTCCGTAACTTAGTATTGGTATCAGAAATGATTGTGCGCTGTGCAATGGAACGTAAAGAGTCTCGTGGTCTGCATTTCACTTTGGACTATCCTGAACAAGCAGCAGAATTACGAAAAACAGTCCTAACTCCACCCAATTTCCAAGTGGAATGTCCATTGGTGAATACAGAACTGGTTTCTTAAACATCTAAAATGTCTAAAAACCATAAAAAGCCGAATGTAAATTCGGCTTTTTATTTGAATCAGCAAATGCAATTGAGCCTTTATAATCGCTTCGGTGGAATAGAATAGCTTCCTGTTATATGTGCAACAGGCTCATCCACACCTGCTGAATACACCAACACCTCACCATAAATTATACTTTTGCCCACTTTCAGCAATCGACACTCGCCTATTAAGTCTTTATTGGCTTCTGGCTTTCTTAAAAAATTAATATTCATATTGGTCGTGACCGCAAGTCCCACAATCCCGATCTCCCCCAAGATGGCCACATATAGCGCAAAGTCAGCCAAAGTCATCATGGTTGGGCCAGAAATCGTATTACCCGGTCTTAGATCTTGTTCAGTGACATGCCAAATTAAGGTCGCGGTTTGCTGTCCAACTTCTTGAATCGTGCAATTTTTTAAACTTGGGGCAAATTCACGTTGTAAAAAATCAATAATCGCCTGCTTTCGATGCGGCATAAAAAAATCATCCATAACTTATGCTATGAATGATTTTTAAATCAAATACCTAAAGATTACTATGGCATTTTAGATCTGTTGCAAATGCAATAATGCCTGTTGAAAAACCTGTTCAGGTGTTTGCGTCGCATCGAGGCGCTTCATGCGTGCAGGTTCATTTTCATGAATTTCAGCAAAACCTGAACGCACTTTCTCAAAGAAAGTTGCTTTCTCTTGCTCAAATCGATCTAAAGCGCCACGTTCACGTGCACGTAACATCCCCGTTTCAATAGGAGCATCTAACCAAAAGGTAATATCAGGCATACGCGCCACAAAACCGCCATTTAAAACTTTCAGTTTTTCTCGGTCCAAACCACGGCCTGCACACTGATATGCAAAACTCGAATCTGTAAAACGGTCACATAAAACGATTTTATCTGCAGACAGTGCCGGTAGAATCACGGCTTCTAAATGCTGTGCACGTGCTGCATACATCAGCAATAATTCAGTATCATTACTCATGGTTTCTTCGTGGTTCACCGAAAGTAACAGTGAGCGAATTTGCTCTGCCATAGGTGTACCACCCGGCTCACGGGTTAATACCACATCTTTTGCTAAGTGTTGGAAATGCTCATGTAGTTTACGAATCAACGTGGTTTTACCCACACCTTCCGTGCCTTCAAAACTAATAAACATGCTCACTCCTCAATTTTTCGCACGAATTACCGATAAATACTCTTGTACCGCTCGGTTATGGTCTGACAAATTACTGCTAAATTTATGACCACCGTTACCTGTTGCCACGAAATAGATGTTATTTGACGCATCTGGATGCATCGCGGCTTCAATTGCTTTTTGACTCGGCAAAGCAATCGGTGTAGGCGGTAAGCCATTGATCGTATACGTATTATATGCTGTAGGTGTACGTAGATCTTGGCGAGTGATATTGCCTTGGTATTTATCACCCATGCCATAAATAACCGTAGGGTCCGTTTGTAAACGCATGCCTTGCTGTAAACGACGGACAAACACACCAGATACTTGCTCCAACTCACGATCAAGACTGGTTTCTTTTTCAATAATCGACGCCATAATCAAGGCTTCATATTTATCTTTGTACGGTAAATTTTGAGCTCGATTATTCCAAGCCTGATCTAAGGCTTTGATTTGTCGGTTATACAAATCCTTCAAAATTTTTCGATCAGACTCGCCTTTTGCAAAGAAATACGTATTCGGTGCAAATAATCCTTCAGGGTGTGAATACGGAATACCGAGCTCTTTTAAGATTTGTGCATACGGTAAATGACTGATGTCATGTGTCACCAAAGGGTCATTTTTTAAAGCATCTATCAGTTGCTTAAATGTCGTCCCTTCGATCACTAAAATTCGATTCATTTGCGCATTTTCAGAGTTAGAAATCAGTTTCATGACTTCACGTACGCTCATGCCTTCATGGATTTCATACACACCTGCTTTTAAGGTGTCATTAATCATGAACTTTTGGTACAACTTCAAAATAATAGGAAAATTAACTTGTTTCTCTTTGGCTAGTCTGTCAATAAATCCTGAATAGGTATCCCCTGCACCAATCGCCAACATTTGCTTTTTGCCTTCCACAGGATAGGCTTTAAACAAACTCGACCACAGTAAAATCGCCACAAGTACAACGATACCAAGTAGCACAACCAAACATGCTTTAAATGGAAAACCTGCTTTGGCAGATTTTTTCTTATTTGTTTTTTTAGACACGGTGGACATATTAACGAATCTGACTTAATTGAAGTGTTCGGAAAAGTTCAATACAAGCTTGAACATCTAACTCAACTCCATTCAGAGTTGATGCAATTTTCATGGGACTTAAGGCATTACAGAAAAAAACACTCTGAAAATGCGTAATTTCATCCATATTGACGTGACGTTGAGTACATGGAATCTGAAGCTGCTGCATCCGTTTTAAAATTTCTGCACGCATGACACCATGCACGCCATTATAACGAAGTTCGGGCGTAATCCATCCTTCATTTGTGCGAATAAAACAATTACTGCTCACACCTTCGACAACTGTACCTTGCACATCCGTCACTAAAGCTTCGCCCCATGGGGTTTGATCCAACTCTGCTTTGAGCATGACTTGTTCTAATCGATTTAAGGACTTTAAGCCCACCAAACTTGGCATGGTTAACCCAATAGCTTGATGTAATACACCACTTTCGACAGTTTCGTACTCAAAATCTGCAACGGTTTTGGGGTAATAAAACACCCAAACATCTGCTGGGTGCTCAGGTAAACTATAGCCACGCTGACCAATACCACGACTCAACACAATTTTTAAAGTGCCATTGACGACATCTTGTTTACGTAACAATTTTAAAGTGTCTTCAATAAGGTTTAAATCTGCATTTAGCTTTAATCGCTCATTGCTCAATTTTAATCGTGCAATATGCAAAGCTAAAAGTTCTATTTGTCCTTGGCGAATACGTGCCGTGCTAAAACAGCCATCGCCATAGTGAAAGGCTCGATCAAGTAAATTAACTTGTTCTATTTGCTGCGCATTTTTAAAACACTGCATACGTCGTCATCCCAATTACATCACTTTATTTTAAAAAATAATTGCTCAGCATATATTTCTTTTTTGTTCATATTAAATTCTTTTTTAATTATTTTTTCTGCATTAAAACTACAGATATTCTTGCCTCATCTAACAAAACATGTATAAAAATTGAGGACAACATGAATCTATCGAAATTAAAACTTGGGGTTTTGGCTGCATTCATTTCTGCCACAGCATTCAGTGCATCTGCCAAAGATTTCTTAAATGTGTCATATGATCCAACCCGTGAATTGTATGACAACTTCAATAAAGACTTTAGTGTTTACTGGAAAAAAACCACAGGCCAAGACATTAACTTTAAACAATCTCATGGTGGCTCAGGCAAACAGGCTCGTGCAGTTATTGATGGTCTAGATGCAGATGTAGTTACGTTGGCTTTGGCTGCAGATATTGATGAAATTGCTGCACGTGGTTTAGTTGCAAAAGACTGGCAAAAGAAATTTCCGCAAAACTCAACGCCATATACATCGACCATTGTGTTCTTAGTGCATAAAGGCAACCCGAAAGGCATTAAAGACTGGGGCGATTTAATTAAACCTGGTGTCGACATTATTACCCCGAACCCAAAAACATCGGGTGGTGCGCGCTGGAACTATCTAGCAGCGTGGGCTTGGGCAAAACATCAAGCAGGTGGTAATGATGCAAAAGCCCAAGAATTTGTCCGTCAAATTTATAAGCAAACCAAAGTCCTCGACTCAGGTGCTCGTGGTGCAACAACTACATTCGCTGAACGTGGTATTGGTGACGTGTTATTGGCTTGGGAAAATGAAGCACATTTGGCAGTTCGTGAACAGCCAGGTATGTTTGAGATTGTGACCCCTTCACTTTCTATCTTGGCCGAGCCACCTGTTGCGATTGTAGAAAAAAATGCTAAGAAAGATGGCAATGAAAATTTAGCCAAAGCGTATTTAAATTATCTGTACTCACCTGCAGGTCAAACTATTGCCGCACAGAACTATTATCGTCCACGTAATGCGGCAGTTTTAGCAAAATATAAAAATGTTTTTAAACCTTTAAAACTCGTCACGATTGATAAAGAGTTTGGTGGTTGGAGCAAAGTGCAGAAAAAACATTTTGAAAATGGTGGTGTCTTTGATCAAATCGTGAAGATCAATAATTCCAAATAATGCTTTAAATACTGAAAAGCATCTTCCTTTCGCATAAGGTCGATGCTTTTTTTTTATGGACATGCCTTTTATCTTTTTTATTCATATAAAATTCGTTTTTAATTATTTTTTATGCATAAAGATTGGCGCTATTCTTCACCCATGTTACAGATAAAGTAAAAATTATTGAGGTTCACATGAGTATTTCCGCAAAGTTAAAATTGGGTGTTCTTGCTGCAGTCATTTCGACGGTTTCTTTTGGCGCAGCTGCAAAAGACTTCTTAAACGTATCTTACGACCCAACGCGTGAACTCTATGAAAGTGTGAATAAAGACTTCAGCAAATATTGGGAAAGCCGTACAGGTCAAAAAATTAATTTTAAACAATCTCATGGTGGTTCAGGCAAACAAGCGCGTGCAGTCATTGATGGCTTAGATGCCGATGTAGTGACTTTAGCACTTGCAGCGGATATTGATGTGATTGCAGAAAAAGCCAAACTTTTACCTGCAGATTGGCAAAAGAAACTTCCGCAAAACTCAACGCCATATACCTCAACTATTGTGTTCTTAGTACGTAAAGGCAACCCAAAAGCGATTAAAGATTGGGGCGATCTAGTTAAACCAGGCGTGGGTATTATCACCCCAAACCCGAAAACCTCAGGCGGTGCACGTTGGAACTATTTAGCTGCGTGGGCTTGGGCAAAACATCAAGCGGGTGGTAATGATACAACAGCTCAAGAATTTGTCCGTAAAATTTATAAAAACACCAAAGTGCTCGATTCAGGCGCACGTGGTTCGACTACGACCTTTGCTGAACGTGGTATTGGTGATGTATTGCTAGCTTGGGAAAATGAAGCACATTTAGCGATTCGTGAACAACCGGGTAAATTTGAAATTGTGACCCCTTCACTTTCAATTTTAGCTGAGCCCCCTGTTGCTGTTTTAGAAAAAAACGCAGAGAAAAAAGGTAATCTTTATTTAGCCAAAGGTTATTTAAACTTCCTTTATTCACCACGTGGTCAGCAAATCGCAGCTCAGAACTTTTACCGTCCACGTAACCCTACAACACTTGCACAATACGCGTCAGTCTTTAAGCCACTTAAACTCGTAACCATTGATAAAGAATTTGGTGGTTGGGATAAAGTCCAAAAAGCACACTTTGAAAATGGCGGCGTGTTTGACCAAATCGTCAAAGCCAACAATGGAAAATAAGACCATTCATTGACTGAATCAGGAGAACTTGACATGACACATACAGTAATTGTCCCGGGTGTAGGCGGTAGTGAACACGCACATTGGCAATCTTGGTTACAACGTCAGCTCATGTCTAGCTCTCGTGTTCAGCAAAAAGACTGGAATCATCCTGTACTCAAAGACTGGATTAAACAATTCGTTCAAACCGTACGACCTTTACAGGGTGAAATTCAAATTGTGGCGCATAGCTTTGGTTGTTTAACCACGGTGGCAGCATTGGCCTTGTATCCAGAACTTAATAAAAAAATCAAAAATTTAGTTTTGGTTGCGCCAGCCAATCCAGCACGCTTTGGAGAAAACGGCTTTGCACGCGACAGTACGACGGATTACAAAGCATTTTTTCATCAGCTGAGTATTCGTGTGCCGACAACGATGTTGATTAGTGAAAATGATCCTTGGCTTGGCTTTGAAGATGCAAAACAACTTGCAGATGCTTGGAAGCTCTACCCTGTGAATATGGGCGCTGTAGGACACATTAATGTTGCATCAGGTTTTGGGCCGTTTCCTGAAATTTTCAATTACTTAATTTCAGAAAACCACATGAAATATATCAGCTTTACTGATGAAAACAAGTATTTATTTCAATTTGCTTTTTAAGTACTGAGCATTAAGCTTGTCGCAAAATCATTTATTCAATTTTGCTGACCTTTTAAGTCAGCTTTTCTCATTTTGAGGAGTCATCATGTCGCAGCGATCCCGAGTGCTGCCAGGATTTGGTCTTTCTCTAGGCTTTACCCTAGCGTATTTATCCTTAATTGTGCTCATTCCCCTTTCGGCCGTATTTATTAAATCTTTAGGTATCGGTTGGGATGGACTATGGGAGATTTTAAGCTCAGAACGTATTTTAAAATCGTTACAACTGAGTTTTAGTGCCGCCATTATTGCTGCGTTAGTCAATGTAGTTTTTGGTTTGCTCTTAGCATGGTGTTTGGTTCGTTATACCTTCCCGGGTAAACGTATTGTCGATGCTTTGGTTGATTTACCTTTTGCATTGCCAACTGCCGTTGCTGGTATTGCATTAACTTCGTTATATGCACCGACTGGTTGGATCGGTCAGTACCTTGAACCTATTGGCATTAAAGTCGCATATACCCCGATCGGTATTACCTTGGCCCTCATCTTTATTGGTATTCCGTTTGTGGTTCGTACTGTACAGCCTGTACTGAGCGACCTAGAAACTGAACTTGAAGAAGCAGCTTCGGCACTGGGCGCAAATCGCTTTCAGATCGTGACCAAAGTAATCTTACCTATTCTATTTCCTGCGCTGTTAACAGGTTTTGCTTTGGCATTTGCTCGTGGTGTGGGTGAATATGGATCGGTGATTTTTATCGCAGGTAACCAACCCTTCAAGACTGAAATTGCCCCATTGATGATTATCTCTCGCCTTGAAGAATATGATTATGCAGGTGCGACCACGATTGCAGTTGTGATGCTGGTGATTTCTTTTGCTATTTTATTCTTAATTAACTTGGTTCAAGCATGGGCAAGTCGCCGTACAGGGAGAACTGCACGATGAATACGAATAGTAATGCGCTTGCGGAAAAATTACAGTCGCGTGATGCAACGCGTGAACCAACATGGGTTCGTTATACCCTGATCATCATTGCTTTAATTTTCTTCTTAAGCTGCCTGATTCTGCCATTGGTTTTGGTCTTCGTTGAGGCCTTTAAACAAGGTGTTGGCGTTTACTTCCAAGCACTTGTTCATCCAGACACATTATCTGCAGTGAAACTGACATTATTAACAGCTGTGATTGCCGTACCGTTAAACGTGGTCTTTGGTGTAGCAGCGGCATGGTCTGTTGCCAAGTTTAATTTCCGTGGTAAATCTATTTTAACTACGATTATTGATATGCCATTTTCAGTCTCTCCAGTCATTGCAGGCTTAATGTTGGTACTGATTTTTGGTACTCAAGGTTGGTTAGGCGGCTGGCTGATGGATAACGACATCAAAATTTTGTATGCCGTTCCAGCCATCGTCCTTGCCACTGTGTTTATTACCGTTCCTTTTGTGGCACGTGAGTTGATTCCATTAATGGAAGCTCAAGGGACTGAGGAAGAAGAAGCAGCTATCGTATTGGGTGCTTCAGGCTGGCAGACCTTCTGGAAAGTGACACTTCCAAATATTAAATGGGGCTTAATCTACGGCGTGATTCTCTGTAATGCACGTGCAATGGGTGAGTTTGGTGCTGTTTCTGTGGTTTCAGGTCACATTCGTGGCGAAACCAACACCTTACCGCTACACGTAGAAATCCTTTATAACGAATATACCTTTAGTGCTGCTTTTGCTGTGTCTTCACTATTAGCGCTCTTGGCGATTGTGACCCTGATTTTAAAAACATGGGTTGAACTACGTCAGGAACGACAAGACAAGCGTAAAGAAGATTCACAAGTTTCTTAAGGAATGACCTCATGAGTATTCAAGTAAAAAATATTGAAAAACACTTTGGTGCATTCCATGCACTTAAAAATATCTCTTTAGATTTCCCTGATGGTCAGCTCGTTGCGCTGCTTGGCCCATCTGGCTGTGGTAAAACTACCCTATTGCGTATCATTGCAGGTCTTGAATCTGCCGATGGCGGTCAAGTCATTCTAGAAGGTGAAGATGCCACTAAAGTTCACGTCCGTGAACGTGAAGTTGGTTTTGTATTCCAGCATTATGCACTGTTCCGCCATATGACCGTATTTGACAACATTGCTTTTGGTTTACGCGTACGCCCACGTGCAACACGTCCATCTGAAGCGGAAATCAAAAAACGGGTTACTCGTTTGCTTGATCTTGTTCAGCTTGGTTTCTTGGCTGACCGTTACCCTGCTCAACTTTCAGGTGGTCAACGTCAACGTATTGCCTTAGCGCGTGCTTTAGCGGTTGAACCGCGTGTGTTATTACTGGATGAACCTTTTGGTGCATTGGATGCCAAAGTTCGTAAAGAATTACGCCGCTGGTTACGTACCTTGCATGACGAACTCCACATCACCTCTATTTTCGTGACCCATGACCAAGAAGAAGCGCTTGAAGTGGCCGATCAAATCATTGTGATGAATAAAGGCAACGTAGAACAGATAGGCTCGCCGCGTGAAGTTTATGAAAAACCTGCAACACCGTTTGTATTTGACTTTTTAGGTCAAGCCAACCGTTTTGAAGGTCAAAATAGCAATGGCCTTTTTCAAATTGGTGAAGACCGAATTTTGTTGCCACAAAACGCCAATGCGCCGCAAGGAAATGTCATTGCCTTCGCTCGCCCTGATGAACTGCGTATTCATGCACAGCCGCAAGAAAATGCCATCCAAGCGACTTTTGTACGTGAGCTTTGGATTGCAGGTAAAGTCATTGCTGAACTGCATGACCGTCAAGGTAATCTTATTGAAATTTCATTAACGGCAGATGAAGCGAAAGCCCATCAATTCCGCCCAAATCAAACGGTATGGTTAAGTGCAACAAACTTGCATTTATTTGAAAACCAAGTTGCATAAAACAAAAAGTTGGGGCCGTCACAAGCCCCACTTGCTTTTAAGGTAAAATAAAATTATGAATTTCCAACAATTAAGAATTATTCGAGAAACAGTACGTCAGAATTTTAATTTAACAGAAGCATCTGCTGCACTTTACACTTCGCAGTCAGGCGTGAGTAAACACATCAAAGATTTAGAAGATGAACTTGGTGTACAGCTGTTTATTCGTAAAGGTAAACGTCTACTCGGTTTAACCGAACCAGGCCAGTCATTATTGGGTATCGTTGAACGTATGCTCGTGGATGCAGACAATATTAAACGTCTAGCAGATGACTTTAACAAAGTGGATGAAGGGACATTGACGATTGCGACCACACATACGCAAGCGCGTTATGTCTTGCCGCCGATTGTGAACCAATTTAAAAAAGAATTTCCAAAAGTTCATCTAATTTTGCAACAAGCAAGCCCTGTTGAAATTACAGAAATGCTCCTTCAAGGTGAAGCGGATATCGGGATCGCAACCGAATCATTAACCAATGAAGATAACCTGGCAAGCGTGCCTTACTACAACTGGCAACACAGCATCATTACGCCTAAAGAGCACCCACTGACCCAAAAATCAAATATCACTATTGAAGATTTGTCGAACTATCCAATTATTACCTATCACGGTGGTTTTACAGGTCGTTCAAAAATTGATAAAGCCTTTGAAGATTCAGGCTTTGATGTTGATATCGTAATGTCTGCACTTGATGCAGACGTTATTAAAACCTATGTTGAACTCAATATGGGGGTGGGTATTGTCAACGATGTGGCATATGACCCAGAACGTGATTACCGTTTAAAACAAATTTCTACCGATATTTTTGGTGTTAATACCACTTGGATTGCTGTTCGCAAAGGACATTTACTACGCGGTTATGGCTATGAGTTTATTTCTTTATGTTCACCAGATGCTGACATCAAAGCGTTGAAAAAAGTCGCTTACCCAGAAGAATGATAGGCCAATTGACGAATTAAAGAGGACACCTACTGTCCTCTTTTTTTGGTAAACACATATTTTATCTAAGTTTTCTTGGCTTTATTTTTAATTTTGATTAAAATACATCCAACACAATAAAAATTAAAACCTTATTACTTCCGACCCATATTTATGAAAAATCAATTCGTCGCAGTGGCAGTCGGTATCGTCTGCCCCATACAGATCATGTATGCAGCAGGAATAGAAAACTCAGATCAATCGATCTCGGCCTTTCTTGAACCCGGAAATTATACTGAAGCCAGTTTCGCTTATGTCGATGCTCAAGTTGACGGCAAAGTTCAGAATCAAGGCTTAATTAGTGAATTGGGCATCACTGATTTTTCTACAGGGAATCTCGCTCATCAACAATTTTCTGGGAAATTTGCACTTAAAATTCAACCACATGAAAATATTTCTGCGGGAGTAATTTATGAGCAACCTTTTCATACTGATATCAGTTATCAATATAGTCCTCGCTTACCAGATAGCTCAAATATCGATATTGAAAGCGCTGATATTAACTTTAGAACGCATAACCTAACTGGACTGGTAGGCTATCAACCCAATAATAATTGGAATATTTATAGCGGTTTAAGCCTACAAACATTTAAAGGTGATTTAAAAATTTCTGGGCAACAATATGCTGCTCTCAATGGCTATCATGTTTATTTAAAACAAGATGAAGCGATCGGCTGGCTGCTCGGTTTCAGTTATCAAATTCCTGAATACGCACTTAAAACCAGCCTAACCTATCGTTCAAAAATCAAACATGACAATAAAACATCTGAATCGACTTTGTATTCAAATGGTCCTTTTCAGTTAGTCCCTGACATCCATACATCCATTCAAACGCCACAAAGCGTCAATTTTGAATTTCAAACAGCAATTAGCCCACACAATGTTGTATACGGCACAGTTCGTTGGATTAATTGGAAAGATTTTAGCATTCAACCACCGCAGTTTAATGCTGTGCTTCAATATGCAGCACTCGATCCGCAATACCGTGATTTAGCGGATATCCAATTGGTGGAATATCAGAAAGATCAATGGTCAGGAAAATTGGGGATTGCACATCAATTTAATCCGAGTTGGCTCGCTGCAGCAGAGTTTATTTGGGATAACGGGACAGGAAATGCGGCGTCTACCTTAAACCCAAGTGATGGCTATCGCGGTTTAGGTTTAGGTGTGATGCATAAATTTAACCCGAACAATTTTCTAGCAACTGGCTTGTATTATTTGAAACTCTCAAAACCATCGAATACTGAAACATCTCATATTTCAGGTCTTGCAAGTGTCTCAGACAATGATGCCATGATCTATGGTCTGAAATTTGGTCACAGATTTTAAACGCTTTCTAATAAAAAAAAACGAGCCGAAGCTCGTTTTTTTATTTCAGTAATAACTTACCAATGGTAGCTCACACCTACTTTACCTACTGGAAGCCATTCGTATTTGTCATCTTGCTCAACGTTACGTTCATGATCAGCAAGAATTGCAGGGTCATCACCTACACCTGTCAATTTAGCCGATGGATTACCAGTGTAATAAGCACCTACTTCACCGAATACGCCCCAGTTTTTATTCAATTTTGGCGCAAAACCTAAACCTAGGTATGGAGCGATATCATTATCATAAGACACTGTACCGTTTACTCGTGTAAAGTTTGTCTCTTCACCATCAATTTTAATTGGTGTATCACCTTTACGACGCTTATCTAACGTATATTCAGTGTCGATATAACCTACACCCGCAGCAACATAAAGACCTTGAGCCCATGGATTAGCACTTGCACCCCAAGGACGAACTTCTGCATTTAAGTAACCAACTTTGTTATCCATATCCATGTCGTATTTTACGCCATCTACAGATAAGTCATCTGACCATGAAATATCACCACCGTTATAACCTAAAGCAAGGCCGACGTATGGGTTCGCAGTCCAAAGTAACGCACCACCATAACCAGTCGTACCCACTTCTAGACGAGCGCCAGTTGGGATAAGTTGGTTTTGATCAAATGCATAGCCATCATGAACTACAGAGGTATCTGCCATTGCAGTACCTGCAGCAGTAAGTAGAGCAGCTACTGTTAATAAACGTAATGATTTCATGTGTTTCTCCTCAAAATAAACTGTTATTCAGATTTCTACAGTCTTGTTATATGGCACATGTTAAAAGGAAACTCCGCTTAACTTTTATGCAAATTTACTGATTTTTTGTTAACTTTTGATACATTTAGATTTTAATATTGATTAATAAAGAGTTTTTATTTGATTTTTTTAAACATAATAATGATGCTTGAGAACAATTCTGTATATTTTGCGTATTTTTTATACAATTTTTATGAAAGTGCTACATCCATCACTCTTAATTTCTTGGTTTTAGTACTTGCTTAATAATTAATTCCGATCCTAGGCCGATTTACCATCTATTTTTGACTCGATTTAGTGTAAAATCTTGGAAAATTTTTTTCTGGATGGAAGAACATGTCTCAGCTTTCAACAATCATTGAACAAGCGTTTGAAGACCGTGCTAATTTCACTGCAGCTGACTGTCCTGCTGAAGTACGTGCAGCAGTAGAAGAAGTGATCGCTGGCCTAGATAACGGTACATTACGTGTTGCTGAAAAAATTGATGGTGAATGGATTGTTCATCAATGGGTGAAAAAAGCCGTTTTGCTTTCATTCAAATTGAACGACAACAAACCAATGGAAGCTTGTGACTTACGCTTCTATGACAAAGTTGATACTAAGTTCTCTGACTGGACTGAAGAACAATTTAAAGCTGCTGGTGTACGTGTAGTACCACCTGCTGTAGCACGTAAAGGTTCTTTCCAAGCAAAAAATGTTGTATTAATGCCTTCATATGTCAATATTGGTGCATATGTTGACGAAGGTACAATGGTTGATACATGGGCAACTGTTGGTTCATGTGCTCAAATTGGTAAAAACGTACATTTGTCTGGTGGCGTTGGTATTGGTGGCGTTCTTGAACCACTTCAAGCGAACCCAACAATCATTGAAGACAACTGCTTTATCGGCGCGCGTTCTGAGATCGTTGAAGGTGTGATCGTAGAAGAAGGTTCTGTGATTTCAATGGGCGTATTCATTGGTCAATCGACTAAGATTTATGACCGCGAAACTGGCGAAATCCATTACGGTCGTGTTCCTGCTGGTTCTGTTGTGGTTTCTGGTAGCTTGCCGTCTAAATGTGGTAAATACAGCCTATACGCTGCAGTAATCGTGAAAAAAGTTGACGCGAAAACTCGTGCGAAAACAAGCTTGAACGAATTATTACGCGAAGACTAAGTTTTATTTCAGCGGAGCATTCGTGTTCCGTGGAGCTTCTATCGCTCCTCGTCTCTACGGTTAGCAATAATCGTAGAGATTTTTTGTTTTTTTATATCTGGTTAATTTTGTTATGAGTACCCTTCGATCTTCCGCTATTCCTGTTTCTGATCCGTCTGCGGGTTTACGTATTACGGAGATTTTTTATTCATTGCAAGGTGAAGCCAATACCGCAGGTTTGCCTACGGTCTTTATCCGCTTAACGGGCTGTCCGTTACGTTGCACTTATTGTGATACAACCTATTCGTTTGAAGGCGGTGAACGCCAATCATTAGAAGAAATTATTCAAACCACTTTAGATTTTAAAACCCCTTATATTTGCGTGACGGGTGGTGAGCCGCTTGCTCAACCGAACGCCCTTCCCCTCATGACTCGTCTGGCCGATTTAGGCTGCGAAGTCTCTTTAGAAACCAGCGGTGCTTTAGATGTGTCTAAAGTTGACCCACGTGTTTCAAAGGTTATGGATTTAAAAACCCCGACATCGGGTGAAGTTGCACGAAACTTGCTTAGCAACTTCGACCATTTAACAGCGCATGATCAGATCAAATTTGTAATTTGTAATCGTGAAGACTATGAATGGTCAAAACAGCAAGTTGAGCGCTATCAGCTAAACGAAAAAGTTAGCACCATTTGGTTCTCTCCGGCCTTTGCCATTGAAAAAGGTGCTGTTCGTTTGCCTCAGCTTGCACGTGATTTAGCACAATGGATTTTAGAAGACCATCTCCCTGTTCGCTTCCAATTGCAATTACATAAATTGCTTTGGAACGATGAAACTGGTCGTTAAGTTTTAAAGAATTATTTGGAGTAATGCATATGCGCCCTCGTGCCATAGTTTTATTGTCTGGCGGCTTAGACTCAACCACTTGTTTAGCTTGGGCTCAAGCGCGTTATGAATGTATCGCCTTGAGTTTTATGTATGGTCAACGTTCTACGACAGAACTAGATGCTGCTCGTGAGTTAACTAAGCAGGCTGGTGTAGAACATCGTGTCATTAATATCGATTTAGGTAACTTAGGTGGCTCTGCGTTAACTGACCATAGCATTGAAGTTCCTGATCATGAACAAGCCGGTATTCCTGTAACTTATGTACCAGCGCGTAACACGATTTTCTTGTCATATGCTTTAGCTGCGGCGGAAGTTTTTGGTGCAGAAGCGATTGTCATTGGTATTAATGCAGTTGATTACTCAGGCTATCCAGACTGTCGTCCAGAGTTTATCGAAGCATTTGCCAACATGGCTCGCCTTGCAACAAAGGTTGGCGTTGAAGGAAAACCACTTAAATTTGAAACACCTCTGTTACATTTATCCAAAGCAAATATCATTCGCTTAGGTATAGAACATGGCGTAGACTACAGTCAAACAGTGTCTTGCTATCAAGCAGATGACCAAGGTCGTGCTTGCGGTAAATGCGATAGCTGCCGTCTTCGTAAACAAGGTTTCGTTGACGCAGGTGTTGAAGATCCGACACGTTACATACCGAAATAACAAGGTAGGGTTTATGAAAAATTTAAAATCAAACATTATTCTTTCTGCTGCTTTCTCTGCAGCTGCATTGTTTGCTTCAGTTGCACACGCTGACAACGACAAGCTTCAACAAGCATATAAGAGCACTAACGTAAAATCTTCGTTAATTAATGTTTGTAAAGAAGAAACTGGCAAAGGTAAAAAACTAACTGCCGCTGAAGTTAGCAAATACTGTACTTGTGCTGTTGAAGCAGATGGTCGTTTAACCAATGCTCAAAAATGGGAAATCCAAAGCACAATCAACCAGAAGAAAAGCCCTGCAACACTCGCTTTTGTTCAAAAACAAAATAAAGACCTTCAAGCATGTTTCGGTCCTCAGTTAACAGGTAAATTAAAAACTTTAACTGAAGAAGCAATGAAATCAGCTCAAGCGAAAAAATAATTTTTCGTCTCAAAAAAGCCTGCAATTGCAGGCTTTTTTATTGCTTTAAGTTCAAAGTAAATTCTGTATGATGGTCATATTTCACATACTTTGTTTAAGCCCGTTTAGGGATAAGACATGAAAAAGGAAATCTTCATGACTGAAATTAGCTTACCAAATCAAACCTTCCCAACCACCTCAGGTGAAGTCAACCTTGCAGAAGTCAACAATGACTGGCTGATCGTCTACTTCTATCCTAAAGATTCAACACCAGGATGTACGACGCAAGCCATTGGGTTTTCATGCTTAAAAGATCAGTTTGATGCGCTTAATACCCCAATCTACGGCATTTCTCGTGACTCGGTTAAAGCCCATCAAAACTTCACTGAAAAGCAAAATCTAAGCATTGATTTAATCAGTGATAAAGAAGAAGTGCTATGTCAGCATTTTGACGTGATTAAAGAAAAAAATATGTATGGCAAAAAGGTTATGGGCATCGAACGTTCAACCTTTATTTTCCGTCATGGCAAGCTGGTAAAAGAATATCGCAAAGTCAAAGCTGCAGGCCATGCAGAACAAGTCTTAGAAGATTTAAAAGCACTACAAGCAGCATAACAGTAATGATTTGAGCCCGCTCCTTTAGGAATGGGCTCAAACTTAATAAGAAGCTTCTAACTAGAGCAATAATGAGGCTGCAATTCCCCACATCACAACGCCAATAATAAAGTCTAAAACTTTCCATGCCTTTGCACTTTGGAAAAGCGGTAATAAATAGCGCGCACCAAAACCGAGGACAAAGAAAAATACCCATGAAGCTGTAATTGCCCCAATCGCAAAATATACTGCGGTCGATTCAAACTTCGTGGAAATAGACCCAATCAGCACAACCGTATCAAGATATACATGTGGATTTAACCATGTTAAAGCCAAGCAGATTAGTACCAACTTCAATAGTTTGGTTTCATTCTTCTCACTGGGCGCTAAACTGCTCGAAGTTTTGAAGGCTTGCAGAAAATGCTGTGCTCCATAAACTGCTAAAAAAGTTGCGCCCAAATATTTAGCTCCATTGACAATTTCCGGATGACTTTCAACCAATTGGGAGAATCCGAGCACACCTAGTAAGATGAGTATCGAATCAGAAGCAGCACAAATAGCGCAGAGCCAAAAGACATACTGCTTTTTTAACCCCTGCTTGAGAATAAACGCATTTTGCGCACCAATCGCGATAATTAGGCTAAATCCAATTGCGAGCCCTTGCATATAACTGTGCAACATTTTTAACTACACTTTCAAAGCTTTAAATGAATGTTGCTATTATCCAAGCTAATTGCTAAAAATAAGTATTTATAAATAAATATCAATATAACTAAGTTTTTCTTAGTTTGTGAAATTTCTAATGCTCATAGGTGACTCATGTTACAAAGCAAACATAGCGAAGCTTTTCTTGCAGTTGCTGAAACAGGAAGCTTTGAACAAGCGGCACTGCGTTTAAACATTACGGCATCTGCGGTCACGCTCAGGCTGCAAACCTTAGAAAAGAAATTAGGTCATGTACTCATTGTACGTGAACGACCCTGCCGCCCAACACTCGCGGGCCAATCATTATTACATTATTTACAACACAGCAAATTACTAGAACATAATTTTCTGCAAAATCTAACAGGACAAACGGCGAATGCTTTCTATCAAGTCAATATTGCGACCAATGCTGACTCACTTGCGACATGGTTGCTTCCGCTACTCAAAGATCTCTTAATTGAAGAAAAAATCGTGATTCATTTTCAGGTCGATGATCAGTCACAAACACATCATTTATTAGAAGCCGGTTTGGTCAATGCCTGTGTCACAACAGAATCAGAAGCCATGAAGGGCTGCGTCGCAGAATATCTGGGAGAAATGCATTATCGCTTTGTAGCAACCCCTGATTTTATCCAAAGATGGTTCGGTCAAGGTGTGACGCGAAATGCGTTAAGGGCTGCGCCTGCACTGATTTTTAATGAGAAAGATGACTTACATACACAATCGATTCAGAAGAATTTCGGACTCAACCCTTCACAATATCCACATCATTTCATTCCCTCTTCAACGGCATTTTTTGATGCCATTACGATGGGCTTGGGCTATGGATGGTTACCCGACTATCAAAGTAAAGACTTATTAGCAGCGGGAAAATTGATAGAGCTTTCAACAGAACTCAGTATTGATCTAGCTTTGTATTGGCATCATTGGAACCAACAATCTGTTCAATTACAAAAATTGACTGCTGTTGTGCTGCAACATGCCAAAGATCATATGTGTTAAACCCTGTAAGACTGCGGTTATTCAAGCCGCCATTGGCCTTTGAGCTGAATCAGTACTTGCTCACCAACTCCACCGAGTGCTTTACGCATACCAAAATCACTACGCTTAATGGTTGCTAAAGATTGAACATCCAACACTTTTGGATTTTGCGGACTAGGGGTAAGTGTAGTATCGAAGATCACAGGTTTAGTGATACCACGAATGGTCAGATCCCCTCGAATCATATATTTCGCATAAGCCACGGGTTCGATTTGTTTACTGACAAACTTCACTTGCTTAAATTCAGCGGCATCAAAATATTCACTTCCCAAGATTAATCCCTTTAAGCTTGGGTTACTAAAACTGATGCTATCTACATCTAACACCAAATGAGCTGAACCTTTATGTGGAATTTCAGGATCAAACTTAAGGTTCGACTGAACCTTATTAAAGCGCCCTTCAACAATCGACAGCCCCACAGATTTAATACCAAAAGTGACCTGACTATTAGGGGTTAGCGTCCATTCAGCAGCATGTAGGGGCAATACGCAGCATAAAGCGAAGGCTCCCATATATTTTGCTAACGTTCCGTGACGCAAATTCATGTTTTTCTCCTGAATAAAACACAGCCTAAAATCACTACAACGTTTATTTTTTTGCTCCATTGTAGTGCTAGAAATTTTAGCGTTTTTTTATAGCAGATTTGTTTTATCCTGAGTCATAAATTTGTGTTGAAGTTGTTTATAAATGTCTGTCTGTTGAAATTTTTGCAAAAATTCGACGGTACCTTGAGGAAAAGCATAATGCTGAATTTCACCACGATAATACGCCTCGCGTACCGGTGTCGCAGAGATCGCCCCTTCTAGACTATCCAGCTCAACCATTTCCCATTCGGGGAAGAATTTTAAATAATAAGAAGAATCATCTTTAAAATGTCCAATCAAACCGACTTTTGCATTCGTTTCAACTAAATCATTCACCAAAGATTTGACTAACTTTTGCCATTTTTCATCGTTATATACATCTATCACATGCACAAACTTGATTCGCTTCTGATCTTGCTCTGAAAAATTTGACAGGATCATCTGCTCACGTTCTGACGCTAAAAATGGATTTTTGATATTACGTTCATTTTGCGCCGAACCAAGCGCCAAAAGCACATAATGACTCTGTTGCAAAGCTATTTTAATGGTTTGCAAATGCGCTAAATGGAACGGCTGAAAACGCCCAATGAAAACCAAATAATCAAATGTATATTTCATATCAAATCAAACTTTTTATGAACTGAGCAGTTGTGCCACAGGCTGAAATATGCGACATAATGTCGAGCATAAAATCAAAACGAAACTTTTACGCAAGGATAGTACGATGACACTGAGCTGTATTCAACAACCCCATGAACATTTGAATGCGAATTTGGACAATGGCGTACTGACCTTAGCCATCAACCGACCTCAGGCGAAGAACGCGCTGTATACAGAACTATATCTGTGGATTGCAAAAGCATTAGATGAAGCTGATGAAGATACTTCAGTGCGTGTAGTTGTACTCCGTGGTCAAGATGCGGACTTCAGTGCGGGCAATGACATGCAAGATTTTATGAAATCTGCTGCTCAAAAAGGGCAAGCTCCAGCTTCTGAAGGCGCACCGTTCATTTTATTAAAATCTGCTGCTCAATTTTCTAAGCCGCTGATCGCTGCGGTTCGCGGTGTTGCCATTGGGATTGGTGTTACGATTCTGCTTCATTGCGATCTTGTCTACAGCGACAATACTGCCCTATTCCAAATTCCGTTTGTGAGCCTTGGTCTATCGCCTGAAGGTGCATCGAGCAAGCTATTGGTTCAACAAGCCGGCTACCATAAAGCGGCGGAATTACTGTTAACTGCTCAGAAGTTTGATAGTGCGACAGCGCTTTCAGCAAATTTGGTCAATAGCATTGAAGAAGATGCTTATGCGACAGCTGCGAAAAAAGCAGCACAGTTATCTGCACTTCCACTAGCGTCTTTGGTTCAATCAAAAGCATTAATGAAACATAATGTAGATGAAATCGTGGCATGGATTGACCATGAAGCTGAGATTTTCATGGATCGAGTAGGTTCTCCAGAAATGATGGAAGCTGTTGCAGCCTTTATGCAAAAACGCAAACCTGACTTCTCTCAGTTCAATTAATGTTTTAATGGAACGTAAAAAACCACTCATATTTGGGTGGTTTTTTTCATCTTAGCCCCAATCTATTTTCTAAATTTAAAAACTGGATGTTTCCACATGACTGCAGCATCACAAACTGAAACTAAACCTGAAAAGAAACGCTACTACGAGCCTGCGCCTGAAGGCATCGATATCGAGAATTTTAAAAAAATTGTACAAAGCCGTCGTTCTGTACGTAAGTTTACCGACAAGGCCATTCCAAACGATGTTTTAGATGAATGCTTAGACCTCGCCTTACTTGCACCCAATTCATCGAATTTACAACCGTGGACATTCTACGTCGTTCAAAACCCTACAAAGAAAAAACAATTAGTGAAAGCTTGCCTAGGGCAACTAGCTGCAAAAACTGCTGCTGAATTGATTGTCTGTGTCGCGCGTACCGACCGTGTAGATGAAATGGCTAAACGTAATATTTCCGAATTTCCATTCCCTGAAGCACCTGCAGCTGTGCAGAAGTATTACAAGTTCATTCCTTATAACTATAAGACAGGCTACTTCAACGCCCTAGGTAACTTTAAGAAAGTTGCTTTCAAAGTTGCACGTACACTGGATAAACAATTGCCTGTAACAGCATTTAATGAAGCAGATGCAAAACTTTGGGCGAGCAAAACCACAGCATTGGCTTGTGAAAACTTAGTTTTGGCTTTACGTGCCTATGGTTTTGACAGTTGTATGATGGAAGGTTTTGATGAACCTTTGGTGAAGAAGATTTTAAGATTAAATGCTCAGCAATACCCAGTGATGGTGATTGGTGCAGGTGAACGTGCTAAAGATGGTGTATTCTTCCCGCAGTATCGTTTTGACCGTGAGCTGTTTATTCAGAAGATATAATTTGCTTTCAAAAGAATAGTCACAACCGCAATTGACTGCATAACTTTAAATATTAGGTAAGTCCCGTCTCCCTTCGGGAAGAGGAGCATTCTTCGTAAGAAGATGAGGGGCATAATCTGATAAATCCTCTCCCTAACCCTCTCCTTTAAAAGGAGAGGGAACTTTCATTATGAATTAAAAACTTACATCCACCATTTGAATAAACTCAAATGCCGGCTCTTCATAAGGATGACTTACTTTTAAAGACCTTGCGACCTCACTCGCCTTCTCTTCAGGCACGATGGTTTCCACTCGCCATTCAGGGATAGACTCCAGCTGATCCAACTCACCAATAAAAGGATTTGCGCCTTTTACAGGTTTAAATTGCCCTGTACCTAACACCTGCCAAGCGCAGTGTTCATAGTTGCCTATACCGCCTGCTCCAGCTTCAAAAACAGCCAGTTTAGTCGACTCTAGGTGAGACTCAGGTACATAATAAATTAGTTTTAACATTGACTATTCCAGACGCTATTGTGCAGTCACATCATTTAAAGCACTGCAAATCATTTTCAATGCCGTATTATTCGATGCATGCGGATAGGTAGCATATAAACCTAGTTTCGGTAATTCCATATCTGTTTGAATGACTTTGACCGAATCATTTAAAAACTTCAGTAAATATTCGGGCACAAAACTCAGCCCCATACCCATATTAATCAAATTTAAATGCTGCATGACATTGGTCACCCACAGCATGTGATCATGTTGTTGCTGATCAAAAGGAATCAAGGCATTTAAGGTATCGTAAAACACAGGAGAAGCATTTTGTTCACACATAATAATGGTGTGATTTTTTAACTCTTGAAGTTTTAAGATGCGATCTGATGGATGCAAATGCGCTGCACCGACTAGATAAATCTGCTCACTTAAAACCTGAATATTGGTGAAGTCGTCATGAATTAAGTGATGACGAGTAAAGCTAATATCCAATTCGGTATTTTTAAGTTTTTGGATTTGCTCTGTACACGTCAAGCTATGTAAATGAATTTTTAAATCAGGGATATGTTGTTTTAATTGCGCCAAAATACTCGGCATAATTTTCAATTCTGCGACATTTAAAAAGCCAATATGTATTTGATTATTTTTGGCTTGCGCCACGTGGCGAGCTGCAGCTACAGCTTGTTTGGCATTTTCTAGTGCTTGCTCGGAATATTTCAGAAAAGCCTGCCCTTCATCGGTCAGTAAAACTTTGCGAGCAGAACGTTCAAATAATTGCACCCCAACCTCTTGCTCTAAGTCTTTAATTTGCTGACTAAGCGATGGTTGTGCTGTAAATAGTTTTTCCGCTGCCTTGGTAAAGCTCTGTTCTTTCGCCACCGTCACAAAATAACGTAAATGTCGTAATTCCATTCGCTTCACTCCACATACTTACTACATCACCCGTGTCATGCAGTCAAAATACCAATAGATCTATAGTTTATATGAATATCCATTCTACTCGGAAAATCATTTGCCTAGACTTCGGACTATTCCAAGTTTGCGCTTCACATACACATGGAGTTTTGTATGACACAGCAATTCGATACCGATGTTCTGATTATTGGCACAGGGCCTGCAGGTTCTACTTTAGGTTTGGCCTTGGCAAATTACGGCATACAGGTTCAGCTTTTTACCCAATTTAATTGGTTAGCCAATAGTCCGCGTGCCCATATTACCAACCAACGTGCGATGGAAGTGTTGCGTGACTTAGGTATCGAAGAACAGGTCAAAAAAATTGCAACGCCTTGGGAACAGATGGGTGAAAGCCTCATTACCACGAGCCTTGTCGGTGAAGAAATTGCCCGTATGAGTGCTTGGGGAACCGGTGATGAACGTCATGGCGATTATATTAAAGGCAGTCCTTGTCCATTGGTCGATCTCATTCAGCCGAAAATGGAAGCTTTGTTGGTAAAAAATGCGGCTGAACGTGGTGCAATTTATAATTTTAATACTGAATATTTGTCCCATGTGCAAGATGAGCATGGTGTAACAGCAACCTTTTTAAATCGTATTACAAATACTGAATTCAGCTTACGTGCCAAATATTTGGTCGGTATGGATGGGGCAAAATCCAAAGTCCTTGAACAGCTTGATTTACCCCTGGAAGGGGTGATGTCTCGCGCAGGTACAGTCTATGTCACGTTTAAAGCTGATCTTTCCAAATATGTGCAACACCGCCCTGCCATTTTGCAATGGATTGTCAATCCTGAAGCCAGCTTTGGTGATCTGGGCATGGGCTTACTCCGTGCCATTACACCGTGGAATGAATGGATTATGGGTTGGGGCTTTGATATTTCCAAAGGTGAACCACAAGTCACCGAAGAGCAAGTGCGTGGTCGTTTAAATGCCTTTGTCGGTGCTGAAATTGAAAATGTCGAGATTCAAAAACTATCTTATTGGTATGTGAACCAAACATGGGCAACTGAATATTCAAAAGGTCGTGTATTCTGCGGTGGTGATGCGGTGCATCGTCATCCACCATCAAGTGGCTTAGGTTCAAATACCTGTATGCAAGATGCCTTTAACCTCGGTTGGAAATTGGCGTATGCCATCAAAGGTTGGGCTGCTCCAGCTCTACTTGAATCTTATACCACTGAGCGTGCGCCTGTCGGCAAGCAAATCGTGGCGCGTGCCAATCAATCTCGCTTTGACTATAAGCATCTCAAAGAGGTATTTGGCTTTGACCAAGGCATCACAACTCAAGCTCAAATGATGCAACGTATTTTTGCGGAAGATGAACAAGCTGCAGAAATTCGTCAAAAGCTATATCAAGCCTTAGAAATTAAAAACTTTGAGTTTAATGCCCAAGGTGTAGAGTTGAATCAGCGCTATACATCCAATGCCATGATTGCTGAATCTGAACCTGAGATCTTTGCCAAAGATCAACAGCTTTACTTGCAAGCAACCACGCGTCCGGGGGCTAAAGTTCCACATACTTGGATTATTGATGCCAAAGGCGATAAGCAATCAACGTTAGATATTACAGGGCATGGTCGTTTCACCCTACTGACAGGTCTTTCAGGCAAAGGTTGGAAATCTGCTGCTGAATCGTTGAATCTACCTTATTTAGATGTGATTCAAATTGGATCACGTGAATATCGTGACGTTTATGGGACATGGAATGCGAAATCTGAAATCCATGAATCAGGCGCTGTCTTAGTTCGTCCAGATGGTTATGTCGCTTGGCGATACCAAGACAGTACTAATGCTGCTTTTGATTATGAAAATACGTTGAAGGCGGTGTTAAAGCAGATCCAATTGGCTATTTAATCAAAAACCACCTTCGGGTGGTTTTATTAATTCAATATTTTAGGATTTTTCTTTCCAACAATGTTGTTTTTTTTCTACACCTAATTCAGCTTTATCTAACAACAATACTAAATTTTGTGTTCGATTATTTGAACTTTTTGGCACAAAACTATTTTGACTATATCCATTTTTATAAACGCAAATCGACCAACTATATTTTGCTGGAAATATATGAATAAATTGCAAACTTTTCTCTGCAGAAAATGTAGCAATTCCGTCCTGTGTTTTTTTTAATGTAGATTCAGTAAAAGACTTGCCTTGCCATGTTGTAAGATTTAAAAATACTTCTGCATCGTCCAACTTTTCATTTTGCTCATTGATAACAGTTATATTAATTTTCGGATGCTTCGTTTTTAAAATAGGAAAGCACCCACTTAACAATGTTTACGGAAACATAAAGCCTAAAAGTAAAAATATTTTTATATCTTTTAATAATACAAATTGTTTAAAGCTCATTATTAATTTTTGCAGTTTTTTAATTATGCATGGCTTTGTTGCATAAACATTCAAAAGCTGAGTTTTCCCCAATCCATTCAAATTTAAGTGACAACTTGGGTGTGAGGTCTACCTAATTCCGTAAATCTATTCAGAACTGCCACACGCGCATGAATTTC
>NZ_VOYF01000021.1:0-39478 GCF_013420775.1 Acinetobacter sp. YH01010 | reverse complement strand
AGTTGGTCTAACACCTTGCAATGTTTGTCTTTTATACGTAATTTAAGGGTTTTCATGTACTTATATTAACAATCAAAACTCAAGGAAAATAGTCCTTAGTTAAATCAAACGACACTTCATGTCGTGTCGCTTATATCTCTGACCTGAAGGAAAGAGTTTTACGCTCCATTTGATAAAATTTAACGGTTGTCTTTAAAGAGAAAACTCCATAATATTTTTATAAAATTATTTTTATTTTTTTCAATTTTATAAAAACTTTTATTAAATCAATATTTATAAGACACTTTAAAGATGAAACAGATCTTCATCCTGCTCACTTTAGCCTTAAGCTCTCAGAGTTTTGCCCAACTGGTTCAACTCAATACCAGCCAATTTGAAATAGAATTTAACCTCTTACAGAAACAAAAAGGCTATAACAGCCAGATTAAGAGTAATGGCTACATCCACGAAAAATTTTTAGTCACTGGCAAATCGATCATTGATGAACGTGAGTCGGTCAAGATGACAGGCTATTACAAAGCAGATGATGGCCGTGATAAAATGTATTCAATTTCAGAATATCGTGTAGCTATGTTTTTGCACTCATGAACTTTGAAGCAGACGGTCAAATGACTGTACTGACCAGTGAGAGTGATTATGCCTTTGACTATGAAGATCCCACTCCAAGAGACCGTGAGTTTAGTAAAGTCCTCAAAAATGCCTGCAAACACGCCTCACTTAAATGATCGGACCCATGCGGCATCGGATCAGTTAAGCACTGCGAAACACGAAATAGACACACCCAAAAAGGCATAAACCTGCCCACAAATAGTCCAATTTAAAGGGCTGTTTAAAAAGGAAAATCATAAATGGAACGAAGACCAATAGCGTCACGACTTCTTGTGTGATTTTCATTTGACCCAAAGACCACCCATGTTTGGCCAACAATCGCGTTGCTGGGATCATAAAACTATATTCGAGTAACGCGATCGCCCATCCAAATAAAATCGCTTGCCAAAGCGGCGCATCATGTAAAAACTTCAAATGCCCATACCAGGCCAAAGTCATAAAACAGTTGGAAATAATCAATAAAAACAGGGCAAGTGACATAAGCAATCAAGATCGCAAAAAATTGCGCTTATTGTACGTTTTTCATCACAATTTCGCGCCTATTTTCCGTGTTTTTATCATTAAGAAAATCACACACATTTGATCAGTTACGAGCTCAATCTTTTTGTACGATCTCATACAAAAAAATCTATCTTTTCGCTAAGACCCTTGCTATGGTTGCTCTCAAATGAAATTAACCTTTTCAACCAAATCTATAATGACAACACCACAATAACAAAGTGATGTGTCGATAAAAGCAGTGGAGTTAGAACGAATGCATCTGCATATCTTGGGTATTTGTGGCACCTTTATGGGTTCATTGGCGCTCTTGGCGCGTGATTTAGGACATAAGGTGACGGGTTCAGACCAAAACGTTTACCCACCAATGTCTACCCAATTGGAAAATGCAGGCATTACCTTAATGCAAGGCTATGACCGTAGCCACCTTCAACCACACCCAGATCTCGTGATTGTCGGCAATGCAATGAAACGTGGCATTGATGCAGTGGAATACATGCTGAACGAAGGCCTGCCTTATATTTCTGGCCCACAGTTCCTTGCAGACCACGTGCTACAAGGTAAACATGTCTTAGGTGTTGCAGGCACCCATGGTAAAACGACAACAACGACCATGCTCGCTTGGGTCCTCGATCAAGCAGGTTTAGAACCAGGCTTTTTGATTGGCGGTGTGCCATTGGGTTTCACTGAGAGTGCACGTTTAGGCGGTGGAAAATACTTCTGTGTAGAAGCCGATGAATACGATTCTGCATTCTTCGACAAACGTTCGAAGTTCGTGCATTATCATCCAAAAACTGCGATTTTAAATAACCTTGAATTTGACCATGCCGATATCTTCGACAACTTGGCGGCGATTCAAAAACAATTCCATCATCTAGTGCGTACTATTCCAAGTGAAGGCCGTATCATTGCGCCCATCACAGAGACAAATATTGATGAAGTCTTGGAAATGGGCTGCTGGACACCTGTAGTGCGTACATCTTTAGATGCCAATGAAAAGTCTGAACTGTACGCAGAACAACTATCGAACGATGGTTCTCACTTCAAAGTATTACAACACGGTGTGGTAAAAGGCGAAGTCAAATGGAATATGACTGGGCAACACAGTGTAGCCAATGCTTTGGCAACCATTGCTGCGGCTGAACATGTCGGTGTTTCGATTGAAACGGCGTGCGAAGCACTTTCAAACTTTGGCGGTGTAAAACGTCGTATGGAGCTTTTGGGCACAATCCGTGGCATTGAAGTGTATGACGACTTTGCACATCACCCAACGGCAATTGATACCACGTTAGAAGGTGCGCGTAAGCGTCTGGGTCAACGTAAGCTTTGGGCGGTAATCGAACCACGTTCTAACACCATGCGCATGGGTAGCCATAAAGATGGCCTTGCACATTCTGCACGCTTAGCGGATGAAGTGATTTGGTATCAACCTGAAGGTTTGGATTGGGATCTACAGCCTGTGATTGAAGCTGCTACGAATAAAGCTGTGGTGGCTCGTTCACTGGATGACATCATTCAAACCATCGTAAGCGAGGCAGGCGAGGGCGATGCTGTGGTGATTATGTCGAATGGCGGTTTTGGTGGTTTACATCAGAAGTTGATCAGTGCATTAAAAGCCTAAACCCACTAGATAAAATAAAAAAAGCCCGCTGCGCGGGCTTTTTTTTTTATTCACACTCAGCTTAAAAATAATGCTGATAGCCTCGGTTTTTATAGCCTAAATCCAGCTTAACCGGCTGTTCAACATTCTCTAATCTTAACAATGTCGTTAAAAACGCCTGAATTTGTTCTAGATTGAGCACGTCGGGTTGAAAGCTTGAATGTCCAAAGCGCTGAAACAAACTAGCAATTTCACTATGTCGGTTGACATATTTCATCGACCATTTTGAAAAATCGATTTGATCAATATTTTGATCAGGATAACGCACAATATCCCGATGGCGAGTATCTTTCGCAATATGCTGAAAAAGCTGTTCGAGAGCCGCTTGCTCACCTTGCAAGCATTGGAAGAACCGGCCTTCGGCATAGTACAGCACGCCAAAAATACGCTGTTCGGTATTGAAGCTGCGGGCTCTCACCAAAATATCACTTAAATCTTGTATTAAATCAAATTGTTGTTCTACACGTGTACTGGCATAACAGAGTTGTATCATTGTGTTTATTCTTAAAGTATTTGCACGATTTTAACGTAGAAAGTTCTACAGGATGAGTAAATATTTGTATATTTTTTAATCAAATGTGCTTTTTAACTTACAACAGAAAACCAAGATCACGTATACCGATATCACCTTCATTTTTTTAAACTTATACATATTAAAACAATGAAATTATTTCCATTTGAAGATGAATAAAGAGGCCGACCATGCTTAAAAATTTACTCATTTTTTTATCGATCACTTGTGTATATTTTGCTGCCTTGATCATACTGAATAATTTTGGTGTTTCAGATTTTTTTAATGTCGTTATTTGCTCATTTATTTTAGGAATAACACTGCGTACTGCGATTCCTCACTATCTCATTTATTTACTAATGATGATGACTATTGGCAGTATTTATTTTGTACTGAATAACTTTGCATTATTAAATATCATGTGTTTAAGCTTATTTTTAGGGATATCAAGCTGCTCGATCTTATTGCAGTTTTGGCCAAATCTTTTCAAAGCACCTTCAACGCTGTTAAAATTAAAGCTAAATTAAATACAACTTAGCTTTTAAATTTTTTAAAAAATTCATAATGATAGAAAAGCCCGCATGGCGGGCTTTTCTAGGCTTGAACATCGGCAAGGGTTTTATCTCTACGAAACATCACATCAACATAAGAACAAGTAGGAATAATCTTTAAGTGTTTATCACGAGCGAATTCCACCAAATGATCCAATAACACTCGAGCCATCCCTTGCCCACGCAATGAGTCATCTACCCACGTGTGATTTGCCACAATGGTATGTTCATCACGCCATAGATAACTCATTTCTGCGAGCCGTTCACCCTCAGCATTTAACTGAAAAAATTCACCTTTTTGACCATTATCTTGATGTTGTATAGTCACTGTTTTTTCTTCCTTTTTATGAAAAAATACACCGTGTAACAAACGAGAAAGTGATTGGTACAGAACTTAAACGACCTATATTCAACTGTAGGTGATAATAAATCCGTACACCTTTCACATTAATTAAAAAACAATTAAATCACATTTGCCGGATATTTTTATTATGGACCTTTATATCATCGCCATCTTTGTATTACTGATTGCTGCAGCATGCTTGGTTGTATCGCTGTATAAATCACGATCTTAATTTCATAGCTAGAGTTCAAATAAAAACAGCCTGATCGCCATACCATTAGGCTGTTTTTATTTATTCAAATTTTAAATCCACTCCACGCTGTACAATTTAGCGTAGAACATCACGAATCGATTCATCTTTATCAAATACAGATTTTGCAAAAGGGCAGAGTGGAATAATTTTCACGTTCTTTTCCCGAGCAAAATTCACTGCTGCATCGAGGAGATGTCGTCCAACACCTTGTCCTCGCAAGCTGTCACTGACATCGGTATGATCAATAATAAATTTATCATCGCCTGCCCATGAGTAAGTCATCTCTGCCAAACGCTCCCCATTTTGCTCAACAAAGAAAGCTCCTTTTTTTTGATCATCATCTTGTTGTACAAACATCTTAAATTTCCTCCATTTTTTTATAAATTGGCATGTAATGCAGGTCAACTCTGTTGTTTTTGTATTAATTTAAACCGCATGCACAGGGCTTAAATCGGTTCCTGCTTATGTATAGAGCATAGTAAAATAAGCCACTTTATTTATTTGAAGACACTCATGTCTGCCTCTCCCTCCGAAATGGCTTCTTCTGGCTCTTGGACAGCTGTGATTGCTTTGGCTTTCGCAGCATTTATTTTTAATACCACTGAATTTGTACCTGTCGCTTTACTCAGTGATATTGGTAAAACATTTAGCTTAGCCGCGACCGATGTCGGCATTATGATTACGCTGTATGCATGGGTGGTTGCGCCGATTTCTTTGCCGATCATGTTATTGACCAAAAATATTGAACGTCGATCACTCCTGATTTGCTTATTTATGGTGTTTATTGTCAGCCATATTCTGTCGTATTTCGCATGGAGCTTTAATACTTTATTGCTCAGTCGAATTGGCATTGCTTTCTCGCATGCACTTTTTTGGTCAATTACCGCATCACTGGCAGTTCGTGTTGCGCCGAAAGGCAAAGAATTTCAGGCCTTGGGTCTTTTAGCCACAGGCACAGCTTTGGCAATGGTTCTCGGTATTCCGTTTGGGCGGATGGTTGGAGAAGCCTATGGTTGGCGAAATACCTTTGCTCTGATTGGCATTGGCGCCAGTATCGTTTGCCTGATTTTAGCCAAAACGCTGCCAATACTGCCGAGTTTGAACTCTGGCTCGCTGAGCAGCCTAAAACAGTTTATTCGTCGTCCAAGCTTAATGATGGTGTTTGTATTAACCATTATCGTGATTAGTGCGCAATTTACTGCATATAGCTATATCGAGCCGTTTTCACTTAACATTGCTGCGTTCAGCTCCATGCAAACCACAGCCTTGTTATTAATCTTTGGTGCAGCAGGCTTTCTGGGATCTTATCTCTTTGGGAAATTTGGTGGGAAATATCCCAAAGTTGCGATTCCTTTGAGTACAGCCACACTAGCTTTATCGATGCTGCTGTTGCTTCCTGTTTCTTTGAGTTTTGCAGGTGTAAGTGCAGTGTGCTTATTGTGGGGCATGAGTATCATTGGATTTAGTCTCGCATTACAGTCAAAGACACTACATCTCGCATCCGACGCCACCGATGTCTCCATGGCTATCTATTCAGGACTTTATAATGTCGGGATTGGCGGTGGTGCACTCTTGGGCGGTATCGTCAGCATGCATTTCGGTTTAAGTTATATCGGCGTGATCGGAGGAATCATCGCCGTGATCGGCACACTTTTAGCCTTAGCGTTGGTACACCGTGGTGATTTTAATCCTCCCATGGCACATTAAATGAATTCGCAAATTGCCGATTGCACTTTGTACTAAAAACTGTCATGCTTTGCCGCATATTTGGACAGTGTCCAAAACAAAATTTGAACAAGGGGAGTAGCCTCCTCCAAACGTAAACCTTGTTTTACGTGTCAGAATATCGTCATTACACTTTGCAAAAAGTCGGTATCTGAGCATCGCTGCTGAAAATCATTACAGTACGATGTAGGCAAGACCTTGATCATGTTGTCTCAGGCGTTTTATTTCGTCTGGCAACTGGTCGAGGTTTTTTTATGGCTGGTTGTTAGATGTGGAGAATACACATGGAAACGATTGGCTCTTTATGGCTATATCTGGCATTTTTCGGTTTAGTCACCATCATGCTACTCATCGACTTTTTAGGCTTTAAAAATAACAAAGGCCAAGAAATCAAAGTCAAAACCGCTGCCTATTGGAGTATTGCATGGGTCTCTGTGGCTACCTTATTCGGTGGTGCATTGTGGCTCTACTTACAGCAAACCGCTGGTGTCGCTGTTGCAAACACCAAAGTCATGGAATATTTCGCTGGTTATCTGCTCGAAAAATCACTTGCAATTGATAACGTTTTTGTCTGGCTCATGATCTTTGCTGCCTTTGCCATTCCACCTGCTTTGCAGCGCAAACTGTTACTCTACGGTGTCCTCGGTGCAATTGTACTACGTACTATCTTTATTTTTATTGGGGCATGGTTCGTTCAAGAATTCTCTTGGGTGTTGTACATCTTCGGTGCATTCCTAGTGTATACCGGCTTTAAATTCCTTAAAGGCCAAGACGAAGAAGATAAAGATATCGAAGATATGGCGATTTTGAAGTGGCTACGTAAACACATGCGTATTACCCCTCAGATGCATGAAGATAAATTCTTTGTTCGTCAAAATGGTGTCTTATGGGCAACGCCGCTTTTTTTAGTATTGATCTTGGTTGAAGCATCGGACGTCATTTTTGCGGTGGACTCAATCCCAGCGATCTTTGCTGTTACCTCTGACCCGTTCATTGTACTGACTGCAAACTTGATGGCGATTTTAGGTCTACGTGCAATGTTCTTCCTCTTGTCAGGTGCTGCATCGAAAATGCATTACTTACCATATGGTCTGGGCATTATCCTCGTGTTTATTGGCGCTAAGATGCTATTGCTCGATGTGTTCCACATGCCAATTTGGATTTCACTCGGCTTTATTGTGGTGACCTTAACCATCACCGCGTGGTTATCGATCCGACACAGTAAGAAGTACCATCAAACCACGTTATAAAACGCTTAGATAAATAAAAGCCTTCTTTCGAGAAGGCTTTTTTTATTCTGTAACAAAGCCATCAGCTAAGCTTCAGGCGTCATCAAGAGTTTGAGTTTCGGCCAGCGTTGTAAAAATTGTTTCGCTTCTATACGTTGCAAAAAAGTCGCCTGACTGACTAAACGTGGGTTCCAGCGGACATTTAACTCAAATAAATCATCTAAACCCAAAGGAGCAATCAGCTGTATTTGTTGTTGATCATCCAATTTAACGGCGATGGCAGTGGCAGTTTCTGGCCACAAAGATAGCGCATGCTCAATCGACTTGAGCGCCTGTATCGGCTCGCCATTTTCCAAGCGATACCACTGGTGTACTGTCGCTTGGTTGGTGACATCCCAATGAATGTGAGGAAAATCCAACTGCATCTGCTGTTGAATCCTGTAACCCTGTGTTCCATCATCATGTTCCGCATAATAAATCACATCGACTTCTGTGCCTTCCAGTGCATAGTGTTGTTGATGTCGCTGTGACCAAATCAAATTACGAACCACGCCTGCAGCCAAATAAGCCTGTGTATCTATGGCATACAGGGCATGTAAAATCTGCATGATGCCTTGATGCTGCAATAGGTCATGTTTTAATTGGTCTGAATAACGCATGTACATTAAAGGGTTCATTGTCGTTTTTTAAAGGGCGCTCTTGAGATCAATATAGCAAGCGTTGCGACTCATGGTCTTTATTCATTCATCGATGCAATGTATACAGCTCAATGCTTTTGTATTATTCAAATCAAATACAATGAACAAAAAAACAGAATCACTTATAAACAACTGTTCTATTTTTTAGAACACATTTTCACAAATACTCTAACGGTATTTTGAACCAAATTGGGCTACAATCAACCGAAAAAATTCTAAACTGCAGGTATGTCATGTCTTCTGTTATCGCATCTACAGCGATCCGTGGTCGCTTTCTAGATATTCAGAATACAGTTGCCCAAGCACGTGAAATTCACGACCAAGTGCGCTATTTCGAAGATGGTTTGCTAATTACGCAAGCCGGAAAAATTCAATGGTTCGGTCCATGGTCTGAGGGCCAACACCATCTCCCAGATCAGGTTGAAGTACAGCATTATCCTGATCAATTGATTGTTCCGGGTTTCATCGATACCCATATTCATTATCCACAAACGGAAATGATGGGGGCTTATGGTGAACAGCTATTGGAATGGCTCGATACCTATACCTTTCCAACTGAAATCCAATTTGAAGATCCGGCTTATGCAGAGCAAATTGCACAGTTCTTTGTAAACGAGTTACTCAAAAACGGAACCACAACAGCTCTTGTTTTTTGTACCGTTCATCCACAATCGGTCGATGCTTTATTTAAAGCTGCAGAACAGCATCAGATGCGCTTAATTGCCGGTAAGGTCATGATGGATCGACATGCCCCTGAAGCATTATGTGACACTGCAGAGAGTGGCTATAACGACTCCAAAGCACTCATCAAAAAGTGGCATGGCAAGGGCCGTAACCTGTATGCCATCACGCCTCGCTTTGCCCCAACCTCAACGCCTGAACAATTGGCACGGGCAGGGGAGCTAAAAGCCGAGTATCCTGATGTCTATGTACATACGCATTTAAGTGAAAATAAAAATGAAATCGCGTGGGTCAAATCATTATTCCCTGAGCAAAACGGCTATTTGGACGTTTATCATCATTATGGTCTGACCGGATCACGTTCCGTGTTTGCGCACTGCGTGCATTTGGAAGATGCCGAGTGGGAGTGTATGCATCAGACCAACTCTGCAATCGCGTTTTGTCCAACCTCGAACTTGTTCCTAGGCAGTGGTTTATTTCCATTAAAGAAAACATGGGAAAAACAGGTGAAAGTCGGCTTAGGCACAGACATTGGCGCAGGCACCTCATTTAACCAACTACAAACCATCAATGAAGCCTACAAAGTTCAACAACTTCAAGGCGATAAACTGTCCGCATTTGAAGCGCTGTACCATGCCACTTTAGGGGGAGCAAAAGCCTTAGATCTAGAGGACAAACTTGGAAACTTTGATTTGGGCAAAGAAGCAGATTTTGTGGTGCTCGATTTAAATGCCACGGCTTTACAAGCCTTACGTCAACAACGTGCCAAAAATCTGGAAGATGCTTTATTTGCCCTCATGCTGATGGGTGATGATCGTAATATCCATGCCACCTATGTGTTTGGACAATGTGCGTATGTCAAAGCATAAAACGGCTCGACCGAGACGAAAAACAGCGTTGAAAATTGGACTGATTGCCGTCGCTTGTCTGTGCTTACTCAAGCGTGACAGCACTTCCAAGAAAAACTGATTACATTTTCAACGGCAAAAAAGATGCATCTGCGAGCCAGATGTATTAAAATTGGTTCATCTTTAGAGGTGTTGCAAGTCAACACCTTTTTTATTTTTTGATTTGCTTTTTTAGGTATCTACCCATGTCTGTTCAAATGAGCGTACTGATTTCCACTGAAGAAATTCAAGCTAAAGTGAAAGAGCTTGGCGCAAAAATTGATGCACACTATGCTAACAGCGACAAAGAGTTGGTGTTAATCGGTCTTTTACGCGGTTCTGTTATTTTTATGGCTGACCTTTGCCGCGCAATTTCAAAACCGCATGAACTCGACTTCATGACCGTTTCAAGTTATGGCGGTGGGACCGTATCTACTCGTGATGTAAAAATCTTAAAAGATTTAGACGGAGACATTAAGGATAAAGATGTCTTAGTGGTTGAAGATATTATCGATTCAGGAAATACCTTAAGCAAAGTTTTAGAAATTTTACAGACGCGCAATCCAAATTCAATCGAGCTTTGTACTTTGGTTAGCAAGCCTTCACGTCGTGAGATTGAACTCGAAGTGAAATTTTTAGGTTTTGAAGTCGAAGATAAATTTATCGTAGGTTATGGTCTGGACTATGATCAAAAATATCGTCACATTCCATTTATTGGCGAAATTGGTCTCTAAGCAAGATCAGATACTTAAGAGTGGCCTAAGGCCACTTTTTTTTTACTTTTCTGGCTATTTCAGAACAAAAAAACAACAGTTTTTTGCATGTTTAGGCTGTAGCTCAGCTTAGTTTTGATTAAAGATAAAGATTGAACATGTCGTAAAAAACAAATACATGATAACAAAAGGAGAGTTACTATGTGGTCACTCATTGTTGCGATTGTTGTTGGTTTTATTGCTGGTTTAATTGCACGTGCGATCCATCCTGGAGATGACAAAGCCGGTTTCATCATGACCACCCTTCTCGGGATAGCAGGTTCCTTACTTGCGACCTATGGCGGACGTTTATTAGGTCTATATGGAGAAAATTCTGCCGCTGGATTTATCGCTTCCGTCATTGGTGCGATCATCGTGTTGTTTATCTATAACCTTGTAACGAAAAAAACCCGCGTCTAATTTTTATAGCACCATTAAAATACCCGCCTGTAGACGGGTATTTTTTTTATTTATATTTTATTCATACCGTACAGCTGAAATTATTTGATCTCTTTTAACATCGATTCTAATTCAGCAGCAGGATATGCACCGGTTAAGATCGAACCGTTGGCAAAGACGATTCCCGGTGTACCACTTAGTTTTAAGGTTTTTGCTAATTTTAAATTTCGATCAATCGGGTTTGCACAGCTTTTCGCTGACTTCGGTTGAATTCCCTTATTGATTAAATTATCCCAGGCCATAGCAGGGTTTGACTCACAAAAAATCTGCTTCGATGGCGCCAACGACTGTGGTTTTATGGCTGTGACAAAAGTATAAATGGTCACATCATTGAGTTTTGCCAGTTCTACTTCAAGCTTCTTACAATAAGGGCAATTTGGGTCAGAAAAGATCGCGATTTGGCGCTTCCCATTCCCCCTGACTGTTTTAATCGCATCTTGTAATGGGAGTTTATTCCACTCAGTTTTTTGCTGACTGAGGATCAATTGTTTGGTCAGATTTTTTTGATCTTTTAAACGGATCATAGATCCTGCAATCACATAATCCGCATTTTCACTCAAATACAAAACTTGATCTTCAACAAAGCCACTATATATGCCCGGCATTTCGGTACTTTGAATATTTTCAATTTTTAAACTGGGGTGCTTTTCTGCCAAGAGCTTTTGAACGTGTGCTGCATCTGCCAAAGCAAAAGTCGAAAGGGTGGTACTCAACGCCAACGCACATATTTTTTTCAACATAGACCGAACTTCAACATTTAATTGATTCAGCATTCTAAGCCTTAACACGTGAAAGTCTTGGGCTTTTTTCAGTTCATTACGCAATAGCTACATGCCGTTTCACGTGGAACATATTAAGCTGCATCAGGTGAATTAATTTCAACAGACACATGTACAATTTCTTCATGAATCGACAGCGCTTGACGCACTTCATCTGCGCTCAATGCCTGACTGGTTTCTAAGGCCACAATACACGAAAACTGACCTTTACCCACTTTCCACACATGTAAATCGGTCACATCGACGTCGACAGGCAATTGCATTAAAACTTCTCGAATCTCATCAACGACAGGGTGATCCATTTCCGCATCCAGTAATGTTTGTCCAGTTTCTTTCATCAAGCCAATGGCCCATTTGCCAACTAGAACTGCACCGACAATCCCCAATAGCGCATCTAAAAAACCCCAGCCCATCCATTTTCCGGCAAATAAAGCCACAATCGCCAACACAGAAGTCACCGCATCAGCAACCACATGCATGAAGGCTGCTTTCTGATTGAGGTCGTGATGATGATCATGCTGCTCCTCATGGCTATGCTCATGATGGTGATGGTGATGGTGATGGTGATGGTGATGGTGATGGTGATGGTGATGGTCATCATGCAATAACCAAGCACAGATCAAGTTCACCACCAGACCTAAAATCGCAATAGGGATTGCTTCGTTATAATGAATTTGGACCGGGTTGAATAAGCGTTCCACCGAATGAAAAGCCATAAATGCAGCAACGACCATCAATAATATCGCGCTGCTATAGCCCGCTAAAATTTCAATTTTCCAAGTTCCAAAGCTAAAACGAGCGTCTTGGGCATAGTGGCGTGCCGCACGATAGGCAAAATAGGCCAAGCCTAATGCCAACATATGTGAACTCATATGCCAACCATCAGCCAATAATGCCATCGAATTAAAAATCCATCCGCCAATAACTTCTAACAACATCATGACTGCCGTTAAAATAGTGGCAATTAAGATCCGTTTTTGTGCGAGTGGATTACCTTCATCAAATTGATGATGATGAATTCGGATGGATGGGGAAGTTTTCATTAGGTTCTATGCTTAAATATACTCCCCCATAGTATATTTATTTTCGGGAGAAAGTGTTGAGTCATTTACATCAGGACAAAAAGATTTTAAATCGGGTTAAACGTCTACAAGGTCAGGTCAATGCGGTCGAACTGGCTTTACAGCAACCCGAAGCAGGGTGTATCGAGGTTTTACAACAGGTTGCGGCCATCAAGGGTGCAGTGAATGGATTAATGAATGAATTAATCGAAGCACATTTACGCCATCATGTATTGCCTCAAGATGCTGAAATTAATGAAGCAGAACTGGAAGAATTTGTAAAACTGCTTAAACGCTATGGATAAAGTTACAACTGTGATTTGACCATAGAAAACAATCGGCATTAAACTGAGCCCATATTTCCTTCTTTCTCATGCAGCACAATATTGACCCTATTGACTGTACCTCTGCGACTTTAAAATGACCACATCTCCCTCTTGGCGACCATTTATCATGGTGAGCCTTGCACTCTGTATGGGCACTATTGGTACAGCGCTAGCTAGTCCTCTGTATCCCATTTATCAACAACTTTGGGGACTGCTGCCGAGTCATATCACCTATATCTTTGTTGCCTACATGTTTGGTTGCCTAGCGACCTTGCTGTTTTTAGGTCGTACCAGTAATAGTTTTGGTTTTTTAAGAACCCTGCAAATCGGTATGGCGTGCATCATCTTGGGTTTAAGCTTGTCGGTGTTTGCCAGTAATGCGCTGTGGTTATCTATCGGGCGCTTTATTATCGGCATTGCCTCGGGTTTAATTAGTACCTCAGCTATGCTTGGCATGGTCTATACCATTCCTGAACAGCATAAAAATAATGCTCCGCAGCTGAGTTCAATCATAACTGTGATTGGTTTTGGTCTTGGCCCATTTATTGGTGGGGTGATCGCTCAGTTCTCTGAACAGCCTTTAATTACCCCTTATATCCCTGTGATCTTTGGGGGTTTGGCGTGTTTAATAGGGTTATTTTTTATTCGCACACCGAATTTTGAGCCACAGCCTTTTTCAGTGGCACCACATTTGGAATTGCCTGAAAAGCGTGATCATTCACGATTTTATATCGCCGGACTAACTGCCTTTTGTGCCTTTGGCTCTTTTAGCTTATTTGCATCACTCGCACCCTCTTTCGTCAAAGATGCAATCCCATGGCATGGCCCTTTGGTCAGTGGTAGTGCCATTGCAAGTATCTTGCTGGTTTCCGCTGTCGTGCAATTTATGGCGAAATCGATTCCTTCTGCAAAATGTGTCAATGCCGGCTTAATAGTGTTAATACTGAGCTATGCGCTCCTTGCGCTATGTATGACCCAACATTGGAGCGCATTGTTTTTTATTAGCGATGTTTTAGTCGGTGTCGGGCATGGTCTGGGGCTTTTAGGCGCATTTGGCTTAGTTCATCAAATGACCAACAATCAAAACCGTGCTGCGGTGATCTCGACCTATTTATTTATTGGATATCTAGGCACCATTATTCCAATTATTGCAGCCGGCTATTTATCTGATCATTTCGGCTTAATGGTCGGTGTTTTAGGTTTTTGTATTGGCGTAGGCTTATTGTGTATCGGCTTATTGTTTTGGCACCGCAGTCTGAACACCAATTAACCATTGAACTTATTCAAGAAGCATCTTGTATTGGGTGCTTCTTAAACCCAAAAGCAATTAAGAAACCCTATAAAAATCAATCAAATTAAATTAAGATCTTGTGTGATGTGATTCAAAAATTTAAAAAAATGCTAAAAATTCAATGTCAAATTAACACTGCGGAAAATCAAATCATCGCCAGCAGCAAATACGGGAATATTCACTATATTTTACCGTTTGAATCCTTACCGCAATTAGAAACCTATGATTTTATCGTTTGGGGCTTTTTACCCATTGCCATGCGCCTTGGCATCCCGCTGCATGTAGAAGGACCTATTTCAATACAAACCCTCCACTCCGCACGGGAGGTTTCAACGGTCTGGGCCGCTTGGTTACCTGATTTATATCAACCAGTCATGCTCAGTGCTGCATCGATTATCCAAACACCACCGGCAAACCAACCCACTCAAAATTTAAGCTTTTTTAGCGGTGGGATTGACTCCACTTATAGTACATACAAAGCTTTTCTTGAAAATGGGCAAGACTCTGATTGTCTCACTGTGCATGGAATGGATTATAAATTTGATGACCATAAAAAATTTCAGGCCTTAATGGATCAGACCCATGACTTTAGAAGCCAAGTTTTTAAGCAAAGTCGCGTGGTAAAAACCGATGCTTACACGCTGTACAGTAAATATGGCTGTAACCCTAAAGGTTCGCATGTCACACATATCTTTTCGCTGTTTTCCTGCGCTTCGATTTTTGAACATTACCAGCAATATCGAATTTCAGCCGATTACCGTTTAGATCAACAATTATTCGTTCATCCCTATGGCTCAAATACGGCATCCAACCGATTGATGAAGAACCGATCCGGGGTCTTAATCACCCTCGACGATGATGTCACGCGATCACAAAAAACCGCACTTCTAAGCCAATGGGACTTAGATTTACAAACCCTGTCGATCTGTGTGGACTATAGGGCTCGACCAAAAAATTGTGGTCAATGCAGTAAATGTATGCGCACCAAAGCCATGTTTTATGCCACTAGCCCCGAAATTCCCGATATCTTTTTAGATCGTCGCTTTGAAAAACAGTGGTATCAATCCATTCCATTAAGTTCAAAAATTAATCGTGCATTTTTAATTGATATTTTGTCAGCGGTCGAAAAATCCTCGCAACAGCAACAATTTCCAGACTATGCAACACTCAAAGTCAAAGTTGAGGCTGTATCGAAAAGAGCAGCAATCAATCCTTTTTATGGGATGAAAATAAAAGATGTGCTGAGAACAATCTTTAAAATCATTATTGGCTCAAACCCACGCTAAACGATGTAAAAAAAGCACGATGTTTTCGAATATCGTGCTTTGGATGGATCTATCCATAGGTGAAATGAGGAGCTCAATCGTTTTATTACTTGCCAATACAGAATGATCCAAAAATCTTCCCTAGCAAATCATCCGCACTGAAATCGCCGGTAATTTCACCTAAGGCATTTTGCGCCAAACGTAGAGATTCAGCCACCAACTCACCCGCATGATAAACCACCAACTGCTCACGTGCTTCTGCAAGATAGCGCTGAGTGCGCTTCATTGCGTCTAAATGGCGTGTTCGAGCAATAAAGGTATCTTCCTCTGGTTGAAAGCCTGCATGCGCTGTAATCGCATCAATAAGCGCTTGAACGCCAGTTTCTTGTTTAGCCGAAACGCGAATATGTCGAAAACCGTTTAAATCGGTCATTTCCGCGGTAGATCCCGTCAAATCGCATTTATTACCAATCAGCATCAAACGCTTCGGTTCAATATGATCGGCAAAGTACGCTTGAGCCAATTGTAGTGGATCTTCGCCCTGACTCAAGTCATAGACCAAAAGTAACAAGTCAGCTTGCTCAATTTCTTTAATTGCGCGACGAATCCCTTCTTTTTCGACGATATCACCGGTTTCACGTAAACCTGCGGTATCGGTCAAGGTAATCGGCAAACCATTGAGGCTGATTTTTTCATGTAAAACATCTCGTGTCGTACCGGCAATATCCGTCACAATCGCACGTTCAACACCTGCCAAAGCATTAAGTAGAGAAGACTTACCTGCATTGGGTTTACCGGCAATCACCACTTGTAGACCTTCACGCAGTAGCTGACCTTGACGAGCAGATTGCTGTACAGCATGGACCGAGCTTGCCACTTCATCTAATAAACCCAAAATCTTACCATCCGCCAAAAAGTCGATTTCTTCTTCAGGAAAATCAATCGCTGCTTCCACATGCAAACGCAAATGGATAAGTTTTTCTAGCACCGTATTGACCTTGCTCGAAAAGGCACCTTGTAATGAACGTACCGCAGAACGTGCTGCTGCTTGTGAGGTGGCATCAATCAGGTCGGCAATCGCCTCGGCTTGCACCAAGTCCATTTTGCCATTTTCAAAGGCGCGCATTGAAAATTCGCCCGCTTTTGCAGCAATAGCACCCAATTCAAGTAACCGTGCCAATAATGCATTTTGAATAACGGGGCCGCCATGACCTTGAAGCTCCACCACATCCTCACCCGTAAAGGAGTGCGGATTTGGAAAGCAAATCACCAAACCTTCATCCATGATTTCATTCGATGCATCATAAAACTTACGGAAACCAGCAAAACGTGCTTGTGGTAAGGATTGCTGCGTTAATGCTTCTGCAATGGCATAAGATTTGGGACCAGACAGGCGAATCACGCCGACACCACCACGACCCGGCGGTGTGGCAATTGCTGCGATGGTGGTTCGGTTTAACATAAAATTCACCTAAAAATTTTCAAACGACAGATAAAGAAAAATCCGCCTAAGATTACCATCTTAAGCGGATTTATTCAGCCCATCAGCAATGCTTAGTTTGCTGAGTCAGCTGCTTCACGTTTTAAACGGTCTTTTTCAACAGATTTGTTAATCAAACCTTGTTGAAGAATAGTAATACTGTTGTTACAGATCCAGTAAAGCACAAGGCCTGCAGGGAAGAACAACATAAATACCGTAAAGATCACTGGCATGATTTTGAAGACTTTCGCCTGCATTGGATCAGCCGGTTGTGGGTTCAAACTTTGCTGAATGAACATGGTCAAGCCCATTAATAGCGGCAAAATAAACCATGGATCCATCGCAGATAAATCTTGAATCCAACCTAACCATGGCGCATGACGTAGTTCAACAGACTCCATCAATACCCAGTACAAAGCAAGGAAGATCGGCATTTGGAGCAATAACGGCAAGCAACCTGATAGTGGGTTCACTTGTTCACGTTTATACAATGCCATCATTTCTTGCGAGAAGCGCATACGGTCTTCACCGAACTCTTCTTTCATGCGTTGCATTTCAGGTGCAATCACACGCATTTTCGCCATAGAGCGGTAGCTCTTCGACGACAATGGCCACAAGATCAGTTTCACCAGAATCGTCAATAGAATAATTGACCACCCCCAGTTACCCACTAAACCGTGGAAAAACTCAAGACCGACAAACAATAATTTCGCAATAGGCCATAACCAACCGTAGTCTACAGTTTGGTTTAAACCAACCGCCAATTCTTTTAATTCAGATTGGATTTTTGGACCTGAATAGAACGTTGCATCTACTTCTGCCACAGTTCCTGCAGGAACATTGATTGCAGGTGAAGTGAACTGAATAATGTTCATATCATCGGTAGATTTACGTGACTCAAGTTTCGCAGCATAAGGTTGACCATTGGCTTGCGTTAATTTGATCTGTCCAGGAATCCACGCACTCACGAAGTAATGCTGAACCATTGCAACCCAACCGCCAGTTGCTTCAACATTCAATTTTTCTTCATTGAAGTTAGCAAATTTAAGTTTGTTGTAATGTTCTTCAGGCGAACCCCATGCACCACCAAGGAATGTACCTAAAGTGAAAATACCTTGATCAGATTTACCTGGATCTTCAGAGTTGTCGCGTTTAAGCTGACCAAACATCTGACCTTGCCAGTTCTGAGCACTGCGGTTCACGATTTTATGATTCACGACAACAGGGTATTCACCTTCAGTGAAGTTAAAGGTTTTAATAACCTCTACACCATCTGCTGTTTTATAAACCATTGGTACTGACAAAACTTTTGCTGTTTGGCCATCTTTACCCTTCACAGCTTTTGCGTCATTCAACGTATATGAAGATTTTTCAATCTCATAGGTTGGACGTCCTTTCGGATTGCTGTCAGGGCCATTAAGACCAATTAAGCCAGACTGAGCAACATAAGTCCGTTTCGCATCGCTTTCAAGCATTACAAACGGTTCGTCGCTGTCTTTATTTTTGTCATGATTGAGTAATTCAATACGAACAATATCGCCACCCTTTGGATTAATCCAAAGATGGTAAAGGTCAGTTTGTACTGAAATTAACTGTTGACTAACAGGTGCAGTGGCATCTGTTGTTTGTTGTGTAGCAGCATTATTTGCTTGCGGCACATCAGTAGCAGCCGTAGCTGTCTGGCCATTTGGCAAATCGGCAGATACTTCATGCGTTACCACCGCAGCATTTTGCTGAGGTTTTTGTTCCGCATTTCCATAATCTTTCTGCCAAGCCAAAATGAGCAAATATGCGACAACAAACATGGCCCCTAGAATTGCAATCCTGGCCCATTGTTGCATAGGTATTACCCCAAGTGGTTAGAGTGATTTTGGTTCAATAAACGTTCACGAAAGGGTACAGCAACGTGAAGCGTTTGAGAATCTATTTGCTGAAATGAAATAAAACGAATTGCTTTTGATGGAACAGGATCATAGCCTGAACCGCCCCAAGGATGACAACGGCAAATACGCTGAACAGCTAGACACACTCCACGTACAGCACCATGTTGATGGACTGCTTCCAAAGAATATTGAGAACATGTTGGAATATAACGACAGCGTGGTCCCAATAAAGGACTAATCGCAATCTGATAGAAACGAATGAGCCAATGCAGCAAACGAACCATTGGTCATCTCTACGCTTGTGGGGAGGTAGCTATTTTTTTATGCTTATTTGCAAGGCGCTGCAATTTTTGCCAAGCAAATTGTAATTGCTGATGCAACTCTGCATTCGGTACCGCCTCTATGCCCATTTTTGGCATAACGACAATATCTAATACATTAGACTGCTGTTGATGCAGGCGAAAACTTTCGCGTGCAAGTCGTTTTACTCGATTTCTTTCATGTGCGCGGCGCACTTTTTTCTTAGCAACAACAATACCCAAACGGCTATTCGGCTGTTCGGAGATTTTTGCTAGAAATAAGAAATGGGGTTGATGCACTTTAAAAAGCGCACCATCGAACACACTTTTATAATCGGCAGCACAGTGTATTCGTACATCTGTGCTAAAGCCGTAAAGTGTTGTCATAACACCCAAGTCTTGACAGTCTTAACTGAAATTAAACAGTTAAGCTGTGACGACCTTTTGCACGACGACGCGCTAATACTTGACGGCCAGCTTTAGTAGCCATGCGAGCACGGAAACCATGAACGCGTTTACGTTTCAACTCAGAAGGTTGGAAAGTACGTTTCATATCGAAACTCCACAAATGATCTTTCAGTAAAGGTTCGCGATTTTAGTGCTCATTGCTTGAGCTGTCAATGAAAAACACGCTTTCTTTCAAAATCTAGGCTGTGATATATCAAGATAATATAAGGATTAGAAATCAGTCAGAAAGTTTTAAATTAAAATATTCACAAACTAAATCATTGTATATATTAATTATTTAAGTTATCTTCAAGTTTACTCACAGATTTATCCACAATCTCAAATTTATGAATTTGGTTTTATGAATTTAAATTTGAATTTAAACCAACCATCAAGTTATCCCCAGAATGGGTCTATCTTATAAATAAATTCAAATTTTAAAATTTAAATTTATTACTATTAGTGTTGATATTTTCTGTGGAAAACGTATTTTTAGATTTAAAAAACAAATAATTACATTGTGGATAACGATGTTTTTATAATTTTGATAGTTTGTGGATAACTTTGTGCTACAATTTATCCACAGCTTGCGGATAAACTTATCCACACGTGATTTAAATTTAAATTTAAACTCAATTTGCGTTTTTTTGATCGATTTCGACTGATTTGTTCATGACAGATGTGGATAAGATGGTTAGAATGGCTGCCCGCTTAGGCGGGGTTGAATTATTTTTTTACGTACAATGGACTGAAATAGGGGTTTCACATGCTTTGGACAGACTGCTTAACTCGCTTGCGACAAGAGCTTTCAGGAAATGTCTATACAATGTGGATACGCCCACTGGTGGCAGAAGATGCAGGTGATAGTCTAAAACTCTATGCACCGAATCCGTATTGGACACGCTATATTCAAGAGCACCATTTAGAACTGATTTCAATTTTAGCGGAACAGTTGTCTGAAGGTCGGGTACGTAAAGTTGAGATTTTGGTTGATTCACGGCCTGGTGCAATTTTATCTGCAGCTGAACAACCAGCAACAACCACCGCAGCATTAGAGTCAACGCCACAAGTATCGGCACCAACACGTCCTAAAAAAGAAAAAGAAGAGACGTCTTCAAAAAATAACCGTAAGCGTCAGCTTAACCCATTATTTACCTTTTCCTTGTTTGTTGAAGGTCGTTCCAATCAGATGGCGGCAGAAACCTGTCGTAAAGTCTTGACGCAGCCCGGTGCTTCGCAGCATAACCCGTTATTTTTATATGGACCGACTGGTTTAGGTAAAACCCATTTAATGCAAGCCGTAGGTAATGCATTATTGCAAGCGAAGCCGAATGCACGTGTGATGTACATGACGGCTGAAAGTTTTGTACAAGACTTTGTGAGCTCGCTACAGCAAGGTAAGGTCGAAGAATTCAAGAAAAACTGTCGTTCATTAGATTTGTTATTGGTGGATGATATTCATTTGTTGGCGGGTAAAGAGGCCAGCTTGGTTGAGTTTTTCTATACCTTCAACGCTTTATTGGATGAATCTAAGCAAATCATTTTAACCTCAGATCGTTATCCAAAAGAACTGACTGAACTTGATCCACGTTTGGTTTCACGTTTTTCGTGGGGCTTATCGGTAGGTGTTGAACCACCCGATATTGAAACCCGTATTGAAATTTTACTGAAAAAAGCGGAAAGCAATGGGGTGGAACTTCCACGGAATTGTGCGCTGTTTATTGCTCAACAAGTGGTTGCCAATGTCCGTGAACTAGAAGGTGCGCTGAATAAAGTCGTAGCCATTTCTCGTTTTAAAGGCACCCCAATCGACCTTGATGTGGTGCGTGAATCGTTAAAAGATGTGTTGGCAATTCGTGCGCGCACCATCAGCACTGAAAATATTCAGCGTGTGGTGAGTGAATATTTCCGTATTCCACTGAAAGAATTGGTTGGGCCAAAACGTACACGCATTTATGCACGTCCACGTCAGTTGGCTATGGGGCTAGCACGTGAGCTGACAGGGGATAGTTTCCCTGAAATTGGTATGGCTTTTGGTAATCGTGATCACAGTACTGTGATGCATGCCTGTGAAAAAGTACAAAGCCTGCGTGAAGAAGATCCAATCTTCAATGAGGACTATAAAAACTTGCAACGTCTGCTGCAAAGTTAAGTCTTTTCGTTCAAATTCTGTTCTTGCAATGCGGTATATTCTGCCGCATAGTACACTGCTAAAAAATTAATTTATTTTGTCTGTCTTCAGTTTTTAGAGGAATGTATCGTGCGTTTAAAAATCGCGAAAGAAAGCTTACTGAATGTTCTATCACATGTCGTAGGAGCGGTTGAACGTCGCCATACCTTAAATATTTTATCCAATGTAAAAGTACAGGTAACAGAGCAAGCTTTGACCATTACGGGGTCGGATCTTGAAGTGGAACTGGTTGCAAGCACATCACTTACTGAAGGTGCATGTTTACAAGCAGGTGTGACGACTGTTCCTGCACGTAAATTGATGGATATCTGTAAATCATTACCGTCAGCGGCATTGATTGATTTGCAAATTACTGAAGATCAACGTTGTATTTTAAAATCTGGAAACAGTCGTTTTGTATTGGGTACTTTGCCTGCAGAAGACTATCCATTATTAACCACTGAAAATACTCAAGGCACTCAAGTCGGTGTGACTCAGCGTGAGTTAAAGCGTTTATTTGAGAAAACATCTTTTGCCATGGCGGTTCAAGATGTGCGTTTTTATTTGACGGGTACTTTGCTTGAAATTGATGAAAATCAATTGCGTGCAGTAACGACCGATGGTCACCGTTTGGCGATGTGTGAAACAGCGGCAAGCTCGAATGCGACACAAGCAATGCAAGCGATTGTTCCACGTAAAGCTGTAGGTGAATTGCAGCGTCTATTGAGTGTTGAAGATGAGCAATTATCGTTGTTGATTGGTCGTGAATTATTAAATGTAACGATTACCATTGCCAGCCGTGATAAAGAGCAGGGTGATATTACCGTACGTTTCACCACAAAATTGATCGATGGTAAATTCCCTGACTACCGCCGTGTGATTCCACGTGGTGGTGATAAAAATGTGCGCATTGCACATGATGTATTTAAACAATCACTACAACGTGTGGCGATTTTAAGTAATGAAAAATTGCGCGGCGTATTCTTGAAGTTTGATGCGGACACTTTACAACTTCGTGCCAATAACCCTGAACAAGATGAAGCGATCGAAGATCTCGCGATTCAATATGCAGATGCACCGATGGAAATGTCGTTTAATGCACAGTACTTATTGGAAGTTCTGAATGTGTTGGATGGTGATGATGTTGCAATGACCATGACAGAAGCCAACCAATCTGTATTGGTACAAGATCCACAACAACAAGATCAAACCTATGTTGTGATGCCAATGCGTGTTTAATTCGGACTGACGTCTCAATTATTATGCATATCACGCGTTTACATGTAGAACGTGTTCGAAATTTAAAGACGGTTGCACTCTCTGGGTTGCAGCCGTTTAATGTCTTTTATGGGCAAAATGGTTCTGGCAAAACTTCTGTATTAGAAGCAGTACATTTGCTGGCAACCGGCCGTTCTTTTCGAACCCATATTCCGAAAAACTATATTCAAAATAATAGCCCTGACGCTGTTGTCTTTGCGCAGTCTGCAACAGACCGCATTGGTATGCAAAAAATGCAGTCGGGCGAGCAAGTGATTAAAGTCAATGGCGACCTTGTGGGGACACAAGGGCAGTTGGCTAAGATTTTACCACTACAACTCATCGACCCACAAAGTACCGATATTATTGATCATGGTGCGAAGCCACGACGTCAACTTTTAGATTGGTTGATGTTCCACGTGGAACCGGAGTTTTACCATGCATGGCAATATTATGCGCGGGCATTAAAACAGCGGAATAGTTTGCTGAAATCACGACGTCATTTGAGTTTGTCTGACCTAGAACCGTGGAACAAAATGCTCAGTGATTATGGTGAGATATTACATAGTCTGCGCAGTAATGTGGTGGAACAGTGGACGCGATATTTCCAACAAGATCTCCAAGCATTATTGCCGCATTTAACAGTGACATTGGAATATAGTGCAGGCTTTCATGCTGAAACAGGACTGCTGAATGATCTGACCAATCAGCACTTTAAAGACTGCGAACGTGGCTATACTGAGTATGGTCCGCACCGTGCAGATTTAAGGTTGAAAACCGCTATGGGTGATGCAGATGTTGTGCTCTCTCGTGGGCAAAAAAAGTTATTGATCATGGCGTTAAAACTGTCACAGATTGCAATGCTACATGCTTGTAATAAGGAAACTGTGGTATTATTAGATGATCTGACAGCAGAATTAGATTTAACCGCACAACAGCGTTTAATTGAGCGTTTAAGCCATCTTGGTAGTCAAGTTTTTATTACCACTTTAGACCATGATTCAGTGCAAAAACACTTACATGATTTATCTATTTCTTATCAATTATTCAAAGTTGAAAATGGTAAGGTGCAGGCTGTTGTGCAATGAAATACCACCTTTGGATAGACCTATTTTTCACTAGGGAGAAACCATGAGTTCAGAAGATCAAGCTGCTTCTCAAACAGAACAAACCATAGAAAAAGCTTATGATTCCTCTAGCATCAAAGTATTACGTGGTCTAGACGCTGTACGTAAGCGTCCGGGCATGTATATTGGTGATACTGACGATGGTACTGGCCTACACCACATGGTGTTTGAAGTTGTCGATAACTCAATTGATGAAGCGTTGGCAGGTCATTGTGACGAAATTCAAGTCACCATTCATGAAGATGAATCTGTAAGCGTATCGGATAATGGCCGTGGTATTCCTACCGACATTCACCCAGAAGAAGGTGTTTCTGCAGCAGAAGTGATTTTGACGATTCTGCATGCGGGCGGTAAATTTGACGATAACAGCTATAAAGTTTCAGGCGGTCTACACGGTGTAGGTGTATCCGTGGTGAATGCGCTTTCAAGCAAGCTCGAATTAACCATTCACCGTGCGGGTCAAATTCACCAGCAAGAATATAAACACGGTGATGCCGTGTATCCACTAAAAGTGGTAGGTGAGACAGATCGTACAGGTACACGTGTACGTTTCTGGCCAAGTGCTGAAACCTTTAGTCAAACGATTTTTAATGTCGATATTTTGGCACGTCGTTTACGTGAATTATCGTTCCTGAATGCAGGTGTACGGATTGTTCTACGTGATGAACGTATCAATTTAGAGCACGTTTATGACTATGAAGGTGGTTTGTCTGAGTTTGTGAAATATATCAACCAAGGCAAAACCCATCTGAACGAGATCTTCCATTTCACCACACAAGCGGATAATGGCATTGGTGTAGAAGTTGCATTGCAGTGGAATGATTCTTATCAGGAAAATGTTCGTTGCTTTACTAACAACATTCCACAAAAAGATGGTGGTACGCATTTAGCGGGTTTCCGTGCTGCATTAACCCGTGGCTTAAACAGCTACATGGAAAACGAAAACTTACTCAAAAAAGAGAAAGTGGCGGTTTCTGGTGATGATGCACGTGAAGGTTTAACTGCGATTGTTTCGGTGAAAGTGCCTGATCCAAAATTCTCTTCGCAAACCAAAGAAAAATTGGTGTCGAGCGAAGTGAAAACTGCGGTTGAGCAAGCGATGAATAAATCATTTACTGAATATCTTTTAGAGAACCCACAAGCCGCTAAATCGATTGCAGGCAAGATTATTGATGCAGCACGTGCGCGTGATGCAGCACGTAAAGCACGTGAAATGACACGTCGTAAGAGTGCGCTGGATATTGCTGGTTTGCCAGGTAAATTGGCCGATTGTCAGGAAAAAGATCCTGCATTGTCTGAACTTTACTTAGTCGAAGGTGACTCTGCGGGCGGTTCTGCAAAACAAGGCCGTAACCGTAAGATGCAAGCGATTTTGCCGCTGAAAGGTAAAATCCTCAACGTGGAACGTGCACGTTTTGACAAGATGATTTCTTCACAAGAAGTGGGAACACTGATTACTGCTTTAGGTTGTGGTATTGGCCGTGAGGAATATAACCCAGATAAACTGCGTTATCACAAAATCATCATCATGACCGATGCTGACGTCGATGGTTCGCACATTCGTACGCTACTGTTGACCTTCTTCTTCCGTCAAATGCCAGAACTTGTGGAACGTGGATATATTTATATTGCACAGCCACCGTTGTATAAGCTGAAAAAAGGCAAGCAAGAACAGTACATCAAAGATAATGATGCGCTTGAGACTTACCTGATTTCAAATGCAATTGATGAGCTTGAATTACACATCAGTGCAGAAGCACCAGCCATTCGTGGTGAGGCTTTAGCGGGTGTGATTGCGGATTATCAAACCTCTCAAAAGAGTTTGCATCGTCTGACTGTACGTTATCCTGCAAGTGTGTTGGATGGTTTATTGGCAGTAGAAGGCTTTAAGTTAGATCAAGCAAATAACCAAGACTATGTACAGACTTGGGGGGAGCAGCTACGTGCCAATATTGAGAAAACTCAGCCTAGCTTACGTCCTGAATTAAGCTTAGAAACGTTTGAGCATGAAGATACCGAAGGCAATAAGTCAGCGACCTATTTCCCGCGTATTACCATCTATGTTCATAACTTACCGCACCAATACTTGTTAGATTCAGGTCTATTGGGTTCAGGTGAATATGCGCGTTTGCTCAAAAATTCGAAGAGTTGGTTCACATTATTGGAAGAAGGTGCTTACCTGCAAAAAGGCGAGCGCAAAATTCCAGTGAGTAGCTTCCATCAGGTTTGGCAAAACATCCTACAAGACTCACGCCGTGGCATGATGATTCAGCGCTATAAAGGTTTGGGTGAGATGAATGCTGAACAGCTTTGGGAAACTACGATGGATCCTGAGAACCGTAACATGCTGCAAGTAACGGTACAGGATGCGATTGAAGCTGATCGTATGTTCTCTTGCTTGATGGGTGATGATGTGGAACCACGTCGTGCTTTCATTGAAGAAAATGCGTTAAATGCGGATATTGATGCCTAAATTCTGATTACAGAATCATTCAAAAAAGCACTCTTCGGAGTGCTTTTTTTTGTGCTATCTTAAATAAAATTGAATATTAAATCGCCAATTTGTGTTTTATAAAATTGACTTATTCTGATGCTAAGCTCAAATCAAATTGAACTTAGCAGCTAAAAATAAGAGGTCTATATATGATGGACAATCAACTTGAACACATTCGTGACATATGGGTAAATGCATTTTTTACCGGAAATTATACCGTTCTTGCCGAATACGAAGATGAGCACTTTAAGGTGGTTTATGAGCAAGACGGGCGTGTCGAAAGTAATTATATCCGCTATGAACGTATTGCACATGCAGTGAAAAATGGGGTTTGGAAACCACAAAAACCAGACGTAGAATTTGAAGAATATGAGTTTAATCGTGACCAAACTGAGTGCAAAATTTTAATTGGTTTAGCTGAAACACAGCAGCAAATACAGGAAATCTGGCATTTTGATCAAACCTGGAAAATACAAGAATTACGCTTTTTAAAGGCAAAAAAAGTCCATCCTTCTGCCTTATCTTAAACAATAAAAAGTTTAAATTGATGTAGTCAGTGGAGATAAAATGCATCCATCTTATAAATGTGGGTAAGTTTTGTGAATTTTCACATTTAATAGTGTTCAACATCAAAGTCATTTATAATTGTGGATAATATCATTTAAAAATATTTATCCACAAAAAGGTGGTTCGATATTTTGAATTTAAAAAATAAAAATGAATTTAAAACCAAGATTTGAGTTTAAAAATGGCTTTTGTGGATAACTATGGCAATGAGTTTGATGTGAAGTATATTTTTTGAATTCATTTACAAAGTTAGGGTAAAAGCTATCGCTGAATTTTTAGATTCTTTCCGAATAGAAATGCCTTAACGATGCAATAACCAGTTGGATATGAACATTCGATTTTTTAAATATTTTTTAGATTTATAGTGTGATTATTATTGTGAAGTATAAATAAAAAATCGCCGTGGAACATTTAAATTTCACGGCGATTGATTTTTTGAGCTTAAGTTAGGTTTTCTTAATAATGCAAATCTAGGGTTTTGCTTTTTAAATTAAGCCTCAAAACTACTTTCCATTTCTTCTAATTCCATCATTAATTCAAGCATTTGCTCTTCGACAGATTCAAGTTTGGCTTTTAATTCTGTTTGCTCATTCATTAGTTTGAGTAAGTCATCTTTACGACTGGCTTCATATAAAGCACTGTCTGCTAATAATTCCTCAATTTCGTTTAAGCGTGGCTGAATTTTGCTGATTTGCGCTTCATTTTTTTCAATGTTTTTACGAATCGGGCGGGTCAATTCACGCTGACGTGCAGCTTCTTTACGTTGCGCTTCTTTATCGACTTTGGAAATCGTCGGTTTAGTTTCAACTTGAGATTTGATGGGAGTCGGGGCTTGTTGACTATTTTTCATCATGTCGATCCGTGCTTGACGCAGCCAATCGGCATAAGCCACGAGGTCACCATCAAATTCGCGACATTTCCCATGATGTACCAATAATAATTCGTCACAAACACTGGCAATCAATTGACGTTCATGCGAAACCAAAACCACAGCGCCTTCAAAGTCTTGTAATGCCATAGTTAGCGCATGACGCATATCAAGGTCTAAATGGTTGGTCGGTTCATCTAGAATTAAAACATTGGGGCGCTGCCAAACAATCAAAGCTAAAGCCAATCGTGCTCGTTCACCGCCTGAAAATCCTTCACTTGGCGTATCCATGCGTTCGCCACTAAAACCAAAGCTACCTAAGAATGAACGTAATGCCGCTTCACTGATTTTTTTGTCAGCGATTCGAGATAATTGCAACATTGGGCTGGCATTGCCATCTAGAGCATCCATTTGATGCTGTGCAAAATAGCCAATATTCAATAGTTCAGAGGCTTTGCGCGTCCCTTGTAATAAGGGAAGGTCACCAACCAAGGATTTAATTAAGGTTGATTTACCCGCACCATTCATTCCCAGTAAACCAATACGACTGTTTGGGGTAATCTGTAAATTCACATTGGTGGCAATCAGTTTGTCACCATAGCCAATATCGACATGTTCCATTTGTAACAGCGGCGAGCTCATTTTGGTTGGCTCACGGAAACTAAAGGTAAATGGCGTATCGACATGCGCGGCAGAAAGTTCCTGCATACGTTCTAATTGTTTAATACGGCTTTGAGCCTGCTTAGCTTTAGTCGCTTTGGCTTTAAAACGGTCAATAAATTTTTGGAGATGCGCACGAGTTTCGAGTTGTTTTTCATAAGCTTGTTGTTGTTGTGCCAAGCGCTCAGAACGGGTGCGTTCAAAGGTTGAATAGTTACCGGTGTAAAGCGTCAGCTCTTGATTTTCGATATGTAAAATATGATCAGTCACCGCATCTAAGAAATCACGGTCATGTGAAATCAAGATCAATGTGCCTTCATAAGCTTTTAACCAATCTTCTAACCACAAAATCGCATCTAAGTCTAAGTGGTTGGTTGGTTCATCGAGTAATAATAGGTCTGAACGGCTCATTAGGGTACGCGCAAGATTTAAACGCATACGCCAACCACCAGAAAAACTTGAAACATTGAGCTGGGACTGATGTTCAAAGAAACCCAGGCCGGCCATCAATTGTGAGGCTTTGGATGGAGCTGTATAGCCATGGATTTCATCAAATCGGCCATATAAGTGTGCCAACGCTTCATTGTCTAATTGTTCTGGATGTTCAAGTTTATGTTGTATATCCCAATATTCTTCATCGCCTGATAGAACGAAATCAATAGCTTTCATATCCAGTGCTTTGATTTCTTGTGCCATATGCGCGACGGTCCATACCGCAGGACGAGTTAATGAACCACCATCAGACTCCATTCCACCTAAAAGCGCAGAAAAAAGAGTTGATTTACCCGCACCATTTACACCGGTTAAGCCGATTTTCCAGCCTGGATGCAATTGCATAGATGCTTTTTGAAATAAAACACGCCCACCGCGACGAATGGAAAGTTGGTCTAACTGAATCATGGAACTAACTAAACAAGAAGAATGTGGGGCTATTCTAATGGATGGCTTTGCAAAAGAAAAAACAAAGCATCGTAACCATCTGAAAAAATGTGACAGATTCCACGTATTTAGGTATATTGAACGGGCTTTAGTATTAAAAAAATATTTCAAGTTGTTGTTTTAAATGGATTAATAAAACATATTGGAAATATAAGAAATGAGAAAAGGAATTTTAATTTTATCGCTTCTTTCAGGTGTGATGTCTGCACAAAGCTATGCTAATCAGAAGGTTTGTGTGTTCGATTTACTTGGAAAAGCGGGGGAATCTTATAAGCTGATGGAAGAGTGGTCTCTGGCCAGTAAGGCATGGGGAGCACAAGTTCAACTGATTTCATATCAAGATGAATCCAAAGTCGATAAAGATTTTAAAGAAGGGAAATGTGACGCATTTTATATGACCTCGATGCGGGCACGTGCATATAACAAATTTGCTGGTTCGATTGATGCCATTGGCGGTGTACCGAACAATACCATCGCGCAAAAAGCCATCACCTATGTCTTAGATAAGCGGAACAGTAAACGACTGATTACCAATCTAGGCAAAGACAGCTATGAAGTGGCGGGGATCGGGCAAATTGGTTCAGCCTATATTTTTGTCCGTGATCGCAATATCAATAATTTAGAAAAAGCTGAAGGTAAAAAATTTGCCATTTTGCATTATGACTATGCGCAAAAAGTGATGGTCGACCGTGTTGGCGCTGTACCAGTCATGTCGGAAATTTCCAATTTTATTCGCAAGTTTAATCAGGCCGAAGTTGAAATTGTGGCTGCGCCGGCTTATGCCTTTAAGCCACTCGAAATTTCAAAAGGCTTAGGCACTACTGGGGCGATGGTTAATTTTCCTGTGGTGAATGTCACGGCAGACCTGATTATTCGTAATAATAAATTCCCAGAAGGTTTTGCAGAGCCTTCTCGGCAATGGTTCGTTAAGCAATTATCAAAAAGTTTTGCCATGGTAAAACGCATGGAAGCTGAAATTCCTGCCAAATATAAGATGAATCTCAGCAAAGATGATCAGTTGAAATATCAGAAAATATTGCGTGAAGGACGGATGGATTTAACCAAACAGGGGATCTATGACTCCACTATGATGACGGTACTGAAAAAAGCCCGTTGTACGATTGAGCGAACCAATTTCGAGTGTTCAGTGGCGGGTGAATAAGCTTTTTTCTGTATTTCTTTGTAAATTTTGATGCAAACGCTGTAAATGTAAAAAGCCATTTTTGCAAATATAAGATGATGATTATATTTATAATTTCACTTTGAATAAAAAGTGATATGCATCACAGAAAAACAGAATATGCCAAAATGACATAAATAAATGGAGTAAATGCTCTATTTTTTTTAAATTAACTTGCTTAATATCGGCGTTGTGTAAGGACACCTCTGAACCATAAAAAGATTTGAAAGGAAAATAGAATGAAAAAAACCCTCCTATCATTGGCTACATTTGCTGCAATTGGCTTTGCTGGTTCAGCTCAGGCAGCAAAAGTAGATATCTGTGTATTTGACTTACTGGGTAAGTCAGGCGAGTCATATCAAATGGCTCAGGAATGGGCGCTTGCAGCAAAAGGCTGGGGTGCTGAAATTAACTTAATTCCGCGTCAAGACGAAGCAGTAGCTGATAATGACTTTAAAGCAGGGAAATGTGACGGCGTATTTATGACGGCGATGCGTGCCCGTCAGTACAATAAATTTGCAGGCTCTATTGATGCGCTGGGTGGCGCACCGAGCAATGCGATTGCGCAACGTGCGATTACCTTTGCATTAGACCAACGTAATGCTGCAAAAATGGTCAGCAATCTAGGTGGTAAGAAATACGAAGTGGCGGGTATTGCCCCATTGGGTTCAGCATTCATCTTTGTCAAAGACAAGAAAATTGACTCAATTGAAAAAGCGGCAGGTAAAAAGTTTGCAGTATTAGGCTATGACGAAGCACAAAAAATCATGGTGCAACGTGTCGGCGCTCAAGCTGTGATTTCAGATGTATCTAACTTTGTGGCGAAGTTTAATAATGGTCAGGTCGATATGGTGGGTGCGCCTGCATATGCCTACAAACCATTAGAGATCTATAAAGGTTTAGGTACCAATGGTGCGATGTTTAACTTCCCAGTTCTACAAGTGACTGCGGACTTTATTATTCGTCCTGATCAGTTCCCAGCTGGCTTTGGTCAAAAATCTCGTGATTGGTTTGTGAAACACTTACCGAAGAGTATCGCGATGATTAACCGTCTAGAAGCGGGTATTCCTGCGAAATATAAACTTAACCTAAGTGCAGAAGATAAAACCAAATATCAAAAATTACTGCGTGAAGGTCGTATGGATATGACGAAGCGTGGCATTTATGATGCAGGCATGATGTCTGTTTTGAAAAAGGCACGTTGTTCTGTCGATAAAGCCAATTTTGAATGTTCACTTGGCGGCGAATAAGCTGATATTTAAAGAAAAAAGTCTGGATTTATCCAGGCTTTTTTTTGCAAATTTACAGGTCATTCTCGCCATTGAGTCAGTAAAATATTCAGGTAATCTAAATTCAAATTGAGGGCAGTGAGTCTATTGAAACGAACTCAGCATGACCCAAAATTCAAAAAATGGTTAAAAACAAAAACAGTAAAAAACAAGGAAAGTCAGTATGAAACAATGGACAAAGGCATTGAGCGTTGCTGCTGCGTTAATGGCGGTGACTGGCGTAGCTCAAGCGAAGCAAGTGGTGTGTGTATTTGATTTGGTGGGTAAAAATGGTGATGTTTTTACCCTGATGAAAGATTATCAATTGGCAGCAAAAAACTGGGGCGCAGACATTGAGCTCCGCGTCGGTCAAAATGAAGCAGTGATTGCGGAAGACTTTAAAGCGGGGAAATGTGATGGGATCAGCGTCACCGGTATGCGTGGCCGCCAATTCAACAATTTTACCGGTTCTTTAGATGCGATTGGTGCAATTCCAGATTTGAAATTGGCCGTAAAAATTATGCAAGGTCTTGCGAGTCCAACGTTTGCTAAAAGCATGGTCAATAGTAAATATGAAGTGGCAGGTGTGATACCTGTTGGTGATGCCTACCTGTTGGTGAATGATCGTAGTATCAATACTGTCGCTAAAGCCGCAGGTAAAAAAATTGCGGTGCTTGATTATGATGAAGCGCAGAAAATTATGGTGCAGCAGGTCGGGGCTCAAGCGGTCAGTGCCGATGTAACCAATTTTGGCGCTAAATTTAACAATGGTCAGGTGGATATTATTGGTGCTCCTGCAGCTGTGTTCAAACCATTAGAATTACACAAAGGTTTAGGCAGCAAAGGCGCAATCGTCAATTATCCAATTTTACAAGTGACGGGAAATATCATTATTCGCCCAGATAAATTCCCAGCAGGTTATGGGCAAAAATCACGTGATTGGGTCAAAACACAATTACCTCGTGCATTCACGATTTTAGGCAAAATGAAGTCAGAAATTCCAGCTAAATATTGGATGGATGTTCCCACTGCAGACAAAGCTGGTTATCAAAAAATGATGCGTGAAGCGCGTATTGATTTGACTAAACGTGGTATCTACGACAAGCGAATGATGAAATTATTATGGCAATTCCGCTGTAAACAAGACCCGAAAAACTTCGAATGCGCATTACAGGAAGAAAACTATAAATAAGTTTTAAATGAATCTTGAGAAAAATACTCTGATTTAACTTTAAACTGTGAAGACTGACCATATATTGAGTATGTTATACTTGAAATATGGTCTTTTCTTTTTAAAGACACCCCAATGACTCAGAGGAATCCATCATGAATGCTCAAGCACTTGTGCTGACTGACAATGCTGCCAATAAAGTACGCCAATTGCGTGACAGTGAAGGTAATCAAGACCTCATGTTACGTGTATATGTGACTGGTGGTGGTTGTTCAGGTTTCTCATATGGATTTAATTTTGCAGAAAGCCAAAACGAAGATGATGCTGAATTTATCAATGAAGACGTGAAAATGTTGGTGGATTCACTTAGTTATCAATATTTGGTTGGTTCAACAGTCGATTATATTGAAGGTCTTGAAGGTTCTCGTTTTGTGGTTCAAAACCCGAATGCGACAACCACCTGTGGATGTGGATCTTCATTCTCGATCTAATCACGATGATGAATTGAGCCATAAAAAAGCCCTCATTTTGAGGGCTTTTTTAATGTTTAAAATCGATATTAGGCTTCAAATTTAAGCGCTTCTAACAGATCTAAAATCACTGTAGTCACGTCTTGACTCAATTGATAATTATTAAAAATTTCATAAGCCGTAATGGTGACATCGGTATCACTCGGAAGCAGGCGTTGTTCTTCTTCGATGAGGTCGCGGATCGGCAAGAGGGTTTGTTTGACTTGTAAATGCAAGACATCTTTAAACTCAAGATTTTCGTCTTCGAGTTCAATTAATTGCTCATTAAAAAATGGTAAAAGTACCGCATGGAGATAAGGTTGAATTTCGGTAATATCAAAAAGTTCAATATCACGGGTTTGTTCAATCGTGCTGATGTGGTCATTCACTTCAATTAAGATATGGTAGTAACTCACATTGCTCTCCACGGAAGATGTCATTGATATAAGGGAATTATTGCAGATCAACAATAACATGAAATGCTGATTTTTGTTGGTGAATCCTGCAATATCCTTATAAATTGTATGGTTTTTTATGCTCAGGGCACACTAGCGATAATACAGTAAGCTTTGGTCTGCTGGCATCAGTTTAAAGTTTTCTAATTGTTGCGCGCCCAAGATTGGGTACATTAATGCAGTAGGGTCATTATGGTGAGATAAGCCGAGAGCATGTCCGAGTTCGTGGGCAAGGGTGAGGCGTAAATCATCTTCGGCATCAAATTGATAAATCTGAATCTGATCTCCCATAAAGACACCTTTATGAAACTCTCTTGCAGGAAAGCGCTGACTGGCTTGTATCACACCCGCATTATATTGATCGATTTGCTGGTTATAGCTTGAGACTTGTTGATTAAATTGATCATTTTGCTGATTAAATCGATCTATTTCTTGGTCTAATTGCATTGCTTGTGCTTTGACTTGCGCAAGTTCTCTTTCAACGCGTTGCATGTTGGGGCCTTGCGCATGCTCGATTCGGCTCCAACTCATACGTTCTTGCGACAGCTGTGCGATTTCCGCACGGATCATGGCTTGTTTTGATCGGAGCTGTTGCTCATCCATCTCCAACCCTTTTCTCGAATTTGCTAAGTTCTCGGCATATAAATCATTACGGGCTTTATCTGCGGCTAAGGTCTTTTGGACTTGCTTATAGGCATTGTATTGTTCTTGGCGATCATCATAAATTAGATGGATCGCCAGTTGTGCATCCGGGTCATAGATAAATAACGGTTTGAGCGTCCCTTTATGCCATATCTCTGCGGCCTCTTGGCTAAGTTGAATGACTTGTTGTTGGCTTAATCTAAAACGTGGATCGACATCAGCAACTCGAAAGCGTAATCGTGTGTCAAAAGGATGGGATATTCGATCCCACGCAGAATTAAAGCGAAGCTGTGGATGGGATTTAACTTGAAACTGTAAATAAGCTAAATACAGTATCACCACCGTTATGAGTGCTGAGACAAAGCGCATAGTAAATGAACACAATAATAGGGTTTTAATTTAGCTTGAATTTTGTCCACGTCATAGTCAAATATATACCATCTTGAAATTTTAGCGTTGTCTTAACAACAGCATTACGCTTTTTTTCCAGTTAATTTGGCTGGTAAATTGGATTTATAAATAAGAATGAATCCTATAGAGATAAATATGAAAAAAACCAATTCAATGAGATATTTGAAATTAAATCCATATTCTTTAACGTGTTCCAAACTATAGATCGATATTTCGAGTTTAAAACATTGAGCTAATGTATAAAAAATAATGCCGATAAATAGTGAGATAAATCCTAAGCTCCATGTGTAGCGCTGCTGAATATTAAACATATATAAAATTAGGCAACTTATGAGGAGTCCAAGTGTGAAGGCCGCATCAAGCCCCAAAAATTGTAGATAATTGAGAGGGGATAATAGTATGTTTGAAGGCAGAATGATTAATAGATTACCCATCGGATAATGAAACATCACGGACATTCCCGCAGCTAAGAGCAAAAGCTTGATAAAATTTTTCATGTAAATTATGTTTTATTTTAAAGATAATGAAAAATAACATAAAAAACCGCGCTTTCGCGCGGTCTTTTTGAGCTTTGAAAAACTCGGTTAAAGCGACAAATTATTTTTTGTCATCTTTAACTTCAGTGAACTCAGCATCTACAACGCCGTCATCTGCTTTTTGAGCTTGACCTTCAGCGCCGTGGAAAGCGTTAGGATCAAAACCTTCAGCACCGCCTTGACCTTGTGCAGCTTCATACGCACGTTGAGTGATCGGCATGATGATGTTTTGAAGTGCTTCAGTTTTTGCTTTGATTTCTTCTACGTCATTTTCTTTCGTAGCCGCTTCAAGCTCAGCTGATGCAGTTTCAATTGCAGTTTTTTCGTCTGCAGTTACTTGTTCGCCTAGATCTTTCACTGCTTTTTGAGCAGAAGAGATTAACGCGTCAGCTTCGTTACGTGCTTTCGCTAATTCTTCAAATTTACGGTCTTCTTCAGCATTCGCTTCAGCATCTTTGATCATCGCTTCAATTTCAGCATCGCTCAAACCTGAGTTTGCTTTAATTTGAATTGATTGCTCTTTACCAGTGCTCTTGTCTTTCGCAGATACTTTCAAGATACCATCAGCGTTGATGTCGAAAGATACTTCAATTTGTGGCACACCACGTGGAGCAGGTGGGATATCGCCTAATTGGAAGTTACCTAACAATTTGTTTTGTTGAGCCATTTTACGTTCACCTTGGAACACAGAAATGTCTACAGCAGGTTGGTTGTCAGCAGCAGTTGAGAACACTTGAGATTTCTTCGCAGGAATCGTGGTGTTTTTCTCGATGATTGCTGTTAACACGCCACCCATTGTTTCGATACCAAGAGTCAATGGAGTTACGTCAAGAAGAAGTACGTCAGTTTTATCACCTGAAAGTACTGCACCTTGAATCGCAGCACCCATCGCTACAGCTTCATCTGGGTTCACGTCTTTACGTGGCTCACGGCCGAAGAACTCTTGTACTTTTTGTTGTACAAGTGGCATACGAGACTGACCACCCACCAAGATTACGTCAGAGATGTCAGAGGTTGAAAGACCTGCATCTTTAAGTGCAATCTTACATGGTTCAATTGTACGAGCAACCAATTCAGCAACTAAACCTTCAAGTTTAGAGCGAGTCACGTTGATCACTAAGTGTTTAGGACCAGTCGCATCTGCTGTGATGTATGGAAGGTTGATTTCTGTTGCATTCGAAGAAGAAAGCTCGATTTTTGCTTTTTCAGCAGCTTCTTTTAAACGTTGAAGTGCAAGAGGATCTTGTTTCAAGTTTACGCTTTGTTCTTTCTTGAACTCTTCAACCAAGTATTCAATTAATGCATTATCGAAGTCTTCACCACCAAGGAATGTATCACCGTTTGTAGACAATACTTCGATTTGTTGGTCGCCATCAAGGTCAGCGATTTCAATGATTGATACGTCGAAAGTACCACCACCTAAGTCGTAAACCGCAACTTTACGGTCGCCTTCTTTTTTGTCCATACCGAACGCAAGTGCAGCAGCCGTTGGTTCGTTGATGATACGTTTAACATCTAAACCAGCAATTTTACCTGCATCTTTCGTTGCTTGACGTTGAGCATCGTTAAAGTACGCAGGAACAGTAATTACCGCTTCAGTTACTGTTTCACCAAGGTAGTCTTCAGCTGTTTTTTTCATCTTTTTCAAGATTTCAGCAGAGATTTGTTGTGGTGCAAGTTTCTTGTCGTTTACGTCAACCCAAGCATCGCCATTGTCAGCTTTGATGATTTTGTAAGGTACAAGGCCGATATCTTTTTGCACAGCTTGGTCTTGGTACTTACGACCGATCAAACGTTTGATTGCAAATAATGTGTTTTTAGGGTTAGTCACTGCTTGACGTTTAGCAGATTGACCGACAAGGATCTCGCCATCTTTATACGCAATAATAGATGGAGTTGTACGAGCGCCTTCAGCGTTGTCGATTACTTTTACTTTGTCGCCTTCAAGTACTGCTACGCAAGAGTTTGTAGTACCTAAGTCAATACCAATGATTTTCGCCATTTGGATGTTTCCTCTAAAATTCTTTTATTCCCAAACTCTTCCCTTTCTCAAAGGGAAATAAAAAGGGATTTACTTGTTATCCGATATGAGAGCCAATCAAAAATTTTCAAGTAATATTGGTTAAAATTTTTAATTCGTCTCAGAAAATTTGGGTTTATGCACCAACCATAACCATAGCTGGACGTAATAAACGACCGTTTAAGCTATAGCCTTTTTGCAATACTGTCCCAATTTCATTTGATTTGGCATTTGGATCGATGCCCACAGCCTGATGAAGATCTGCATTGAAACCATTTGCAGTATCCACAGCAACCACACCAAATTTTTCTAAAGTGCTGAGCAATGATTTCAGTGTAAGTTCTACACCTTCAGATAAACCTGATTTTTCATCACCTGCCGCAGCGATGGCGCGTTCAAGGTTATCGACTGAATCAAGCAATTGTTTTGCAAATTTTTCCAGCACAGTGTCTTTATGCTTTTCAGATTCGCGTTGAATACGCTCTACACTTTTTTGCGCTTCATATACGGCATTTGCAGTACGTGCTTTTTCAAGTTTTAAGCTTTCTTCTAAATTGGTGATTTGTGCTTGTAAATCTTCAACTGAAACTTCAGCTTGCTCGTTTTCAGCTTGAGTTTGCTGTTCTGCTTGCTCTTGTTGAAGATCTTGAGCGTCTTGGTTTTGCTCAGTCGCCATTGATTTACTCCGTTTAAATGGGTTCTTAAACATGTTCAGTCCTTATAGCTGTGCGTTCAAACGACATCGATGCGTAACTGCCATGTGTTTTGAATTCATGATTAATAGAAGAAATCGGGGCAGGGGATAAAAATTCAAGCGAAGTCAGCAATTAAATGCAGTTTTTTATTCAAAAAAATGGTTTTTCAGCAAAATATCGACTGCAAAATTAAATTCTTTGAAAATATAAATTATTGATTTGAATGTATAATCATATTTTGATCGGATTTATAGATTTTCATCATAAATTTTAACGGTTTCTCTTTGTGCCTGAAAATTTGCATAATTTATCTATCGGAAGTGACCATATCCACTGGAGAGAGGGATATGGTGACTACCTCTAGATTTTAGAAACACTTTTCCATGCTGATTTCCCAAGAATCAGCATTTTTTTTCCTCAAAAATATTGGTTAATATTTATACCTAAAAACTCTTAGTATCAGTTTTATTAAATATTTCACAAAAAATGATCAGCACAGTATTCTTTGTTTCAGATTCTATCGCTGTAGTTTCCGAATTTATTTCGAATGTGTTTTTCATGGCCTGCTTCTCTCATAAGCAGGCTTTTTTTTGCATGAAATTTATAAAAACAGCCACTTAAGTAACTGAGCTGCAAGTTTTGTTGGACTTTATTATATTCAAAAGCTCTGATCACGCTTTATTTAAAACCATTTATATTAGATTTCTTTCATAAGTCATTTTTCACTCAGCTCCAAGTTATAAATTCCAGCAATTAGATTGAATCTTAATGCTAGTCTTTTGCCTCGATTGCGATATCGCTCAGCAAGAATTTTGAAGGTTT
>NZ_VOYF01000001.1:0-349803 GCF_013420775.1 Acinetobacter sp. YH01010 | reverse complement strand
GAGATCCATGCACGTGTAGCAGTCCTTAACAGATTTACGGAATTAGGTCGCCCACTTACCCAAGTTACGCCTTAAATTTGGATCAATTAGGGGCGCTTTGCATTTCAAATCTTTGTGCAACAAAGCCGTGTGAGCCTAAAAATCAATGGTTTTCCTACTTGAGCAATTGAGCTTAAAGACCTCCTTAATAGTTCTCATTCAATTGCCGCAAATCATGATTTTTCTTTGCTTAAAATAAAAGGAAAATACCGCAAACTAGGTATTTGCATTCGAGGCTGTGAGGGTAATCCGTCACTACATTGCCAAGCTTGTAGTATCGGCCTTGTTGTTTTAAATGCTTGAGTTGTTTCTTGGCAGATCAATTGTGTGGTTATAAATCTTCTAACGGTAACTGGAAGCTTTGTTTGATGATTTGGCTTGGTAAATCAGTCTTTACACTGGTGATGCCATTTTTCTTGGTTAAGTGAGTAGACTGAAATTTACGGTAACTTTCTAGGTCAGGCACCACAACTTTGAGCATTGCATCGCACTCACCCAAAATAATATAGCACTCCATGACTTGAGGAAGTTCTTTCATGGCTTCGATAAAAGTATCGATGGTTTCAGCATCTTGCCCAGTTAACCAAATACGAGAGAACAAAATTAATTGAAAGCCAATCTTTTGTGGATCGACCACGGTGGTGTAATTCTGAATCACACCTGCTTCTTCGAGTAATTTGACCCGACGTAAACAAGAAGAAGGCGAGAGTCCAATTTCCTTGGCTAAGTCATTATTTTGCATACGACCATTATTTTGAAGTGCGCGAATGATATTTTTATCAATACGATCCAGTTTAACTAGAATTGACTTAGAAGGTGTCTTCATAAAATAGAATATAATTCTAAAAATAATATCTATTATAGAATATTTGATATCCTATTTTAAAGCGATTCAAACATACTAATTTCACTTTCAGGACATAGAAAGGGAAAATTGAAATGTCTGTATTTGCTTTATTTGCCTTAACGGTAATTCCCCTTATTTTCACACCAGGACCCGATATGCTTTTTATCCTGTCACAAGTGATGGGTAAGGATGCAAAAGCAGGCATGATGGCTACAGTAGGTGTGTGTTCAGGTTACTTGGTTCACTCGATTTTGGTGGCATTGGGTATTGCTGCGATTATCGTGTCATTTCCACTACTGTTTGAAACAATCCGCTGGTTGGGGATTGCTTATCTTTTATATTTGGCGACGCATTTGCTACGTTCAGTATTTAGCAGTAAAAAATTAAGTATTGAGAAAAAGTCAGCGTCAAACCCGATTAAAAAAGGCTTTTTTACGGCTTTGCTGAACCCGAAAGGTATGTTGATTTATTTTGCAATTTTGCCGCAATTTATCGATAAATCAGCGAATACCGTGAGTCAAGGTTTGATTTTGTCCTTCATTTTTATTGGGCTGATTTTTGTGGTGTATTGTAGTTTAAGTGTGGTCTTTGCACGTATTACACAAAAAACTGAAATTGATGAACGCAAACAAAAGTGGGTTGATGGTACATCAGGCGGTTTATTGGCTCTTGCTGCGACATGGTTAATTGCCAATTAAAAACAGCAAATGTAAATAGAAATAATTGCCTTAACTAAAACCTTCGTGAAGGCGGAGGTTTTTTTATATGTGCTGAATATCGACACATATTAAGAACAAGAAAGAGAGAAAAACCCACCAATTAGCTTCGGAAAAGTGAAATTAGCGCTAAATTCATTATGCTTCTATCTTAAATGACAAGTTTAGATATGTTGCCGAATGTGTAGAGGGAAAGCTCTATTTCAGAAAGATTGATCGAAAATTGATATTAAATCAGATCTTTTGATGAGCTAAATCAAGTAAAAAAATAATAAAAATCAATGCTTAAAAAATAACTGAATAATGCGTTTTTTTGGATAACTGAACCATTCTCTAAAAAATGTGAACGATAAGTTCAAGGAAATTACGCTTTTTTACAGGTCTTTCGATAATTGTGACTTGACCGAAATGCCGTACACATTGCAAGATAGGGCACCTAAAAAATTTAAAGTGAAGAGTTAATATAACTTTTCTCAACATTTACATTTGCTAAAACAGCCGAGGATTACATGAAGGCTCTTGTTGCTGTAAAACGTGTGGTTGATGCCAACGTTAAAGTTCGCGTTAAGCCGGACAACAGTGGTGTTGACTTAACGAACGTTAAAATGTCAATTAACCCATTCTGTGAAATCGCAGTGGAAGAAGCGGTTCGTTTAAAAGAAAAAGGAACTGTTTCAGAAATCGTTGTTGTTTCTATTGGTCCTAAAGAAGCTCAAGAACAAATCCGTTCTTCTATGGCGCTTGGTGCAGACCGCGGTATCCTTGTTGAAGCTGACGACAGCCAGTTAGGTGCACTTGAAGTTGCAAAAATCCTAAAAGGTGTTGTAGACGCTGAACAACCTCAATTGATCCTTCTTGGTAAACAAGCAATTGATGACGACTCTAACCAAGTTGGTCAGATGCTTGGTGCGCTTTTAGGTGCTGGCCAAGGTACTTTCGCTTCAGAAGTTAAAGTTGAAGGCGATAAAGTACAAGTGACTCGTGAAATCGACGGTGGTTTACAAACTGTTGAACTTGCACTTCCTGCAATCATCACAACTGACTTACGTTTGAATGAGCCACGTTATGCTGCTCTTCCAAACATCATGAAAGCGCGTAAAAAGCCGCTTGATACTAAGTCACCTGCTGATTATGGCGTTTCACCTGCAACTAAGCTTAAAACTGTTAAAGTTGAAGCTCCTGCAGAACGTAAAGCGGGCGTACAAGTGAAGTCTGTAGACGAGCTTGTAGATAAATTGAAAAACGAAGCGAAAGTGATCTAATACAGAAGGATAAAAATCATGAGTATTTTAGTTATCGCTGAGCACGACAACAAAGCACTAAATGGTGCAACTCTTAACGTTGTTGCTGCAGCGCAAAAAATCGGTGGTGATATCACTGTATTAGTAGCTGGTTCAGGCGCTCAAGCAGTTGCAGACCAAGCAGCTAAAGTTGCGGGTGTAAGCAAAGTATTACTTGCTGACGACGCTGCTTATGCTAATCAATTGGCTGAAAACGTTGCTAAATTAGTTGCTTCTATCGGTGCGGGTTACACTCACATCCTTGCTGCTTCTACGACAACGGGCAAAAACGTACTTCCACGTGCTGCTGCGCTACTTGACGTAAGCATGATCACTGACATCATTGCTGTTGAAGGTCCTAAAACTTTCAAACGTCCAATCTATGCAGGCAACGCGATTGCAACTGTAGAGTCTGGCGAGTCTGTTGTAGTTGCGACTGTTCGTGGTACTGCATTTGATGCTGTTGCAAGCGAAGGCGGCTCTGCTGCAGTTGAAGCTGTTGCATCTACTGGTGATGCTGGTATTTCTAAGTTTGTTTCTGAAGAAATCGTGAAATCTGAACGTCCAGAATTAACAGCTGCGCGTATTGTTGTTTCAGGCGGTCGTGGTGTTGGTTCAGGTGAAAACTATCACACTGTTCTTGATCCATTAGCGGACAAGCTTGGTGCTGCGCAAGGCGCATCTCGTGCAGCAGTTGATGCTGGTTTCGTACCAAACGATATGCAAGTGGGTCAAACAGGTAAAATCGTTGCTCCTGACTTGTACATCGCTGTAGGTATCTCTGGTGCGATTCAGCACTTGGCAGGTATGAAAGAATCTAAAGTGATCGTTGCGATCAACAAAGATGAAGAAGCGCCAATTAACTCAGTAGCTGACTACTGGTTAGTGGGTGATTTGAATACTGTTGTTCCAGAATTAGTATCTAAAATCTAATTTCTGAACGCAGTTCAAAACGCTCCTAAGCTTATGGTTTAGGGGCGTTTTTGTTGTTTGAAGAATTAGTAGGTCTTCTTGGTTATGTTTAATCGATTAATTATACGTAAATGTACATATATAAATTGCACTTAGATGTTTCATGCTTATGAGGGTAGTGGATTCTTAGTTTTGTAGTTCAAAATTCATATAGTGTTTCTTATTATTGGTATTAGACACTACTGTAGCGCAAGCTATTTGTACGTTAAAACTTAAATGGTAAGTAAGCAGGCGCAATCGCTTGGTAATAGGATGGAGATTAATAAATTATAAAAAATACAAAGATTTAAAATAAAATAATAAAAATTTATCCTTCAAGTTTGAATCTTAAACTTAAAGCAAGCTTAAAGAATTGTATATTTTGTGTTAACATTGCTTTTTTATTGAACTTGCCCTTTAGGCGGAGTCTCCCTTTGAAATTTGATTTTCAGTTACCAATCAGTGTATTGGTGCTGATGATCTGTTGTTTACTTTTTCCTGTTTTACAAAGTATCTCTTTTCCTTTATTTGATGGAATGACTGTTACAGCAGTTGAATCGGTCCAAGCATTGTTATTGCTGTTTTTTGCGATTTTTACTTTTTTCTATATTCGACCACTTGAAATGCAAGATGGAAAGAAACAATTTTGGTTGTGGGCTGTTGCATGGTGGTTGTTGCTATTTGGTCGTAGTATTAGTTGGGGGCGTGACTATTTTCCTGATGTGCCTAAACCGTATTTTCGTTTAATTTCGGTATTCATGATTGCACCCTGTCGTCTTTATGCTGTTTTCGCCTTATTTACGCCAAGAAATCGCACGTAACTTAAAAACCTTGGCTTTGCCAATTTGGCCATTCGGCTTGGTGATATTGGGCTTATTTATTTCTGATGCAGTTGAGCATAGTCGAAGTCTTAGTTTTTTATTTTTGTACGATTTGGCTTATAAAGATTTCATCGAAGAAGTTTATGAATTTCCGCTTATTTTTGGTTTGTTTCTAACAGCATACCCATGGTTGCAGCATGATCATGTGCCTCAAGAATTAGAGGTCATGCAATATCATAAAGAGTGATTTTTATCACATTTATGGGTCTAAATTTGAAGCTTCGAAAAGAAATATTTTGAACATTAAACAACCTCTATTCGTAGAGGTTTTTTTCACAGCAAATAAAATCAAAATGCTTAAAATAAATACAAAAAATCATGGTTCTAGTGCAAGATGATTGGCACAAAAATCAGGGTTTTTATGCTATACTGTCCGACTTGATTTTTGATATTGGTTCAGTATTTTTTGAACTAATTTTTACAGATTTACGATATATAAATGCGGGCAGAATTCTGCTTGTATAACAAGGAGTATGCATGAGCGTATCGGAAATTAGACCGATTGCCATTGAGGATGAACTGAAGAGCTCATATCTCGATTATGCAATGAGCGTGATTGTGTCACGTGCGTTGCCAGATGTCCGAGATGGTCTCAAACCTGTTCACCGTCGTGTGCTTTTTGCAATGCACGAATTGGGCAATGACTACAACAAAGCTTACAAAAAGTCTGCCCGTGTAGTCGGTGACGTCATCGGTAAATATCACCCACATGGTGACTTAGCTGTATACGAAACCATTGTTCGTATGGCTCAAGATTTCAGTTTACGCTATCAATTGGTTGATGGTCAGGGTAACTTCGGTTCTGTCGATGGTGACAGTGCAGCAGCAATGCGTTATACCGAAGTTCGTATGCGTAAATTAACCCACGAACTTTTAGCGGATCTTGAGAAAGATACCGTAGAGTGGGAAGACAACTACGACGGTTCTGAACGTATTCCACAAGTCATGCCAACACGTGTGCCTAACTTGTTGATTAACGGTGTAGCTGGTATTGCTGTAGGTATGGCAACCAATATGGCTCCGCATAACATGACAGAAGTCATTAATGCATGTCTTGCTTATGCCAACGATCCGCACATCAGCATTGAAGGATTAATGGAACACATTTCTGGTCCAGACTTCCCTACAGGCGGTATAATTTACGGTAAATCTGGCATTGTCGATGCGTACCGTACTGGTAAAGGCCGTTTGCATATCCGTGGTAAATATCACATTGAAGAAGACCAAAAATCGGGCCGTAGCACGATTGTCTTCACTGAAATTCCTTATCAAGTTAACAAAGCAAAAACCATTGAACGTATTGCTGAGTTGGTCAAAGAGAAAAAACTTGAAGGTATTTCTGAACTTCGTGATGAATCAGATAAAGAAGGGATGCGTATTGCAATTGACTTGAAGCGTGGTGAAAACGCTGAAGTGATTGTAAATAACCTATTCCAAAATACCCAATTAGAAAATTCATTCAGTATTAACATGGTCTGCCTCGATAATGGTCAGCCTAAGTTAATGAACTTGAAAGATATTATTGCAGCGTTTATCCGTCACCGTCAGGAAGTGGTTACACGCCGTACCATGTTCGAATTGCGTAAAGCACGTGAACGTGGACATATCTTAGAAGGTTTGACGGTTGCACTTGCAAACATCGATGCGATCATTGAAACCATCAAAACATCTGCAAACCCAAGCGAAGCACGCGAACGTTTACAAGCGGGCGAGTGGGCAGGCGGTGGTGTCGTTGCATTGCTTGAAAAAGCAGGCGCGGTATCTGTCCGTCCAGATGAAATTGAAGGCGAAGATCCAGCACGTCCATTTGGTTTAACAGGTGATATTTATCGTCTGTCTCCAACTCAAGTAGGTGCGATCTTAGAACTTCGTTTACATCGTTTAACTGGTCTAGAACAAGACAAGTTACAAGCTGAATATACAGAAATTCTTGGTCAAATTGCTGAATACACTGCAATTTTGAACGATTTCAACTTATTGATGAACGTGATTAAAGAAGAATTAGCTTTAATCCTTCAACAATATGGCGATGCACGTCGTACCGATATCGTGGAATCACGTATCGACTTCTCTCGTGAAGATTTAATCCCTGAAGAGCAAATGGTACTAACTGTTTCTAAATCAGGCTATGCAAAAACTCAACCATTGTCAGACTACGCTGCACAGCGTCGTGGTGGACGTGGTAAGTCTGCAACTTCAATGAAAGAAGACGATTACATCCAGCATTTGATCGTGACTTCAAACCACGCAACAGTGCTTTGCTTTACCAATGTGGGTAAAGTTTATCGTTTGAAAGTGTATGAAGTACCTCAAGCATCTCGTGGTGCGAAAGGTCGTCCGATGGTGAACTTATTGCCATTAGATGAAAACGAGACCATCACCGCTATTTTACCAGTGGTCGATGCGCCGAAGAAATTTAAAGAACGTTTGGCTGACTTTAAAGCATTTGTAAAAGCCAATAGTGCACAGCTACAAACCAATGAAGTGATTAATAGTCATTTTGCTGGTTTAGAAGCTGCACTTGCTGAGACTGAAGACGGTGCAGATGACTTGTCTGATGCATTACGTGTTCAATTGAAACAGTTGGGCTTAGAGCTTTCTACCACTGATCTTGATGATGAAATCATCAATGACTTTGCACAGCAAGCAGAAGCCGTTCGTAAAAACTTCTACGTATTTATGGCAACAGAATACGGTACGATTAAACGTGTTGAGTTAGAACAATTCTCGAATGTTCGTTCAAACGGTCTACGCGCGATTGAACTCAATGGTGATGACACCTTAATCGGTGTTGCCATTACCGACGGCGAACAACAAATCATGTTGTTCTCAAACGAAGGTAAAGCCATTCGTTTTGCAGAAACTGACGTGCGTTCAATGGGTCGTTCTGCCAAAGGTGTTCGTGGTATGCGCGTGACCATTGGTGCAGCAGCTCAAGCTGAAGACGCTGAGGATGCGGATGTAGAGTCTGATGATGAAGATACCTCTGATTCAGTTCTCATTAGCCGTATAGTGTCATTGGTGGTTGTTCCTGAAACCGGTGAAGTACTTTGTGCTTCAGCCAATGGTTATGGTAAACGTACACCAGTAGATGACTTCCCAACTAAGAAACGTGGCGGTAAAGGTGTTATTGCAATTAAAACATCTGAACGTAACGGTGAACTTGTTGGTGCGGTAGCGATTGATGCGTCTAAAGAGCTGATGTTAATTTCAGATGGTGGTACACTGGTTCGTACACGTGCGTCTGAAGTGGCACAAACAGGTCGTAATGCTCAAGGTGTTCGTCTGATCCGTTTAGGTGAAAGCGAAATCTTGGTCGGTGTTGTTGCGATCGAAGCAGTTGAAGAAGACGAAACTTTTGAAGAAGTGGAAGCAATCGAAACTGAGCAGCTTGTAGATGACTCAACGATTATTGATCAAAATGACAATGAATCAGATCTCAATGAGCCTGAAGAAGACTAATTGAAGATTGAGAAAAGAGGGCGCTACGGCGTCCTTTTTGATAGATGAATAGTATTAACAAAAATTTATATAAACAAGAATAGTGACTTAAATGTATTTCAAAAAATTAATTAGAACCAAAGGAATAGTCATTTGTTTTGCATTAATGGGATGTAGTGAGCCGACGTCTGTAGAGTTTAATGAAGGTATAAAAAAAGAATCATCTATTCCTTATAAGCTGACACCTTTGCAACTTAAACACATTGAGCAATTGTATGTTGCTATACGTGATAAAGATTTAGATCAAATCCAGAAAATAACAGATGAGAAGTTTTATCAAGCTTTGTTAGAAGATCCAACATTATTACCAGAAATATCTTCATATATTCCATATTTTGAAAAAGTTTTAGATTATAAAATGGTGGAATATAAAAGTATTAAAAATAGTGTGCATGGTGAACTAATTGAAGCAAAGCTTAAGTATGAATACGAGCAGCAAACTGTATTTTACACCGTATTATTTAAACAAGATGATCCTTTGGCTAAAATTATCGGTAGTCATCTAAAGTTGGTACTTAAATAAACCCTTAGAATTTTCAGTGGTACTTTATTTAAATACATTAAAAGTGAAGCTCATTTACCTTGCGTAAGTGAACAGAGTTTAATTTAATGTATTGTCAACAAGTTGGAAAGAGAAAAGTTAAAGAGATATCTTAATTTTAATATCAACTTTGAAGTTTTATATATACTCAAAAGCTTAAATTAGGAATAAGTGTGGTTATGAAGGCAAATTTTTTGTTACTAGGTTGTGTCATAGCGTTGTCAGGTTGTGACCAAATTGGCCAAAAAGCATTAAATGCAATACCAGACCCAAGTACTGAACAGACTGAAGTTGCCCAAGCTGCCTATGATCAATTACGTGAAGGCAATTTTGATAAGCTGTACACTTACTTTGAACCAGAACTCAAAGCGAAGTTTGAACAGAATGAAAAAGAGCTGCGTAAATTTGCACGAGGTATTCCGAAACAAGATTACTCACGCAAAAATATTGTGGCTAAGCACATTGAAAAACCGTCTTTATATACGGTCACTTATGAGTACGGTTATACCAATAAAAACCTTGTACAGTATGATGTAAGTTTTGATAAGCCGGCAGGAAGTAACAAAATTCGAGATTTTAATATTTCAGTGTTTGGTGAAAAAAATAAATAAAGTTTGGTAAAAAATAAAACAAAGCTGTAAAAAAGGACGCCGAAGCGTCCTTTTTTATGGCATAAAATTAAGCGGCATCTTTTAGATTAGCGGCATAATTTTTTTGTTTTTCAGTATCAAATTGGCCTTCCCATTTACTGATCACCAGTACCGCAAGCGCGTTACCAATCACATTCAGTACAGTACGTGCCATATCTAAAATACGGTCAATACCTGCAATGAATGCCAGACCTTCGAGAGGAATACCGACACTGCCGAGAGTCGCCAGCAAGACCACGAAAGAAACGCCAGGTACACCTGCAATCCCTTTAGAGGTAATCATCAAGGTCAGTACTAGAATCACTTGTTGGGTGATTGTCAGATCAATCCCGTAAAGCTGAGCAATAAAGATAGCTGCAATACTTTGATATAGGGTCGAACCATCGAGGTTAAATGAATAGCCAATTGGAATCACGAAACTGGTAATCGGTTTCGGAGCACCGTAAGCTTCCATTTTTTCCATAATACGGGGGAGGACAGTTTCAGAACTTGCAGTTGAATACGCGAGAATCAATTCATCTTTTAAGATCTTGATAATGGCCCAAACACTGAAGCCACAGAACTTGGCAACGGCACCTAATACTATAAAAATAAAGAAGAATATTGCACCATAAACTAAAACTGCGAGCTTAAGCAGTGGCACAAGAGAGCTGAAGCCGAAATTCGCAACAGTCGCTGCAATCAGGCCGAATACACCAATAGGTGCAAACATCATGATCATGTGCGTAACTTTAAACATCGTTTCAGAAACAGCGGTCAACACTTTAATTAAAGGTTGTTTTACTTCCTGATCAAGCGCACCTAAACCTACACCAAACATCACAGAGAAAAAGATGATTGGGAGCATTTGACCACTCGTCAAAGCTGCAAAAAAGTTAGATGGAATAAGTGAAAGTATTGTTTGAATCAAACCATGAGAATGTTCACTGACTTCATGTGTTGTTTCTTGATACTTTGAAATATCGACTTGCGTCAATGCAGACATATCAATGCCGGCACCAGGTTGGAATACGTTGGCTGCAACTAAACCGACTAAAATAGCAACGGTGGTAATGATTTCAAAATAAATAATCGTTTTGAAACCTAGTTTACCTAAGTTACTACCGTGACTTGTATTGGCAATACCTAAAATAAGCATCGACACAACAAGCGGAATAACGATCATCTTAATGAGGTTAATAAAAATTGAGCCCAAAGGAGTCAAAAAGTTATTAACTAAAGCATCACGATATTCAGGAGAATAGTGTAGGAAAGCACCAACAAGTATACCTAGAATGAGAGCAATCACGATTTGCCAGGCAAGGCTCACCTTAATCTTTTTCATACATCAGCTCTTATGTCAGATTTGGGAGAAAAAAGCCCACAGTCATCCACGAACAAATGTTGCAGACAGACTGAATCCGCCATGACAAAAAGTTCTGAATAATTTGGGAGATAAATACGATAATATTTTGCAGTTTATATGAGAATACAGCCAACGATTTTGATCAAAACTAAACTGTTTGATCGGTAAATTATCATTTTTAGTTGTATAAGCGATTTGATTGTTAAGTTTAATTTATAGAACGAATAAAATTGAGTTATTAATGAACACTTCACAAAATCTCTGATTTGCCTAGAAAGATCGAAAAACTAATTGTGAGCCTGTATTTTTCATTTTTATATAGAAGTTTGCTTTATACTTGTGAGGCAGATAAATCAGTGAAAATTCTATAAATCACACAGATTATCCGAAATAAATTTTAACTTTATATATTTTAATAATAACCAGAGGGCTTGTACGGTGTTGAAAAAATTAGTCGTCATCATCGCTTTAATCTTACCTATAACGGCTTGTGAAAAAATTGGCGATTTCTTGATTGCAAAATTCGAATCAAGCCTACCAAGTGAGACAAGCTCACAGCGTACTAAGTCAGAAAAATTATTCGCAGCACTACACCAACCCCATCAAGACAGCTTTTTGGCATTGGTTGAAGAAAATGTTCGTGATGTGATGCTAGCAGATCCAGAGCTGTTTTCACGTATGAAAAAGCTGATTCCTGCAGGTCAACCTAGCGCTGAAGCGCAAGTGATTCAGCGAATGGCAAATACTCGGCTGGGAGAAGGTAAGACCACAACAATTGTGTATAAATATGATTATCCGCAAAAAGAACTGTATATGAGTGTGGTCTTTGCAGGTCATGATGGGGACGATAAAGTGAAAGGATTCTGGCTTGAAAACGCTGCAGAAAAAGAATCAGATGATTTGGTTACTGAGATCACTTCAGATGCAGATGATTTTGATATTCAAGTGGATGAGGCATCGACTGTGACGCCAACAGCATACAGTTAATTGGCGACAGAAAGCATTAAAATTTCAGACATGCTAAGAAGCAAAGCGTTCGAGTCTATGATGAATAGGTTTGAACGCATTTCGCTTGAGACCAGACATGTCTTACAGCACAAACAGTTTTATCTTTTGGCAAACTTTAAACGCCAGACAGCAAGACATAAAAAAATCAGTCCAATACTTGTGAGGTAAAGCAGTTTAGGTATGAGGATTACTGTAGGCACACCCATCTGATTGAGTTGAAGGAACATTTGAATGCCTTGGGTCGAAGGTAATGCTTGAGCGAGTATTTGCATCCATTTAGGCATAGCTGCATGTGGCCATGCCGTTCCCGAAAGTAGAAATAGCGGAATAGAACTAAAAACGATGACATGTCCTGCACGTTCTGGCAGGTCAAGAAAGGTGGCTAGATAGAGCGTCATCGCAATAATACAACTGAGGAAGATGGGTACAGCAATGAACATGCCACAAAAATTTCCACCCCGTGGATAATCGTTCAGCCAAAAGGTAAAACCAAATAAATAGAAGCACCCTAAAGTCCCGATAGTCAAAATACACAAGAAAATGCCAGCTAATTGTGAATAGCTTGGACGCCATGTGGTGTTTTGTCGATAGGTCGCAATCAGCATGCACAGACCCAATAAAATCGTCTGATGAATAATTAAGGGAGCAACCGCTGGGAAAATATAGCTGCCATAGCCTGAAAGTGGATTAAATAATGGAATCTTATGAATCGACAAAGCGGGGCTAAAATCAGATATGTTCTGGAATTTTTCTGCATATTCGACGAGGGCATTTTCCATAGAACTGGCTAAACCTAAGCCAATTTTTTGAGTCTTTAGAAAGTTTGCAGCACTGAGATATAAACCAATTCCACCGGTTTCACCACGGCGAATGCTATTTGAAAGATTACTCGGCAACAGTAAAATCCCGTCAGCTTGCTGACTTCTGAGCATATTTTCAGCCTCAGCAAAATTACCAGTCACAGCTTGAATTTCTACATTGGGACTATTGGCTACAGCACCAATAATCGTATTGGTGAGTATGCTTTGTTCCTCATCCACCACAATGATAGGGAGCGATTCTGCGTGTTCCGCTTGATAGGCAATGGGATAAAAAAAACTGTAAAGAAAAACAGAAAGCACTAAGGTGGTAAAAATCGAACTGTGCTTCACAATATCTTTAAATGTTTGAATATAGTGTCTGAGCAAAGCTGTTATAAATAACGCGATTTTATTCATATGATTTGTTCCTTCAGTACTTTACGTAAAAAGAAGCTGGCGAGAACAAAATAGAACAGACAGTAAATGATCAGGGTGACAAGCGGTGTGATTGAAATGGAGATTGGGCTACCAATGACCCATTGTTCTGTTTGTAATTTGGCATAAGGCGTATAGGGAATAATATTAGCCCAGAATTTTGTAAACATCGGCGCGTTATTCAGCGGCAATGTTACCCCTGCAAAACTCAGTGATGAGCCACCATATACCGCAATAAAACCAAAAGATTTGGTGAGATCACGTGTCGCCAAAACTACAGTAGAACTGATAAAGGCATAGGCTGTATAAAAAAACAATTGCCCGAGCAAAATTAGCAGTAATGAACCCTGAACAAACCACCCTCGAAACACGATTAGCCAGAACATCCACGCCCATGTCCAAGCGGTAAAAATGAAAACATAACTGAGATTTTTAGCGATTAAAGCTTGAAAGACAGAAGTCGGTTTCACCCATTGATTTACAGTGCCATATTTGATTTCTTGACCGACTGAAAATGCGACACAGCAACACAGTAATAAATGCAGAATCGCAGGAATCATGTACGGCTCTAAATAGAACTCATAATTTAAACCTGGATTATATAAAGGTGAAATTTTGACATTGGGTGTCGGTGCATCGAGGTAGGGAATTGTATTTTCTAAATACTGATGACCACTAAAATCGGCCATGGCTTGCAATGTACTTAGCAGCATGGCTGATGAAATACTATTGCCGACACTAAAATAGCTTTGGTTATAGGCAATGCTGACTTCTGCATCTTTTGCTTGAACCAGTCGTTGCTCTGCACCAGCAGGAATATGAATATAGCCCCAAATTTGAGTCTGATTTAAAAGCTTTTCAGCATCATCCATACTGGGTGTAATGGTGGCTACTTTTAAGGTATGGTTCAGCTGCGCAAAATGAGTAATGTTACGGCTTAAACTGCTTTGATCTTGGTCTATGATCGCGATGGGTAAATGATCTGGTTTGCCTTGAGCAAACATATTGGTAAAGAGCAAAATCACAAGGGCAGGGGCAAGTGTGACCATACACAAGTCCCATTTATGCTGCATCAAATAGCGAAACTCACGCAGAATGCCCCTAAACATTATTTACGCTCTTCAATTTTAAACAAAACGCTCATACCCACTTTTAAGTCAGCAATCGGCTGAGCGGGTTTCAGTTGGACTTTAAAACTACGAATGTCATAGCCGCCCGTTTGCCGCGTGGTTTTAATCGTTGCAAATTCACCTTCCGCTTCAATGTGATCAATTTTAAAATCGGCAGATTTGTTCAGTGCTGGTATAAATCCTTGCATGGTCTTGAGTTGATACACTTGAGCATACTGGTCTTCACGGACATTTAAGCTAATCCATAAGCTATCATCTTGAATCAGGCTTACAACGGGCACACCCATTGCAACTAATTCTGAAACTTTGCCATAGGTTTTTGAAATAGTGCCATTGGACGGTGCAAATAACTTGGTTTCAGCCTCAAGTGCATTGGCTTCAGCCAACGCGGCTTGCGCAATCTTGACTTGGGCATCTGCCGAGCTTTGTTGTTGCGGTGTACTGCCACGTTTTGCACGCGCATATTGTTGATAAGACGCTTCTGTCATTTGTGCAGCAGACACTGCGGCAGCTTGCATTTCATCACGGCGTTGTCGTGAAATGACACCTTCTTTATAGAGGTTTTGACCACGTTGGTATGTGGTTTGCGCCAATTGTTGCTGTGCTTTTAGACTTTGCCAATTGGCATATAAACTATCAATATTTTCTTGTTGAGAGCCACGTTCAGCTGTGGATTGCAGTGCTTGCGCAGATTGGAGTGCAGCTAAAGCCTGTTGTTTCTTTGCATCGACTTCGGGGCTGGTTAAACGAACCAGTGCTTGACCTGCTTGTACTTTTTCACCGTCATGCACATATATTTCTTCAATACGACTAGGTACTTTTGTACTAATGTGGATGGTTTCTGCCTCAACTCGACCTTGTAATTCAACCTGCTTGGGCTGATAACTTTTCCATAAGCCAAATGCAATCAATGCCAAAAGCAGAACTAAGACAATGCCAATCACGAGCTTGATCAAAGCAGATTTATTGCGACTTTGCACTGAGCTTTTTTTCGTCTCTGCATCAGTATTGGTATTCACTTTCTTTGGAGTATCCTCAGCAGTATTTGCTGTAGACGAAACGTTTGAACTCGAGACATTGGATTGGGATGTTTCAGCATTCGCAGAGGCATCTTCTTGGTGATCAGTTGGTTCCTGATTCATATTGTTTCCCCTCGGCTAAACTTAGCGAATATAGTCGGTGTGTGATTGATTGATATAGCTTTGGAACTGGTCAATGCTCCCGTGACTTTGTAGCAGTGTTGCGAGTGACATCACGTATTTATAAGCATTTAGCGCCATTTCACTTTGTAGCCCGTTCAATGCATTTTGTGCATCAATGACTTGTGTGGCCGTTCCCATATCTTCTTTAAATGAAAGCTGTTGAATTCTTAAATTTTCTTGAGCAGCTTTTAGGTTTTGCTGCAACAACAGGTGACTTTGTTGAGCGCTGGTGACTTCATTAAATGAGCTATAAATCAGGCTTTCAATTTCTTGTTTGGTACGCTCAGTCATTAACTCAGATGCATAGCGTTGAAGTTCAGCAGCTTGTACGGATTTGTTTTTATCAATACCTGAAAATAAGTTGTAGCGAGCGGCAACACCAACGATCCAGTTTTGTTTATCGTCGAGACTATATTCACCAAAGGCAAAGACGTTGGGTTTTTTTGCTGCGCTTTGGGCTTTCACATTAGCACCAGCCAATTGACTGTCCAATTGCATTTTACGCACCAAACTAGACTGATCCTGATAACTTTTTAGTAAGGCGGTTATATTTTGATTGTGTTGCTGATTGATAAATAATGGCGTTGTAAGATCAGTAATTTGGCTGCTTTGCATTAAGTTGTTTAACTTAAATAAGCTAGAGCGGAGATTCGCTTCAGTATTTTGAAAAGTTCTGAGAGCATTATTCTTCGCCACTTCAAATTGCATACGCTGGCCTTTGCTAATAAAACCCTGTTGTTCCATTTTGAGCGCATTGGCATAGTGTTGTTGCATCGCATTTAAATTGAAGCGGCTGCTTTCGACTAATTTTTTTTGTAATTGAGCATTGAAGTAGGCTTGGATTAATTCAAAACGTTGCACATCTTGTTGTTGTTCACTGCTTATCGCGCTGCGTTTGGCTTGGATATTGGCAATTTCCTTGGCGCTAGACGTTAACCCACCGGTATACAGCGGCATCATTACGGAAACGGTAGGGCGGATCACTTGATCATCTAAGACCACTTGGGAAGAATCTGGAATTAATCCGACACCATCACGGATTGGCTGTTGCAGACTGTCTTTTAATGGGTCTGCCAAATCACTCGGTAAGCTTTCATCAATTTTATTATTAATGCCATTACTCAGCGTTTGTTCTAAGTTGTTTTTTAAGGCGCCGAGAGGAATATCGAGTTCATTATGAAAGGCATAGGCACGGACGTTTAAATCCACACGAGGTAAACCAAGGCCTTTAATGGCCTGAGCTTGAAGTTCGGCAGATTGTTGTAGCGCTTGGTTGGCCTGAGTACTATACGAACTAGTGAGTAGACTTTGTTCTGCTTGGCTATAACTGATACTTTGCGCAAGTACCGTGGGGCTAAAAAAAACACTCAAACAACCAAGGCCAAGCAGCAATCCTGAACGAAATGTATGTTTAATTTTTATAGAATAATCTGTTCGAGGTAGAGGCATAAAAACACACTCACAGCTAGGATGGGTTCATTATAGTCATTGTGATGAAGTTGGGTAAATTCACTAAGTTGTTGTATTGTTTCATATGCATATGTAAATAAATTTTATCTTTGTAGCGCACGTCATTTTCGCACATCAAGACCTTAAATTAGCATCAATTCAAGGGATAAAAAATATCAGTAAATCTAATAATTTGAATTAATAAGAATTAATTTTGATCTTTATTGAAAATTTGACTTCAAATGTCAGACAGCATTGGAATATTTTCAGCTTTAACTACTGCAAGCACGCGTCAGATATGGTTAAATGCCATCATTTTATTGTGTTTCACTTTGAAAGGAAAACTCATGCGCGCGTACAACTTCTGTGCTGGTCCTGCTGCATTACCCACTGCCGTTTTAGAAAAAGCTCAAGCTGAAATGCTTGACTGGCAAGGCAAAGGCCTTTCGATCATGGAAATGAGCCACCGTAGTAAAGACTATGTCGCTGTGGCAGAGAAAGCAGAAGCTGATCTTCGTAAGCTGATGAATATTCCAGACAACTATAAAGTGTTATTCCTTCAAGGTGGCGCATCACTTCAATTCTCTGCGATCCCATTAAACCTATTGGGTAAAAACAGCAAAGCAGACTATATCCACACTGGTATTTGGTCTGAAAAAGCGTTGAAAGAAGCACAGCGTTATGGCGACATTAATGTTGTTGAAGCGGGTACCACCATTGACGGTAAACTTGCGATTACTGATCAAAGCACCTGGAACTTATCTGATGATGCGGCTTATGTGCATTATGCAGATAATGAAACTATTGGTGGTCTTCAGTTTGCCAACATTCCTGAAACGGACAAACCATTGGTTGCCGATTTTTCATCGAGCATTTTATCTGCACCATTAGACGTATCTAAGTTCGGTTTAATCTATGCAGGTGCTCAGAAAAATATTGGTCCTGCTGGTTTAACTTTGGTGATTATTCGTGATGATTTATTGGATCAAGCGAAAGCAGATATTCCAAGTATCTTGAAATATTCAGCTCAAGCGAAAAATGGTTCAATGGTGAATACACCTTCAACTTATGCATGGTACTTATCTGGCCTCGTTTTTGAATGGTTACTTGAGCAGGGCGGTGTAGACGCAATTTATAAAGCGAATATGGCAAAAGCTGAATTACTTTATGGTTATATTGATTCAAGCGATTTCTATGCAAATCCAATTGCAAAAGAATTCCGTTCAATCATGAACGTACCATTTACTTTGGCGAATCCAGAATTGGAAAAACAATTCTTGAAAGAAGCTGAAGAAAACCACTTGCTGAATTTAGCTGGTCACCGTTCAGTGGGTGGTATGCGTGCAAGTATTTATAATGCTGTTCCGCTAGAAGGCGTTCAAGCACTGGTTAACTTTATGGATGACTTTGCAAAACGCAACGCATAATCCTAAAGGCATAAAAAAACCGGCAAATGCCGGTTTTTTTTATTGAATAGATTAAAAAATAAAAGTATGTAACACGTATGCACAAATCAGCATACCTAACATAAAAAATAAGCAGGACATTGGCTCGATTTGATATCGAGATTCCATGTGATGGTCAACTTGCGATAAGTTTTCTTCTTGCACGACTTTCATAGATATTCTTTCCGATCTATTTATCGTTAATTACTATTTCTTAAACGCATTTTTAACATAATTATTTGATTAAATAAAGTACTATCTACCATAAACTTACTAAACTATTTATTTTATTTAAAAATAAGCAACTAAATTGCTAAATTTAGTTTCATAAATTTCCTATCTTATTTATTTATATTAGATTTTTATATTTTATCTTTTGCAGATAGATTTATTTTTTGGCATTATTTTGAATTTAATATTGTGGGTAAGTTATTTTAATTTGAATTTAAAAGTAGAATAAATCGACCAGCTTGTGGATAAAAAATATTCAATTATTTAAATATGCAGTGAATACACATGATTAGTGAGAAATAAAAAAACCACACTGAGGCGGCTTTTTTTATTTCTAAGTTTCTCAAAAGCAGTAGCTTATAACCATGCCTGGGTATCATCTGCAACAGCAGACCCATGGATGACATGCATAATCATCGAATGGGCGATACTTCCTTTGAACGGAATTTCAGGTAATGCATCAAATTTAAAGAAAGCCGCATCACTTATTTCTTCTTCTTGTAATTGAAGTTCACCTGAAGCATATTCTGCTTTAAATGCGATCATTAAATTACTTGGGAAGGGCCAAGGTTGGCTTGCCAGATATTGAATATTTTTGACCTTCAGCCCAACTTCTTCTTCAGTTTCACGACGAACCGCTTCTTCTAAAGTTTCACCGACTTCAACAAAACCTGCGATCAGCCCATACATTGCCCGGACATTTTTCGCATTTTTAGCCAATAAGATTTCATCTTCACCACGGGTAATGACGGTAATGACACAGGGGTTTACACGAGGGTATTGGTGATAACCGCAAGCAGGGCAAACCATGGCATATTCTGTGGCGTGGACTTGAGTTGCTGTACCACAGTGGCTACAAAATTTATGATTACGGCGCCATTCTAAGAGTTGAATAGCACGGCTGGCTTGTTCAAATTGCTGTACATTCCAAAGTTGTAGAAGCTGGCGAATAGGAATGAGTTGTAAGCCATCAGGAATTGGCTCATTTTCAAGTAGATCACGGGCAATCACTTGATCACCCGTGCCAATATTTAAATCACTTGCGAGTTGCTCAACTTCGGGAAGTTGAAAGTTTTCATCGACCAGCAATTGCTGTTGTTTGAAGATATACGCAAGTGACAATTTAGACATTAGGCTGCTGCTGATTTCAGTTTTTCGCTACTGTCCAATGCTACCTTAAACATGCCCTGTAAAACAGGTTGTTTGTTCTTTAAATTGTCAATCAACATATCTGCGCTTGCCAATGAATCTAATGCTTGATTCACTTCATTTGCTTCAATCGCAGTTGAAGACTCAACTCGTTTCAAAATGAATTGAGCTGTTGAATTCAGCGCATTTTGAGCCGCATCTGCATTGAGGAACAACATCGCACCACCAATTTCACGGAATTGAGTTGCAGTCGCTTCAAGTTGTGTCAAATCTTGGTTTTGTAAATACTGAACCAAAGATTGGCTAGCAGCATCAATTAAAACCTTGGTCTCATTTAACAGAGCAGCGTGTGCTTCATCTAAACGGTCGAGTGAAATATTCATATTATTCACACGAAGTTGTAAGCGGCTAGAAGTGTGATGACGCTCAAGCACACCAATCGAGTTCATGGCAGACAAGATATTGTTCATCAACTGCTGGGCAAAGCTTTCATCTTGTAAAATCTCAGCATTACCTAATGACGCAGCTTGACGCGACAGGTCGTTATACGCTTCATTTAAGTTCAAGACTTTGAAAATATTTGCCAATTCGTTCAATTTCGCTTGAAGTTCTTGGGTTTTTTCAGGCGTCATATTTTGATAGTTAAATTCAATATCATTACGAATTTGCGTCATTTCAGTCGTAACCAATTCACCAATGGTATGCATGGTTTCGAAGTCAGGACCATATAAATGACGACTGAAAACTTGCAATTGGGTGTCGGTAAGAAGGTCTTCACCGATATTTAACTTGCCACGAATATGATGAGAAATGTCATCTTCTTGGCTAATGCTTAGACTTAAGACATTGGCTAAATCAGAAATGGATGCTTTAAAGCGCTCAGTTCCTGCAAAATATTGAGCCATATTGCGTTCAATGCTCACTAAGGTACGTAAACGAGCATCGGTAATTAAGATTTGATCAATTTGATTAAATGCAACAAAAACCAAGTTCCAGTATTGTTTGCTTGGATGTTTATCTGAAAGACCTGCTAAATACGCACCGACCAATTTAATCGCTTGCAGATCCAGCTCAGTTTCTTCTTGTTTAATCAATTTATTCAACGCCAACTTATACAGACGGTGAACGTATTTTGATTTTTCAAGTGCAGGAGCTTGAGGTAGGTCAAAGTCAGGAGTAATACAATCGAGTAGGGACTCAATGTGTTGGCCTTCCGACGTTAAAGGTTTACCTAAAGACAGTTCTAGACGATTCAGACTGTCGAGTAGGAACTGTGGGATTTTAACTTCACGTAAGCAGATAAATTCAATATAGCGTTTCAGCATGGTTGTGCCTTCGCTCAGTGCGATGACATCTTGAGTGTTAATTTGCGCAGGATTCCCCATGATCTTGCGCATTAACTCTGCTGAATATTGAGCGATTTTTGCCAAACTTGGCATATCAACTAAAGCTAATACTTGAGCACATTGTTCAAATTGAATCAGTGCATCATCAATCCCGAAAGGTAAAGTTTGATCTTCAACTAAGGTGCTGACTGCTGATTCGACTAACTTGATTGAGTTATCAACCTCATTTTTTATTATCAGCAAAGCCGTTGGATCAAAATGGATAGAGGTTTGGTAAGACATGTATCTGCACCTTTCCTAGATGTTTTATCTTGTTTATTAACCGCCCCTTAAGGCGGTCCATGTTTATGGTTTTACTATAGCGTATGTAAGAATTGTTTATATACAAAAAGTAACACGAAATTTAGATTTTATTTCGCAAAAAGGCAAGGTGTACCATGTTTTTCTTCAAATTGTTTGACCCATGTCTCATGGGCTTCAAGTTCATCGGCTGAAGGTAAAATCACTGGTAATTCTATTTCAACAGCGGCGCGGGTTTGCGAACCATCTTCATTTTGCGAGTGGGTCAGGGCATCGATATCAAAGGATACCTGACCACCCGTCATTGCTAGGTATACGTCAGACAGAATTTCCGCATCGAGTAAGGCACCATGGAAGGTACGGTCACGTTGTGGAATTTCGTAACGACGCACTAATGCATCGAGTGAGTTTTTCTGGCCTGGATGCTTGGCTTTGGCCATAGCCAAGGTATCGGTGACTTCGCAAACTTCAGATAAGGCCACAAAACCGGCACGTTTGAACTCCATATCAAGGAAGTTCATATCGAAGGTTGCGTTATGCGCAATGATTTCTGTGCCTTTTAGATAGTCAAATAAGACATCAGCAATTTCAGCATACAATGGTTTGTCTTTTAGAAAGTCATCACTGATTCCGTGAATATTTTCAGATTCACCGACAGGTTTTTGCGGGTTGATATAAATATGAATTGAGCTACCGGTCAGTTTGCGGTTAATCATTTCCACTGCACCGACTTCAATAATACGGTCGCCATCTTGGAAATAGAAACCTGTGGTTTCCGTATCCAAAATTAATTGTCGTGGGCCAGATACATCGACAGTTGCTGGTGTAATGACAATCATTGGATGGATTTCAGCAGCTTGCTTAGACTGTGTAGAAGCATCTGGACTCAACGTTGAAGCAGTGTCTGTTGCTTGTTGTTCTATCACAATGTCATCAATCTGCTCTGCGTCAATAGCTGACTCAGCTGAGATTTCTTCTGCTTCATCCTCGCTATCAGCAAATTCAAGTCCAAACGGATCATTTAATAGCCAGTCAGGTTCAGCTTTTTTTTTAGGTGCTTCAGCTGTAGATGCTGCTTGTTTGATGCGTTCGAGGGTTTTTTCTGCGCCTAGATTGGCCAATTGATCGGCCATTTCATTTCCCGGATGGCCTGCATGCCCTTTAATCCAGTTCCATTCAATTTCCCGACCCTGACAAGTTGCATCCAGTAATTTCCACAAATCTGGATTTTTAACATCTTTCCAGTTTTTCTTTTTCCAACCATGAATCCACTCGGTTATGCCTTGTTTGACATAGTTGGAGTCTGTCCAAATGATCAGTTTTGCATCGGACGGACAATGTTGAATGCCTTCAATAGCAGCAGTCAATTCCATACGGTTATTGGTGGTTTCAGCTTCGCCGCCGCAGAGTTTTTCTTCTCCAGTTTCACGGATGATATAGGCCCCCCAACCCCCTAAGCCAGGGTTGCCTTTACATGCACCATCAACATAAAGCGTGATTGTTTGAGACATAAATCAAATCCGGAGAAAAACAAGCATTCAGAACCGTATATTGTATAACGCAAATGACAGAGAGAAATCCATTTCTGGCGATTTTTTTAATTTCTTGTAACATTTATACTGAAATAGCGTTAAATTAACGCCTTGTGTCTGTGTTCTGCTTCACTACAATGGCATATCTAAAAAATAAATTTTATATGAGTTGTCTGGATTTTTTTATGTATAAATCAACTGCGACTGTCTGGCAGCCTACGTTACCACAAATTTTTAAATTTACAGTCTTGGGTTCTGCGCTCGCAGCTCTTGGTCTGACGGGCTGTTCTTCATCGCAAACGACTAAGCAGAACTCAGCAAGTAAACAAGTTGGCTCAAACTTTCTCGATGCCAATAGTTTAGATTCACTCGAAGATTTACTTTCTGCAACAGACATGCGTGCCGTAGAAGGCGATCGCCTTTTAGTACTTAAGCATGGTGATGTCTGGAAGCGTATGACTGTGGGTTTCAAAATGGATTTGAACCACTGGGATACGCGAATTGAAGCGCAGCGTGGTTGGTTTATTTCACGTCAACCATATATTGATCGTTTAAGTGCGCGTGCGTCCCGTTATTTATATCACACGGTTAAAGAAGCAGAACGTCGTGGTTTGCCGACTGAGTTGGCGTTATTACCAGTGATTGAAAGTTCTTATGACCCAGCAGCAACCTCAAGTGCAGCCGCAGCGGGCTTATGGCAATTTATTCCAAGTACTGGACGTATTTACGGCTTAAAACAAACCTCAATGTATGATGGTCGTCGTGACGTAGTGGAATCAACGCGTGCAGCTTATGAGTTTTTAGGTGCGCTACATAACCAGTTCGGTTCGTGGGAATTGGCTTTGGCTGCATATAATGCAGGGCCGGGCCGCATTCAACAGGCGATTAACCGTAACCGTGCGGCAGGTTTGCCAACGGATTATTGGTCGCTAAAACTGCCCCAAGAAACCATGAACTATGTCCCACGTTTCTTGGCTGTTGCTCAAATTATTAAAAATCCAAGTGCCTATGGCGTAAGTTTGCCACCAATTGCCAACCGTCCACACTTTCGTGAAGTGGCTGTAGGGCCTGCAAATTTAAATGAAATTGCATCTATTACCGGTTTAAGCCGTGCAGAACTCTATGCACTAAACCCTGGTCATCGTGGCGATGTGATTGATAGCAGCAGCCCAATGCGGATTTTAATTCCTGCGGATGTGAGTCCATCAGTTGATGCACGTTTGAAAAAATTACAATCAGGTGGTTCATCAGGTTATTGGGCAAGTAATTCAACTTATAACTTACCAAAAAATAATGTTGAAATAACACCGTCACGTGTTACTCCGCCGGAATTAAATAGTAAAACTATTCAGCCCGCTAAAGTGACGCCACCTACGCTTAAAACACAGCCGACAGTGACAGCTTCTGCCAAACCACCTGTAGTCGCTACAACGGTAACGCCGAGTGTTCCATCAGGAACGAAAGGCAAAACGCCAATAGGATCATCTGCTTTGGCTGCATTTGCATCGAATAGTGATATTCCAAGTGCGCCGCGTATTCCAGTCGCTGTAACACCTTCGACGCCTGTGAAAGCCGTATCTGTCGAGCCACCACTCAGCGCAAATGAGCGTGAGCAAATCATGGCGGCTATTAAAGCTGAAGGTGAGACCAAAACAGTCGATGAGGTATTAAAACCAGTAGCGACTAAAGCAGAACAAGAAGAAGTCGTTCAGGAAATTAAAGCTATTGCGCCGAAAGGCACTGAAATTGTCGATCCTTATGATGGCAAGATTAAGTTGACTGCGATTCAGACCAGTCAGTCAATTGCAGACCAACAAGGTAAAGAACTGACGAAAGGGTTCTCTTACCCGAAAAGCGTGGCTGAAAATACAGGTGCAGATTCCGAAGAAGCCAAACGCAACCAAGGTAAAAATGTCATTCGTACAGATTCTGAAATTGTAGTTGTACCACCTAAAGGTAAACGCAGTACTTATACAGTTTTGGCGGGCGACACATTAGCGTTGATCGCGATGAAAAATGGCGTGAATTGGCGTGATATTGCAGCTTGGAACCAAATTTCGCCAGATTCGACCTTGTATGTCGGTACGACCATCTATTTATATGATGCGAAACCGATTGTGCAAAATAATGAAGAATCGAAAGCTAAGCCTATCGCAGATAGCTATGTGGTGAAAGCAAATGACAGTCTTACAGCTGTTGCGAGTCAATTTGGTTTAAGTACGAAGCAACTCGCCGATTACAATGGTTTAACCACCACGAGTGGTTTATATGTTGGGCAGAAATTATCCTTAAAAGAAACGCCAGCATCTAAAGCAAAATTGGAAGCTGACAAGAAAGCAGCTCAAGTTGTCGAAAAATCTGCAAAAGTTCAAACCAAATCCTACACGGTAAAACGTGGTGAATATCTAAAACTCATTGCAGATCGTTATGCGCTGTCAAATCAAGAGTTGGCAGATTTAACAACTGGTTTAACGGCTGGCAGTAGCTTGATGGTGGGACAAAAAATTAATGTGCCATTACAAGCTGTAGCAGAAGTTGAGAAGCTCGAAAGCAAAGTCGTGAATCGCATTGAAAATGTCAAAGTTGATCCTGCGTATAAAGTTGAAAGCTATAAAGTGCAGCGTGGTGATACCCTTTACAGTATTGCGACGCGGTCAAAAATCAGTTTGTCAGAATTGGCGAGTCTAAATGATATGTCGGTAAATAGTGGGCTGATGGCTGGGCAAAGCATTAAAGTTCCTGCAAGTTCAACTGTTCCGGATACATATGTGGTGCAGTCTGGCGATACACTGACAGGCATTGCTAGTCGCTATGATTTAGGCATGGACTATGTCGCAAATTTAAATGGTATAGAGCGTAGTTCTGGTCTACGCGTTGGGCAGAAATTAAAATTAACAGGTGATGTCGCACCGGTTAAAGTAGAAACCAAAGCTGAGGCGACCAAAATTGAAAGCAAAACCAATACACGAACGAATTCCGTTGATGCGACCGATATTCATGTGGTGAAATCAGGTGAAACATTGGGTGTGATTGCGAAGAAATATCATCTTCAATTACGTTATTTAGCTGAATTAAATGGCCTAAATACCAATAGTGCGATTCGTGTAGGGCAGCGTTTAAAAGTAGATGGTGAACTACCTGCTGATGTAGCTAGTAAAGCAACTGAAACCAAAAAAACGGAAGCTAAATCCTCTACGAGCAATGTGAAACCAACAAATACTGAAAGCTATACTGTGAAATCAGGCGAGTCTTTAAATTCGATTGCTAGTCGGACAGGTTTAACTGTGGCAGCATTGGCTGAATTAAATAACTTGAATCCGCGTGCTGGGCTTCGTGTCGGTCAAAATTTACAAGTCCCTAAAACTATCAGTGAATACCGTATTAAACGCGGCGATACATTGATTGGTTTAGCAAGCCGTTATGGACTTGATACATCAAAACTTGCTGAAATGAATGATATACAACCGTCTGCTCAGTTACGTATTGGTGAAGTCATTAAAGTACCAAACTGAGTCCAAACATTAAGGAGTTAAGTTGAATGTATTCTGCTTCAACTTCGCGTTACGTGTTTGGTGTGACTTTGAGCATACTTTCAACAGGGGCGTGGGCTGCGTTGCAGACCACGCCTTTTCTTGCCATACATAGTAGCCCTCAATATCATCAATTACAGGCAATGCCCTATGCCAATCCTCTTGCCAATAAAGGGGGATATATCACGACCTCGAGTATTGGGAGTTTTGATAATTTAAACAGCATGAATGGAAAAGGGCGTTCTGTTGAAGGTATCAATTATCTTTTTGATAGCTTGATGAGTTCATCTTTAGATGAACCGGGTGTGATGTATCCATTGCTTGCCGAAAAGGTGACATTTGACCCGAAAAAAACTAATTTTGTTATTTTTCATTTAAACCCAAAAGCACGGTTTAGTGATGGTTCTGAACTCACTGCTGAAGACGTTAAATTTAGTTTTGATACCTTTCAAACTAAATCAAATCCCGGTCTACAAATGTACTTAGCGGATTTGGACAAAACAGATGTTTTATCTAAATATCAGGTGAGGATGAGTTTTAAATCTGGACACAACACTGATATGCCCATGATTTTGGCGCAAATGCCGATTTATTCCAAAAAAGATTGGGCAAAAAAAGATTTTACTCAAATTACATTGCAGCCCATATTAGGCTCAGGCCCTTACACAATTGAGACGATCGATGCAGGTAGGAGTATTCGCTACAAGCGCAATCCTGAGTATTGGGGGCAGAACTTAGCTGTTAATCGTGGTCGATATAATTTTAACCATCTGAAATATGTATATTACCGCAGTCCTGACATTGCCTTTGAAGGCTTTAAAGCAGGTCAATTTACGTTATATGAGGAAAAGACTGCACGTAATTGGGTGGGAGCGTACAATTTTCCTGCTTTTAAAGACGGTAAAATTGTCAAATATCGCTTTAAACATGAACGACCGATTCCCACAAAAAGTCTCGTATTTAATACCCGTCGTGCGCCATTTAGTGATATTCGCTTTCGGCAAGCTTTAACTTTTGCTTATGATTTTGAATGGCAAAATAGAGCGTTGTTTTATGGGCAGTATCAGCGTTTACAGAGTTATTTTAGTAATAGTGTGTTAGAAGCAAAGGGAAAACCCTCTATCCAAGAGTTGGATATTTTAAAACCGATGTTATCGCAACTTGATCCTATTCAACGACAGGGGGTTTTATCCAATTGGCAATATCCTGTTTCTGATGGCAGTGGATTTAATCGAAAAAACCTTCTGCATGCACGCCAACTGTTATTGAATGCGGGTTATCGTTATCAAGACGGCAGATTGGTGGATGCAAAATCTCAGCCTGTGAAATTTGAACTTTTGATTCAGCAACAAGATTTGCAGCGAACCTTAATGCCATTTATACGAAATTTGAAACGTTTAGGTATTCAGGTGTTATTACGACAAGTCGATGGACCGCAATACACCGAGCGTATGCGAAATATTGACTTTGATATGATCGTGGATGAAATGCCTCAATCGCTCACTCCAGCGGGTGAGCAAGCTCAACTTTGGGGCAGTCAAGCAGCCGATCAAGTGGGTAATTATAATTATGCTGGGATTAAAAATCCTGTGATCGATAAGCTCATTCAACAGGTGATCAATGCTCCAAATCGGGAGGAATTGATTGTTCGTACGCGTGTTTTAGACCGCCTGCTTAGAGCGGGTTATTATCAAATCCCAATGTTTGGGCAAAGTGAAAACTGGTTTGCCTATTGGCATATGTATAAGCAACCTTATGTCAAACCTAAACTTTCTGTAGGGATTGACTATTGGTGGAGTGATGTAGCTCAAGCCAAGCAAATAACACAATATCTACGGCAGCAATAAATACACCTGAATGACAAGGAATGTGAAAGCAACATGGGCACATATATTTTAAAAAGATTGCTCCTGATTATTCCAACATTGTTTTTCATTTTACTGATTAACTTTGTCGTGATTCAGATTGCACCGGGAGGACCTGTTGAACAAGCCATACAGCAAGCTGAGTCCTTTCAAGGTATGGGAAACACAGGTGGTGGTGAAACTGCGACGACAGGCAGTAAATACCAAGGTGCTAAAGGCCTCAGTGAAGAAATGGTGGCAAAAATCGAAGCGCAATATGGTTTCGATAAGTCATTGTTCGAACGTTTTTGGCTCATGTTAAAGGGGTATGTGACGCTAGATTTTGGTACCAGTTTCTTTAAAGATAAGCCTGTGACTCAGCTGCTTTGGGAAAAACTGCCAGTATCTTTATCCCTTGGCTTATGGAGTACCTTGCTGATCTATATGGTGTCTATTCCATTAGGCATTAAAAAAGCCCGTCAACATGGTCTGTTATTTGATAAAAGTACGTCTATTTTATTGGCTATCGGCTACGCCATTCCTGCTTTTGCCTTTGCCATTTTACTCATTGTATTTTTTGCAGGTGGTTCATATTTTCAGTGGTTTCCTCTACAAGGTTTAGTTTCAGAGAATTTTACTGAGTTAAGTGTATTTGGCAAAATTGCAGATTATTTTTGGCATATGGCGTTGCCTTTGTTTGCCATGGTGATTGGTGGTTTTGCTGGCTTAACTTATCTGACCAAATACTCTTTTATGGAAGAACTAAATAAGCAATATGTTCTTGCTGCTCGTTCTAAAGGTTTGACCGAATCACGTGTGCTGTATGGGCATGTATTTCGTAATGCAATGCTCATTGTTATTGCTGGTCTACCAGAAGCCTTGATTGGCATCTTCTTTGTGGGAAATCTATTTATTGAAATTATTTTCAATCTAGATGGCCTGGGATTGTTGGGGTTTGAAGCCATCGTACAACGCGATTATCCAGTGATTTTTGGCACCTTGTTTATTTTTACCTTGATGGGGCTGATCTTAAGATTAATCAGTGATGTCATGTATCAAATGATTGATCCACGAATTAATTTTGATTCGCAGGGGGCAAAATAATGTCTCCGATCATGCAAGCGCGATTTCAACGTTTTAAAGACAATAAATTAGGTTTTACATGCTTTATCAGCTTTGCCTTGATTTTTATGTTGTCTCTAGCTGTCGAGTTTATTGCCAATGATAAACCGCTCTTGGTCAAATACGATGATTCTTTATATGTGCCCGTACTAAAAAGCTATCCAGAGACCGCATTCGGTGGGGTATTTGAAACTGAGGCTGATTATAAAGATCCTGTCGTTCAGCAACTGATTGAAGAGAAAGGCTGGGCTGTATGGCCACTAATTAAATTTTCCTATCAAACACCGAATTTAGAACTGGCTGTGCCCGTACCATCTGCACCAACTGCACAAAATTGGCTTGGTACCGATGACCAAGGGCGTGATGTGCTCGCACGTATTTTATATGGACTACGTGTGTCGCTCTTGTTTGGTTTTGCATTAACTTTTGCTTCAGCCATATTGGGCATCATGGTTGGGGCGATACAGGGCTATTATGGTGGCTGGGTAGACCTCATTGGTCAACGGATTTTAGAAGTCTGGGGCGGACTACCGATGCTATTCATGGTGATGATTTTGGTCAGCATGTTTACGCCGAGTGTGTATTGGCTCTTTGTCATTATGCTGCTGTTTGGCTGGCCCACTTTGGTCGGCTTGGTTCGTGCAGAGTTTTTGCGTGCTCGTAATTTTGATTATGTCCGTGCAGCACGGAGTCTTGGCGTTACAGATAGCACCATTATGTTTCGGCATATCTTACCAAATGCGATGAGTTCCAGTCTTTCACAGCTACCTTTCATGCTCACGGCAAATATTACGGCACTGACAGCCCTAGATTTCTTAGGTTATGGCTTACCGCCTGATGCAGCGTCATTAGGTGAGTTATTGCTTCAAGGGAAAAACAATCTGAATGCACCATGGCTTGCCTTATCGGGATTCTTTACCTTAGCGATCGTGCTGTCTTTATTGATCTACATTGGGGAGGCGACACGTGATGCATTCGATCCTAGACGTCAATAATCATCAAGTTAATGTACATCCCATCGTGTTAGAGGTGGAACATTTACATATTTCACATGCAGCACAGGTCTTGGTTGAAGACCTGAATTTTAAATTGCATGCAGGTGAAACGTTAGCCATTGTTGGAGAAAGCGGTTCAGGTAAATCGATTAGCAGCCTAGCTATACTCGGTTTGTTGCCAAGTGATCTGCAGGTCACAGGCAGCGTCAGCCTGAATGGACAAAATATTCTTGGACTGAGTCCTGAGCAGCACCGAAACATTCGTGGACAGAAAATTGCCATGATTTTTCAAGAGCCGATGACGGCCTTAAATCCCTTACATCGGGTTGAAAAGATTGTTGGTGAGTCACTGTTGTTACAGGGATGGTCGAAGGCAAAAACTCGGCAGCGGGTTATAGAATTATTAAATGATGTTGGTATTCCTGATGCTGAAGATAAGTTAAGACGATACCCACATGAGTTATCTGGGGGGCAGCGACAACGTGTCATGATTGCCATGGCATTGGCCTTAGATCCTGATATTTTAATCGCTGATGAGCCAACCACGGCTTTAGATGTCACTTTGCAAGCGCAAATCTTAAATTTATTAAAGTCGCTACAACAGCAGCGTAATATGGCCATGATTTTAATTAGCCATGACCTGAATTTGGTCAAGCGCTATGCCGAACATGTGATTGTGATGAATCGTGGACAAGTGGTGGAACAAGGAGATGTTCAGGAAATTTTTGAGCAACCGAAGCAGGCGTATACCCAAAATCTGTTAGACCATGATTTTGGTGTAGCAATACAGGTTTCACAAACGCAGACACTTTTAAAATTACACAAATTAGGAGTGAAGTTCCCAGTCAAACAAGGCTTATTGAACCGCATCAAAGATTATGTCGTTGCGGTAGAGGCTTTGGATTTAACAGTGGCTGAAGGTGAGTCGATCGGTATTGTTGGAGAGAGTGGTTCTGGGAAAAGCTCCCTAGCATTGGCTATTGCTCGGCTCATAGAAAGTGATGGCGAAATTATGTTAAATCAACACGCCATCCATCAACTTTCAGAAAAACAGCTCAGACCTTTACGTCGTGAATTTCAAATTGTCTTTCAAGATCCATTCAGTAGTTTAAATCCACGGCTAAATGTAGAGCAAACCATTGGCGAAGGTTTGGCCTTACAGCATTTATCTGCAAATGAAATTGTACAGCGTATAGATGAAGCTTTGCAGAAAGTCGAATTAGCCAGCTCATTTAAGCAGCGTTATCCACATGAGTTATCCGGTGGGCAACGGCAGAGAGTCGCCTTAGCACGTGCGTTGGTATTACGTCCTAAATTATTGATACTCGATGAACCCACATCGGCACTAGATCGGACGACACAAAAAGCCATCGTGAAGCTACTACGGCGTTTGCAGCAAGAATTTAATATGAGTTATTTATTTATCAGTCATGATTTACACGTGGTCAAAGCCCTGTGTCAAAAAGTGTTGGTACTGCGACATGCCAAAGTCATGGAGTTTCAAGACACTGCAGATCTATTTGCACGACCACAAACGGACTATACCCGTAAATTAATTGCAGCCAGCCAATACTAAAATCAAAGCTATGGATATTTTGACATGTGTCATTGTCAAAATATCCTTGACCTTTAGAAAATAATAATTAGAGTAAATACTCAGGACTTATTATTTCATTTTGGACATTGCCATGAGCCATTTAGCTGAAAGCTTTAAAATTCGTAATACCACATTTAAAAATCGCATCATTAAAGGTGCAATGAGCGAAGCATTGGCCAATACCGCAGGCCAACCCAATCACTTACATTTTGGGTTATATGAAGCTTGGGCGAAGGGTGGTTTAGGCTGTGCCATTACGGGTAATGTCATGGTGGATTTTTGTGCTAAAAATGAGCCTGGGGTTGTTGTCGCTGAAACAGAGCGTGATTTAGCACAGTTAACACAGTGGGCTGAGCTAGGCAAGAAGCACGGCATGGTGCAATTGGTTCAACTTTCACATCCTGGCCGCCAATGTCCTAAAGGTTTAAATAAAGAAACGGTTGCACCATCTGCTGTGCCATTTAGTCCAATGTTAGCTACAACGTTTGGAACACCGCGCGAACTTCGTGAAGATGAAATTTTAGATATCATTCAGCGTTTTGCACGTGCCGCACACATTTGTGAAAAGGCAGGCTTCGAAGGCGTGCAATTGCATGGTGCGCATGGTTATTTAATTAGTCAGTTCTTGTCGCCACTGACCAATAAACGTCAAGATCAGTGGGGCGGTTCAAATGAAAACCGCATGCGCTTTTTGCTTGAAATCTATAAGGCAGTTCGTGCAGCGACGACAGATGATTTTATTATTTCGGTCAAACTCAACTCTGCTGATTTCCAACGTGGCGGAATTAGCGAAACAGATGTGATTGAGGTCTTTAAGGCAATCGATTCCGCAGGGATTGATATGATTGAAATCTCGGGCGGTTCCTATGAAGCGCCAGCGATGGCGGGTGCTAAAGAAGAAAAACGTAAAGCCAGTACCATTGCTCGTGAAGCTTATTTCCTCGATTTTGCGGACAATATCCGTAAAGAAGTGAAATGCGCGTTAATGGTTACCGGCGGGTTTAGAACCGTCCAAGGCATGAATGCTGCACTAGACAGTGGAGCTTGTGATTTTATTGGTATTGCACGTCCTTTCGCTGTTGAAGTCGATTTGGCTGATCGTTTATTGGCGGGTCAGGATGTTCGTTATGGTGTGGACAAAATTAAAACTGGCATACCGATGATTGATAAAATGGCGATTATGGAAATTATTTGGTATGCCGCTCAGTTTAAATCGATTGGTGAAGGAAAACAGCCAAATCCTAAACTTTCACCGTTAAAAGTGTTTTTTAAATATCTCAAAGGCAATTTAACCGCGGTCATTAAAGGGCAAGTCAATTCACGTAAGTCGGCTTAGTCAATCATTGAATTATTAGAATAAGGGCAATCGGCATACATCCATGTTATGGTTGCCTTCATTCATATCAATATTACTTACAATAAAAATGTCTAAAATTTTAATATTAATAGTCATTCTTTCGGGGCTCAGTTCTGCTCTCTATGCCCAGTCTACATTTCAGACGGGGGATATCATTTTTCATATCTCAAAGTCACAACAAAGTTTAAGCATTCAAAAGGCGACACATTCGCCTTATAGTCACATGGGCATGATCGTAAATAAAAATAACCAAACTTGGGTGCTTGAAGCTATTCAACCTGTGCAATATACCGCTTTAAATCAATGGATCGCGCGTGGGGAGAATGCTCACTATGTGGTGAAAAGGCTCAAACAACCCTTAAATGTGCCGCAGAAAACGAAGCTAGTACAAAATGCAGAAAAGTACTTGGGCAAACCCTATGATATTTATTTTGAATGGGATGACCGTGCAATTTACTGTTCTGAAATTGTTTGGAAAGCTTATCAGCATGCTTTAGGAATCGAACTTTCGCCGTTACAACAACTTAAACAATTTGATTTAAAACAATATGAAGTGCAGCGTCTAATGCGGCAGCGCTATGGTCAAAATATTCCGCTAAATGAGCAGGTGATTGCCCCTAAGGCCATTTATGATTCAAAACTTTTAAAAGAAATATTTAGAAATTAAGGCAATAAAAAAGCCCAAGTCGCAATGCTTGAGCTTTTTAATGAGTGGTTAAAACCAACTCGAATATGGCGTCCCTACGGGGATTCGAACCCCGGTTACCGCCGTGAAAGGGCGATGTCCTAGGCCTCTAGACGATAGGGACAGTACAGAAAGCAAATTTTAAAACCGTTTATTTCAGTCTAAGTTTTTAGACTAAATAATGGCGTCCCTACGGGGATTCGAACCCCGGTTACCGCCGTGAAAGGGCGATGTCCTAGGCCTCTAGACGATAGGGACTTAATAAAATGTACTTCTGAAAATTGGCGTCCCTACGGGGATTCGAACCCCGGTTACCGCCGTGAAAGGGCGATGTCCTAGGCCTCTAGACGATAGGGACGTTTCAGAGGTGGGCGTATATTAGGGTGAAAATCGGGGGGTGTCAAACGCTTTTCTATAAATAAATTCAGTTTTTGTTGTTGAGTGCATAAAATTAAAACAATTTGCTAAAAATGTTTGAAAAATACATTATTTATGTCGGTTTTTTCAACACTTGTAAGATTGTAGCAATAACTTCTGGATGCGTTAAATATCCAGCAATATCGTGTGGGTGTTCAATCGATGTCTGAATTTGCTGGTTGATAATGGCGGGTTGAAAATCAAATGGTGCCTGACTCAGTGGAAAAGCGCTGAGAAAATCATCATGTGAATAAAAGTTTAACCAATCACCTGAAATTGCATCAGGTCGCTGTAAAGGCTGAGGTAAGTGGGCTTGGATGACACGAAAAGCCAAAGGTGAGCCCAAGGTAATAAAGCGCTGTATGTTGAGTTCAGGATGTAACAGTAAAAAATGATACGCAATCACGCTACCTAGCGAATGTGCAATCAACAGGGTGGGTTTCGTTTGATGTAATTGCTCATGCAGACGAGTATGAACTGCCTGAATAAAGTGTGGATTGGATAAATAGAGATAAGTTTCGACCAAAAATTTATGCAAAAGTGTGGCATGTAATTTTGGGAAATAATTCATTAAAACTGCAAAATCGCGTAGGGCAAGATCTTTGCCAAGTGCAGTGATCGATTTGAATGATTGACTAAATCCAATAGCATCATTGAGGGTGATGTCAGGTAGATTGTTTTGTACGGCATGATGCTCAAGTACTTTTGGTGATTTTTCTAGGAGTTCAGTGCGATGGATAAACGGAAAATGTGGCCACGTTTGAGGCGTCAAGGTGCTGGCTTGAAGCATATTCTGCAAATGATAACGCGTGAGTAAATCTCCATAAAAAGGCATGCGCATATGGTGCTGTATATATGATAAAAAAGTCTCTTGATGGCTTTGCTTTAAGCCTTGAGACAACAGTGCAAGCCAATGCTGTTCGAGCGAACGTGCAGTTTGTTGCTGTTGATTCATGCCATGGATAAAGATGATCTGCATATTGCACCTCATCGACGGATCAGTTTTTATTCTACTTTTATTAAAATATAGCCATAAAAAAAGAGCAACCGAAGTTACTCTTTTATCGTGTTTGGTATGACAACGCAGATCAATCTTTGTTGTGATACAAGGTGTAGTAGCTGATATAACACGCCACAATGAAGATCATACAGCAGATAAAGCCAGTTAACATTTCTGGGTCAAATACCATACTAATACAGGTAATAAGACAAAATACAAAACCGAGTATCGGCACGATTGGGAAGAGTGGTGCAGCAAAAGCTAAATCTTTTGCAGTTTTGCCTTCTTTATACCACTGACGGCGGAAGTTGAATTGGCTTAAACAAATACTCATCCATACCACCACCATGGTAAATGCCGCGACACCTAACAAGTTTTTGAAGATGGTTTCTGGTGCAAATTGCTCAGAAAGTAAGCCCGGCATACCACCGATCATGGTCACAATCACCGCAACATAAGGAATACCACGTGAGTTCACTTTAGAGAACACCGCAGGTAATTGCTTACTATAGGACAATGACCACATCATTCGAGATGCAGCAAATAAACCTGAGTTTGCAGCAGAAAGTAGGGCTGTGATAATGACAAAGCGGATGATGTCTTCTGCATAAGGAATACCAATGTGCTGGAATACTGTTACGAAAGGTGAACTACTTACACCTTCGGCAGATAAGCCAGCTTCTTGGTGTGGCAATAATGCAGTAATAACAACAATGGTACCTACAAAGAAAATCAACAAGCGGAAAATCGCCGTGTTAATGGCTTTAGGCACATTTTTCGCTGGATCTTTGGTTTCACCCGCAGCAACACCAATCAGTTCAGTACCTGAGAATGCAAAGTTAACAATCAACATTGTAGCGAAGATTGGGAACAAACCTTCAGGGAACCAGCCTTGTGCAGTGAGGTTGCTAAACAGCGGTGCAGCTTCATAGCCTCGATAGCCTAAAACACCAAAAATGGCCAATAGACCTAAAATAATAAAGGCTACAACGGTAATCACTTTGACTAAAGCTAGCCAAAATTCAGATTCAGCAAACCATTTGGTTGAAATCATATTCAAGCAGAATACAAAAGCACCAAAGATTAAGGTCCACATCCACATAGAGCTGTCTGGGAACCATTCCTGCATTAAAAGTGCAGCAGCGGTAAATTCAGTTCCTAGCGTTACTGACCATGTCAGCCAATAGAGCCAAGTGATGGTATAACCCGTACCAGGTCCGATATAGCGTTTAGCATAAGCGCCAAATGAACCAGATTCTGGCATATGTACAGCGAGCTCGCCTAAGCAAAGCATCACCATATAGGCGATAATACCGCCTAAAAAATACGAAATAATGGCACCTACAGGCCCCGTTTGTGCAATGACTTCACCCGAACCAAGAAATAAACCAGTACCGATTGCGCCGCCAAGCGAAATCATCACCAGATGTCGAGTACTCATAGCGCGTTTTAACGGCGCAGAATTGCCCTGATGCGAAGCATCATTCGGAGAATGTGATGACTGCATAGAGAAAAAGGAGAATCAAATAATGAAGCGAGTAATTGTAGAGAAGAATGCAATGATGATGCAATCAATTAATATAAATTATAGATAAATAAACTTTAAGTTTGTCAGAACTGACAGAAGAATTGGCGTCCCTACGGGGATTCGAACCCCGGTTACCGCCGTGAAAGGGCGATGTCCTAGGCCTCTAGACGATAGGGACGTTTTGAGGTGGGTGTATAGTACATAGCCCATCTATATTTGTCAAAATAGAGTTTCATTGTTATATTCTAAATGTATATAAATGAAACAAAAAACAGAATTTTTTTAATGAAAAATAATTTTAATGAGTTTATTTCTGGAATTTTATTTGAAATCAATCAATTTAATGTGGGCAAAGTCCATGAAAGATTCTATATAGTTTTATTGAATTATTTGCATTGGTTTGAAGTTTATCCAAATAATTTTTCTTCGTATATCAGTAAATCAGGGTTTGAAAGAATTATTGATGAACTTTTATTTAGGGATTTAGATGGGGAAAGTAGAATTACGTATAATCACCTCAAATCTTTAGATGATTCTCATTATTTTTTAGATATCCAGAGCTTTTTTAAATTATATTTAATCTTAAAGGTTCGAAGATATCAGTTGTCTAGTGATGATGTAGAACTTGAAAAATTAGAAAAAAAATTGGATGTAAGTTTTGAGCCAATGTTGTGGAGTAAAGACAAACAAGATTTATTGGTTATTAATCGTGATTTTCCTGAATTTAAAAAACAGATGAATTCAAGTCGGGTGCTTTTGCCACTTTCATTAATAGTTTTTAACTTTACTTTTGTTGAATTAATATCTAATACAAGTTTGAGAGTATCTATCCAAATATTTCTAGCAATAGTAGCTGTGTGTCTTTTAGCTAATGTTTCTAAAGGGGCAAAATCCGAAAAGGACTCATTAGAGTTGAAAGTATGGGATTATATCTTGGTGTTGAGCGAGGATAAAAACTCATTGACGAAAAGCAGTTGAACTATTTCTTTAAATTATAATTTGTACAGTGGTTTTTGTGGATTAAACTGCTCCCACAAATCATTTTTGAATTTATATGGAAACCCTAATTTTTCTCTCATAGGGAAGAGAAATAGTTTCATAAAAAAAGGTGGCTAATGAGCCACCTTAACTATTTTATTTATCGTGATATAACCAATAATAACCTGCATAACACGCCGCCATAAAGATCAGACAGCCAATAAAGCCTGAAAGCATTTCAGGATCTGCAGCCATACTTAAACCTGTTGCGGTACAGCAGACAAAGCCAAGAATTGGAACCAGCGGGAACCATGGTGTACGGAATTTAAGTTCTGACACGCTATGACCTTGTTTCAGCCATTGGCGACGGAAGTTAAATTGACTCCAGCAAATACTCATCCACACGATCACCATGGTGAAGGCAGCAACCCCCATCAAGTTCTTGAAGATGACATCTGCGCCAAATTGTTCTGACAATAGACCTGGTAAACCACCGATCATAGTGACCAATACAGCAATATAAGGCACACCAGTTTTGCTTAATTTGCCGAAAGCACGTGGTAATTGTTTTTGTGCGGACAGCGCCCACATCATACGTGATGCAGCATATAAACCAGAGTTAGCTGTAGACAGTAAAGCCGTAATAATGACGAAACGAATTAAGTCTTCTGCATAGGGAATGCCCATCAGGTTAAATACGGAAACGAATGGGCTACTACTTAAGCCGCCATGTCCACCAACATTTAAACCTGCATCGGTATAGGTCAACAGTGAACTGATGACGATAATAGTGCCGACAAAGAAAATGATTAAGCGCCATACCGCAGCATGAATGGCTTTAGGCACATTCTTTTCAGGGTTTTCAGTTTCACCTGCAGCGATACCAATCATCTCCGTACCATTAAAGGCAAAGTTCACGATCAATAGCGTGGCAAACAGAGGGAACAAACCATTTGGCAGCCAACCATGTTCTGTCAAATTGTGGAACATTGGAGCTGATTCATAGCCTTGGAAAGGTACGAAACCAAAGATGCAGGCAAAACCAAGGATGATGAAAATCAACACTGTTGCAACTTTCACCATTGATAACCAAAATTCTGACTCTGCAAACGCACGTGTAGAACTTAGATTAGAGATCAGTACGCCAGCTGCAAAGATCAGTGTCCATAACCAAATAGAGGTTTGTGGAAACCATTCCTGCATCAAAATAGCCGCCGCAGTAAATTCTGTACCTAAGGTGGCAGACCAGCCCAACCAGTACATCCAAGACACCATATAACCGGTACCCGGGCCAATATAATTAGTCGCAAAAGCACCAAAAGAGCCAGAAACAGGTAAATGTACGGCAAGTTCACCCAAACAGAGCATGACCATGTAGGCAATCAAACCGCCAATAATATAGGCAAGAACAGCGCCTAAAGGCCCAGCTTGTGAAATAACTTCACCTGAACCCATAAACAAACCAGTACCAATTGCACCACCAAGTGAGAGCATCACAAGGTGTCGAGTCGTCATCGCACGTTTAAGCGATGGACTTTTACCTTCAGCAGACGAGTGTTGCGAAGGTTCAGAGGGAGATTGCATAGTGAAATGAAAATTGAATGAAAGGTATATTTTATGATTGAATGCAGTGAAATGATTGATAAATCGAATTTTTCTTATAATGTGATAATACTGATCTAAAATTTAAATCTTTAGCACTGACCATTAGATTAATGGTCAGGAGTTTGATATTCGGCTTCGGAGGTTGCAGGTACTTGAGTTTGTTCGGTTACAGGGGCTTTGTTGTCATCGCGGCTCACAATATACAGATAGAGTGCAGATGGAAATAAGATGGCTAAAACCAAGAGCAACTTTTTAAACATAGGGTATTCTTACATCAAAATAGATCAAGCTGAAGTATAAACAAAACCAGTCAGGCTGTAATTAATTAAAGTTTACGGTTTTTCTGTTCTAGATTGGATAGGATGACTTGGTAAATGTCGGGGTAGTGTTGTTTAAAGTTCCGTTGTTGCATGATTGTGATGGTTGAAGCATTTGGCTCGATACCCAGTTTTAAAATTTTTTGGGTTAAAGCGAGTTGAGGGGAGCGACCATCAAAATGTGTATTTAGTAAGTTACCATCGGTATATTTTACTGTGAGTCCGATATTCAGGAGATAATCAAAAACATCAGGCAAACCAAAACCGGCAGCTTTGTAGAGTAAATTATATGTTTCTGCACGATAGCCACGGCCGTATGTTTGATGTGTTTTTAATAATCCTAATGCATTATAAAATTCTAATTTAGCAATAATTTCTTGTTCATTAATAGAACCATCGCCATTTTTTAAAGTCCTATTGATGGTATTAAAAGTGACATCGTTTGAGCTGGGTTTGCAATTAGCAGCAATCAGTCGCTTGATATCTTGAAGTGGAAGTATAAGATGCGCTGTGTCACACATTTTTTTAACTTCTTTATTTTTCATTTTACTGTTTTGAATATTTTTATTTTCAAATTCCTGCACTATGGCTGACCAACCATATATGTTTATAAATTTATAATAACGAGATGCATCATTTGTCATCCCTTTGATCTTTTTAAAGTCGTGAATGTTTTTCACTGATGGTGCATTGGTAGCGTGATTTTGTGGCACTGGAGCATTTGCAAAGCAATGCATACTCATTAGCAGGCAGCTGGTAATAACGATGTTTTTCATGGTTTGTGTGCTTTTAATAAATTGTAAACGTCAGGATATTTGGTTGAAAAGTCATTCTGTTCCATTTGTTTATAAACGTTACTATTGGGCTCGATTCCTGCATTCAGTAGTTTTTGAACGAAACTCACAGAAGGGTTACGGCCTTTGATATTGTCTAAAATTAAATTACCATCCACGCCCGTGTAATCGACTCCAATACTCAGCAAATAATCAAAAACGTCTTCAAGCCCCCAACCAATTGTTTTAGATTGCAAAGAGCTTTTTTCTTCATACGGGCCAAATTTATACGTAACGTGTGTTTGTAAAACATTTTCCGACTTGTAGAGTTTTAATTTTTCAATGATTTCGTTTTGATCTATTTTGCCTTCTGCATTGGTTAATGCGCCATTAATAATCATAGAGGATGAACGGCCATTGAGTGGTTTGCAATTTGCTTTAAATAAGCGTTTGGTTTTATCGGCAGTGCTTTGACTCAGTGCAATTTCGCAAAGTTTTTCTATTTCCCCTTTAGGCATTTTACTTTTTAGGATGGTTCCATTTTTAAAATCACGAACGATTGACTCCCAACCGTATTTACTTGCTGTTCGGTAATACTGTATTGCTTCTTCGCTCAATTTTTTGGTTTTTTTCGCTTGTATTTGAGTGTCATGATCGTTGGTTTCGGGAATAGAAGATTCTTGGTCATCATTCAATGCTGTTTGATTTGTCTGATTGGCATCGTGCTCAACAGTATTTGAAAAATTTGTCGGTAGGCTGGCTTCGGGTCTAAAAATGTAGATGAAGATACCGAGACATACTATGCACAGGCCAAAGAGTAAGATTATTTTTTTCATGTTTTAGTCTATTTTAAAATGAATCAAGAGCGTTTTTAAGGCGCTCTTGATAGGGAAGATTAAAATTTAAATGTGACATCAGCAATGAACTGTCGCCCAATTTCAGATCTAAGTCTGTTGGTCGACTCACTAATACCTGGGGTGGTATAGATATTATGTCGATTGGTAATATTGTTAATGGTTAAACCGAATATTGCTTTGTAGTCTTTAGAGAAATTCAAATCATAAGTGGTACGCATATCCCAACTAAATCGAGGTCTAATTGTATCTGTGGCATAGGCTTCCAACAGGACACCATCATGCTCAACTTTGTTTTTTAGTTTATACGTATCTTTATATTCAGATTTGTAGCTTAAGAAGTTATTAATCTTTAATGGTAAATTTGAAAACTCAATGTCCCAACCAAAACGAGCCGTCCAAGGCTGATTGAAATTTTCAACAGGACGTTCATTAAATTGGATGAGGCTGCCGTTAAAAATAATATCGCGATCTTCAGCAGCGGTATTACTGTTAACGTTATATGGCTCAGAATAGTCTAAATAATTTTTTTCCGATTCAGTGTAATCAAAGCCAAAGTTAAACCCGTGCAGAGAGTTTTTATATACGACTGGCAGCGTATTTCTGAGTGTGAGTGTGTAAATGTCAGCTTTTGCTTTACCACTATTACTATATTCAAAATGATCGATGGTATTGCTGGTTGTTGGATCAATAAAACGATTTTTTGTGATTTCATCTTTGCTATCGCGATTCACCCATTTCAGACCAAGGTTCCAGTTTTTAACTTGGCTATTAATGGCAAACACAATTTCGTCAGCATAAGGGGTCTTTAAATTGGCACGTTGAATATTGGAATTAGCTAATATTAAATCTGATAACCCAGTTTGAGTCCAATAGTCTTCAGTTTGATTTTTTGTGCGTTTTAAATTGTATTCCAAAAATGCAAGTTGATCTTGCAGTTCAGTGGCTAAGGTATAGTTTGCATAATATCGATTCCATCCCGTAGTGAAGGACAGAAGATCATTTTTTAGCGGTTTATAGTTAAAGGCAGTACGAGGTGCAATATTTAAATTTTTCGATAAGCTATCATAATCTGCACGTAAACCTAAACGCGCTGAAAAATTATCCCAAGTCGATGTGTTTTCAATGAAGGTATGCACACGTTGTTGGTCAATATTAACTTTACCTTTTTGATAATACTTGCCATTTGTTTGATATTGGCCTTGATAGTTATTTTCATCCGTTGCTTCATCACAAAGAATATCACCTGCCGTACAGCTAATGCCTGAACTAGATGTAAAAGTCTTAGGCTGATTATACATATAGGCATCGTTAGGCCGTTCCCATGCAACTTTAGAATAGTCATAGCCCATACCAAAGCTTAATTGTTGCATGCTGTTGCCAATCTGAATGGTATCAAACGTATTTTTTAGACTATACGAAAATGTATCTTGGTGTAATTCAATATCACTACTTGTGGCACCTTCACCAGGATTGGAACTCCAGTTTTTAGTTGGTGTTTGCTTCCAAAGAATGCCGGTAGTTGAATCATTTTCACGTGCTTGGCTTAGCGTTTGATAGCTAATATTTTGTTTTAATGTTGAATTATTGAGTTTACTTTCTAATTCACCAAAAAATGTCAACGTTTCTGTATTGCTAATACTTTTTGAATTTATTCGCTTATCAACGAAATTTAGACTGTCCAAATCCCCTAAATCAAAGCCAAACTTCGCTTTGGTTGTGTCCGAAGGTGTGTAAAAAAGGGTAGTCCCTAAGTTGATATTATTACGCTCGCTTTTGACTTTACTGCGATCTTCTAAACCACTCATTACTGGAACGATGGATTCACGTTTAGAGGCATAACTATTGATGCCCCATTGTTCAGAGAGTTTGCTGTATAGATTCAGGCTTAAGCCGTGTTTTTTATATTCTTTATTATTTGATGATGTTGGATCTTCAAACTCTGCAGCTTCTTCTTCATCGGTAAAATGATAACGTGACCAATCACTTTCCGTGTAGTCGTAAGTAACGGAGCCGTGGATTTTGCCAATTTCAGTATTTGGGGTACAAGTTTCAGCATTAACTACACCACCTGTAAATTCGCCGTATGCTGCAGAAACATTACTATCGATCAATTCTAATTTACAAATTAAATCGGTATTTAGGGCCATCCCTTGTGAGCCACCATCAAGCTTGCCTGAATAGGAGTTGCCGCTTGCCAGAGGGTCAAGGTTATTGGTGGTATTGACGCCGTTAATTACAAATTTATTTCGGTAAGTTTGCGCGCCATTAATAGATATCTCGGATGGTCGTAGCTCAGCCTGTGAATCTGCAGAACGTTGTTCACGGCTAAACTGCACATTTGGATTAACTTTTAAAAAGTCTGTGATATTTTTCGAACTATTCGGCGTTTTTTCTAAATCTTCTTTGGTGTAGATGGTTTTACCTACTTCTGGCTTGGCTTTGACTTCAACTTCAATCGGCGACATTTTGAGATTATTGCTTTGAATAAATTGAGTTGTATCAATTTCATTGGCATAAGCTTGAGATGCTAAAGCAGTCAAAATTGCGAGATTGAGGGGAGAATAGGCAAAGCGCATGGCTGTCAACAATTATGCAGATAAAAACGATAGCGATTATCATTAACTTTGCAAAAATAATCAATAGAAATGAGAATTATTTGCAATAGGTGTTTTTTTAATACACAGCGATTTCAGTGAATGAAAATTTTAACTAATCAGTAGAGATGGTGATGTGTATTCAATAGACTTGAATATTCAGCTTGGAGAAAGTCTGAATAAGAATTGGCGTCCCTACGGGGATTCGAACCCCGGTTACCGCCGTGAAAGGGCGATGTCCTAGGCCTCTAGACGATAGGGACGTTTAGAAGATGGCGGTATCTTATTGATCCGCCATCATAGTGTCAAGTAGGTGAGGGCCGAGTTTGTTCAAAATATAGCAGAACAGTTCAGCGGTCTTCTGAGTATCGTAAAGTGCAGAGTGTGCTTCTTTACCATCAAACTCAATACCTGCTTGAATACATGATTTTGCCAGCACAGTTTGTCCAAACATTACAGCGCTCAAAGTCACTGTATCGAATACGGAAAAACTATGGAAAGGATTTTGATTTTTTGTCCCTGTACGTGCAATAGCTGCCTGTACAAACCCTAAATCAAAATGGGCATTGTGACCAACTAAAACAGCATGAGTGCAGTTTTGTTGACGACGTACTTCATTCACTGACTTAAAAATACGTTTTAATGCTGATTTTTCATCTTCAGCCATGGCCATACGCATCGGATTAAATGGATCTACACCAATAAAATCCAGTGAACGACGGTCAAGGTTGGCACCTTCAAACGGATTGATATGTGCATGGTGGGCTTCACCCGGTACAAAATTACCTTCTGCATCATACACAATAGGAATCGCTGCAATTTCCAGTAAGGCATCGGTCTGTGAATTAAAACCTGCTGTTTCGACATCGACAACAACAGGTAGGAATCCACGGAAACGTTGACCAATGACTGGTCGAGTTTCATCTGTCACACTTTTCTCCATTGGATGGTCTTACCCGCATACAACGGAATAATTTTTTCGCCATCCAAATAGTCTAAACTTTCAGGGATCACTTGATCTTCTTTTACCAAAGTAATGGTATTGGTATTTCGAGGGAGTCCGTAGAAGTCTGCACCAAAGTGGCTTGCAAAACCTTCTAAACGGTCGATTTTACCGACTTGATCAAATGCTTGAGCGTATAGCTCAATTGCTGTTGGTGCACTATAACATCCTGCACAGCCACATGCATTTTCTTTAGCATTTTTTGAGTGAGGCGCACTGTCTGTACCTAAGAAAAATTTAGGGTTTGCACTGGTCGCAACTTCGAGCAATGTTTGCTGATGGGTTTGGCGTTTTAAAATCGGTAGGCAATAGAAATGCGGTTTAATACCACCCACCAACATATCATTACGGTTAAACAATAAATGTTGCGGTGTGATTGTCGCAGCGACATTACGGTCTTGTTCTAATACAAAATGCGCAGCTTCACTAGTAGTGATGTGTTCTAGCACCAATTTTAATTTAGGGAACTGTTTTAACAGTGGAGAAAGCACTTCATCAAGGAAACGTTTTTCACGGTCAAAAATATCCACATGGTTATGTGTCACTTCACCATGTAACAGTAACGGCACTTGGTGTTCTTCGAGTTGCTCAATCACACCATAGACTTTACTAATATCACTGACACCACTGTCTGAGTTCGTGGTTGCACCCGCTGGATAGAGCTTAATGGCATTAACATGCTCAGACTCTTTAATTTTTTTAACTTCACTTGCAGGGGTGTTGTCTGTGAAATAGAGCACCATACGCGGGTCAAAGTGAACGCCTTCAGGAACATGTGCCATGATACGTTCACGGTATGCATTTGCTTCTTCAACGGTTTTTACCGGTGGTACGGTGTTTGGCATACAAATCGCGCGAGAGAATTGTTGTGCTAAATCAGGAACTGTACGCTTTAGGGCTAGACCGTCACGTAAATGTGCATGCCAATCATCTGGCTGAAGAAGAGTAATCGTATTCACAGCGATTCCAAGCTTGGAAATAAAACAAATGATAATGCAAATAATGTGAAAATGGTAACGAGATTTCTGTACAAATGACTGAACAGATATAAATAAAGAATAAAACTGTGGTATTTTTAAATGACTAAAAGAATTAGATAAATGCTTGGAAATGGAATACAAGTATAACCTTGCAAAGTTGCAATACGATAAAGAAAAAATAGAGGAACTGATTACACGGCAAACTCGTCGTGTAGGGGAAATGTTTCCTAAAAAACTGGAAACCCAATTTTGGACTTTAAACCTCGATCGTGCGCAAACCAACATACGTCATTTTTTCTGGATGGGGGTGTTGATCTACTTTGTGCTCACCATGCTGATCATTCCCGGAGATTACTGGATAATTAATCAGCAGCATTTTGTGCATGATTTTATTCATTGTTTGCTTGGACAGCTCAATGGTGCGCTGTGTCTTCTGACTTTATATGCCTTTGCTCGTTACGACCGTCTGAAGCCTTATTTTTCACATGCCAGTATGTTTGTAGTGTTTTGGGCAGTTATTTCAATGTCTTGGCTCACCATGACCGTGTATACCGAAGCACTTAAACATCAGGCCATGATGATCCTTTGTATGATTTACATCTTGAGCTATATTTTGACGGGGGTTAAACCAGTCCAAATGTTGATGTCTGGATTGTTGGCTGCTGTGGTCACCATGTTGATGCTTTTTTCATTAGAAGTGAAATTTGATGTGATGGTATTGGGGCGTGTACTGATTGGAAGCTGTGTATTGGGTTTTGCAATCAGTAAGATGCTCTGTGCGCGTGAACGGATGATATTTTTGAATATGCTGCGCGCGGATATTAGTGAAAAAATCCATCGTATTCATACCACAGAGCTTTTACATTTAAGTCAGCATGATGAATTAACCAAGATTTCAAACCGACGTACTTTTGATGAAATGCTTGATACCTTTTATGAGCAATCTCGACGTAATAACACCTCGCTTGCTGTGCTATTTATCGATGTTGATCATTTTAAAAACTATAACGATTTCTACGGTCATCAAAAAGGCGATGATGTAATTTCAACCATTGCCAAAACCATTAAAAATGCCATTCGACATATGGATTTTGTAGCGCGATATGGTGGTGAAGAATTTGTGGTTTTATTGCCTGAAACCGATGCGCATGGTGCTTATGCGGTAGCGTCAAATATTTATAAAGCAATCGATCGTTTAGAAATTCCACATGCCAAATCACAGGTTTCAAATCACGTCACTATTAGTTTGGGTATTACGGTATATCGTGCTGAAAATATGACGAAGGATGAACTGTTAAATATTGCCGATCAGGCGTTGTATCGTGCGAAACAATTAGGCCGGAATCAAATTTACTATCAGTCGATTCGTTCAGCACATGTGGCTTAATGTTTAATAAAATTGAGAACTTCTCTGAAATCGGCAATAAAAAACCGCGCAAAATGCGCGGTTTTTTATGACTCAACAAATCTTATTTGTTTTTGTCTTTTAATTGAGGCACTGCAGAACCTGTACCTACTGCAAGTAAGCCAGAGTTTGTGTAGATACCTAATTTAGCGCGAGTATCTGTGATATCCAAGTTACGCATAGTCAATTGACCGATACGGTCAGCAGGACTAAACATAGAGTCACCTTTCTCCATAGTTAAACGTTCAGCTTCATAAGTGAGGTTAGGAGATTCAGTGTTTAGAATAGTGTAGTCATTACCACGACGAAGTTCTAAAGTCACAGTACCAGTGATTGCTTTAGCAACCCAACGCTGCGCAGTTTCACGAAGCATTAATGATTGAGAATCGAACCAACGACCTTGGTAAAGAAGACGACCTAAACGCAGACCGTTAATACGGTATTGTTCGATGGTGTCTTCGTTATGAATACCAGTCACTAAACGTTCATAAGCGATATGAAGAAGTGCCATACCCGGAGCTTCGTAGATACCACGAGATTTTGCTTCAATGATACGGTTTTCGATTTGGTCAGACATACCTAGACCATGACGACCACCGATACGGTTAGCTTCAAGAATGAACTCAACTGGGTTTTCGATGCGTTTGCCATTTAATGCAACAGGGAAGCCTTCTTCGAAAGTTACAGAAACTTCTTCAGCTTTTACTTCTACGTCATCTTTCCAGAACGCAACGCCCATGATTGGGTCTACGATTTTGATACCCGCATTAAGGTATTCAAGATCTTTTGCTTCGTGAGTCGCACCTAACATGTTTGAGTCAGTTGAGTACGCTTTCTCTTTTGACATTTTGTAGTCAAAACCATTGTCGATCAGGAACTGTGACATTTCTGCACGGCCGCCTAGCTCGTCAATGAAAGTTTGGTCTAACCAAGGTTTGTAAATTTTTAGCGATGGGTTAGTCAATAGACCATAGCGGTAGAAACGTTCAATGTCGTTACCTTTATAAGTCGAACCGTCACCCCAGATGTTTACATCATCTTCTTTCATTGCGGTTACAAGCATCGTACCTGTAACTGCACGACCAAGAGGAGTCGTGTTGAAGTAAGGCATACCACCAGTTGAAATGTGGAAAGCACCACATTGAATAGCCGCAATACCTTCTAATGCAAGTTGTAAACGACAATCAACTAAGCGAGCTTTAACTGCGCCATACGCTTCCGCTTTTTTTGGAATCGCATCGTAGTCGTCTTCATCAGGTTGACCTAAGTTTGCTGTGTAAGCATAAGGTTCTGCACCTTTTTGTTTCATCCACAAAAGCGCAGCTGAAGTATCTAGACCACCAGAGAAGGCAATACCAACTTTTTTGCCAACTGGGACATTCTGCAAGATAGTTGCATTATCAGTCATTGTTAATCCTAACGATATAAATATAGGCACCGAGAATGGGTGGCCTGAAAGAATACATATATGTGCATGATTGTAGCACTTTTCTGCGGGGTTTTTCTAAAAAATCATGAGATACAAGCGATGAGGTGGAAAAAAATGATCGTTGAAATCTATTGGTGAATACTTCATCCAGTTTTTGCGGGCGGAAAATGCGTTTTCTGAATGGAATAGGATGTAAATATAAAGAAATCTATTTGATTTAAATTAATGGTCATACCATTATTGGGTTAATTTGGTTTTTATGCTTTTCATTGAAATGAGACTGAGGTCAAACAAAGCGTGGTTATTAGACTAAAGTATATTTTATAAAGTTTAGTTGTAAATAATAAATACAAAACAGATATTTAAAAGTTGATATGGAGGTTTTTAAACGGAAAAATAATGTTTTTGTATTTTATATTGGTCATACCAAAAACAAGAAAAGCTTGAATGATTGAGTTGAAATAATTAAAAATTGCGGAGTATTTCAGCAATAGTATGAGTTTTTATGTGTTTAATATTTATATTAGTCATACCAATGATAAAAAGACCACATGCTGATATTGCTCAATAATTAAATCTTAGTAAGCATTTCAAGGAGATGACAATGCTTCAATGGCAGCAAATATATGACCCAATGGGGAATATATGGATATCAAGTTTAATTGCGCTCATTCCGATTATCTTTTTTTTCTTGGCGCTTGCTGTATTTCGTTTAAAAGGCAGTGTGGCAGGTACGATCACCGTTGTACTGGCACTGTTGGTGTCTTTATTTGCCTATGACATGCCTGCGCTTATGGCATTGGCTTCGATGGTCTACGGTTTTTTCTATGGTTTATGGCCGATCGCATGGATCATTATTGGTGCGGTGTTCCTGTATAAAATCTCAGTCAAAACAGGGCAGTTTGACATCATCCGTTCTTCGATACTTTCCATTACTGAAGATCAACGTTTACAGATGCTATTAGTCGGCTTTGCTTTCGGTACTTTCCTAGAAGGTGCTGCGGGCTTTGGTGCTCCTGTGGCGATTACCGCAGCACTATTGGTAGGTTTAGGCTTTAAACCTTTATATGCGGCAGGTCTTTGTCTGATCGTAAATACAGCGCCAGTGGCTTTTGGTGCGATGGGTATTCCAATTATCGTTGCTGGACAAGTGTCTGGTGTAGATACGATGGAAATCAGTCAGATGGTTGGTCGACAGTTGCCATTTATGGTGCCGATTGTACTGTTTTGGATTATGGCGATTATGGATGGCTGGCGCGGTGTGAAGGAAACTTGGCCTGCGGTTGTGGTTGGGGCGAGTAGCTTTGCGATTGCACAGTACCTAACCTCGAACTTTGTCGGTCCTGAATTACCCGATATTACTGCGGCGATTGCCTCTTTAGTGTCATTAACGATTTTATTTAAATATTGGCAGCCTAAACATATTTTCCGCTTTGCAGATCAAGATGCGACGATGAGTGAAGATGTGGCTGCACAAAAACAGCAAAAATATAGCTTGGGTCAAATTGCAAAAGCGTGGTCGCCATTTGCGATCTTAACGGTGATGGTCACGATCTGGAGTATTAAACCGTTTAAGGATTTATTTACCAAAGACGGTGCTTTACATGATTTGGTTATTTCGATCAAAGTGCCATTCTTACACCAATTGGTTCAAAAGATGCCGCCAGTCGTACCTGAAATGAAGGACTACGATGCCATCTATAAATTTGATTGGTTTTCGGCAACAGGTACGGCAATTGTCATTGCTGCGATCATTACCATTATTTTCTTAAAAATGAAGCCGAAAGACGCGATTGTGACCTTTGGTGAAACCATTAATGAATTAAAAATTCCAATTTATTCGATTGGGATGGTGTTGTCTTTTGCTTTTATCGCCAACTATTCAGGTATGTCTTCGACCTTGGCTTTGGCCCTTGCACATACAGGTCAAGCCTTTACCTTCTTCTCGCCATTTTTAGGATGGCTTGGTGTATTCCTCACGGGTTCAGATACGTCAGCCAATGCGCTATTTGCAGCATTGCAGGCGACTACTGCACAACAAATCGGTGTGCCAGAAGTATTACTCGTTGCTGCTAATACCAGTGGCGGTGTGACAGGGAAAATGATTTCACCACAGTCAATTGCAATTGCATGTGCGGCAGTCGGGTTGGTAGGTAAAGAGTCGGATTTATTCCGTTTTACCGTAAAACACAGTATAACGTTCACAATCATGATGGGGATTTTAATCACCCTACAAGCTTATGTGTTCCCTTGGATGATTCCATAACACGAATTGTGTAACAACGTTAAGGAAAGCAGATGAAAGTCTCTGATAAAACTGTTCAAAGTCTTCGTGTATTGATTGAACAAAGCAATATGCAAGTTGGAGATCGTCTGCCTGCTGAACGGAAATTGTGTGAACAACTTGGCGTCTCACGCACCTCTTTACGCGAGGCGATTTCTCAATTGACTAGCATGGGCGTGTTGGTCAGTAAAGTGGGTGCGGGGACTTTTTTAAAGCAATTACCAGCGACTTGGTCGAGTTATCAAATTGTGCAGCCCATCAGCAGTTTGATTAGTGAAGACCCTGCCTACCGTTTTGATGTGCAAGAGGCGCGCATTATTTTAGAAGGTGGTACTGCATGGTATGCGGCACAACGTGCTACAGCAGAGGACTTGGCACATATCCGACATTATTATGATCAGATCAATCATTTTCAGGCTTTAGGGAATGACGATGAAGCAGCGCGTGCAGATGCCAAATTTCATTTAGCAATTGCTGAAGCATCACATAATTTAGTGTTGATTCAGATGATGCGTGGTCTATTTGATCTGTTGCAATTTAATGTCGTTTTAGGTCGTCGAAAAGTTTATAGCGAAGCACACCGATTTGATCAATTGCATGATCAGCACTTCCAAGTCATGAATGCAATTGAACGTCGTGATCCTGAAGCTGCACGTAAAGCAGTCTGTGGACACATTGAGTTTGTAGTACAACAGGTGCGCATGATTGATGAAGAAGAAGCTCGTCGTCAGCGTGCCAGTCGATTAAACAGGATATAAGCATGATTATTTCTTCTGCCAATGACTATCGTGAAGCGGCACGTCGTCGTTTACCGCCATTTTTATTTCATTACATCGATGGCGGGGCGTATGCCGAATATACCTTAAAGCGTAATGTAGAAGATTTATCAAAAATAGCGTTGCGTCAACGTGTGCTGAATGACATGTCACAGCTGAGTTTAGAAACCCAACTGTTTAATGAAACCTTATCAATGCCTGTGGCTTTATCACCTGTGGGTTTAACGGGAATGTATGCACGCCGCGGCGAAGTTCAAGCAGCAGTAGCCGCAGATAAAAAGGGCATTCCATTTACGCTGTCTACCGTTTCAGTATGTCCTATTGAAGAGGTGTCGCCAGCGATTCAGCGTCCCATGTGGTTTCAGTTATATGTGCTACGTGACCGTGGCTTTATGAAAAATGCCTTAGAACGTGCCAAAGCTGCAGGCTGTTCAACTTTAGTGTTTACCGTGGATATGCCTGTTCCGGGCGCGCGTTACCGTGATGCGCACTCAGGGATGAGCGGGCCAAATGCAGCCATGCGCCGTTATATGCAGTCGTGTTTCCATCCACACTGGGCATGGAATGTGGGTTTATTAGGTCGTCCGCATGACTTAGGGAATATTTCTAAATACTTGGGCAAACCAACAGGTTTAGAAGATTATATCGGCTGGTTGGGTAATAACTTTGACCCATCAATTTCATGGAAAGATCTTGAGTGGATTCGTGAATTTTGGGATGGACCGATGGTTATTAAAGGCATACTTGACCCTGAAGATGCCAAAGATGCTGTGCGTTTTGGTGCAGATGGCATCGTGGTGTCAAACCATGGTGGCCGTCAGCTCGATGGGGTTTTATCTTCAGCGCGTGCATTGCCACCAATTGCCGATGCCGTAAAAGGCGATATTAAAATTCTTGCGGACTCAGGTATTCGAAATGGTTTAGATGTGGTGCGTATGCTGGCTTTGGGTGCGGATACCTGTATGCTCGGTCGCGCCTTTGTTTATGCGCTCGGTGCAGCAGGTGGTGAAGGTGTTTCCAATCTTTTAGAACTGATTGATAAAGAAATGCGTGTTGCGATGACCTTAACAGGTGCAAAAACCATTGCGGATATTACATCTGATTGTTTGGTGAAGTTAGAGAAAGAGTTGGCTGGGTGATTTTTTGAATCGATCTCTTGGGAAAGTTATTCGTCATCAAAAAAATTAGCAATGAAAGTTCCCTCTCTTTGCAGGAGAGGGTTAGGGAGAGGTGTTTATTGAATAATTCTCCTAACCCTCTTGCGTAGCGTTGCTACTCATCCCAAAGGGAGAAGGGATATTCATTATAGATTTTAATAACAATGACTAAAAACTTTTGATATGTGCAAATAAACCTACGTTGTTTAAAATTATTTAAATCAATATTTTTTCATTGCATAACAATGCTATTCCTCTTTATCAAGGAGAGAAAATATTGAAAATGGAAAATTCTACGAGCATGCAAACTCAATCATTACAAACCATTCAAAACCTCATCAACATCGTCGGTAAGCAACACGTTTTAACTGAAGATAAAGATACACGTTTATACCGCCAAGGTCGTCGTTACGGTGCAGGGAAAGTACTGGCTGTGGTTACACCGGGCTCATTACTTGAGCAATGGCATGTGTTGCAAGCTGCTGTTGATGCAAATTGTATTGTGATTATGCAAGCCGCCAATACCGGTTTGACAGGTGGTTCAACGCCTTTTGGTGATGACTATGACCGTCCTGTGGTACTGATGAGTACTCGTCGTTTGGTTGGCATTCAGGTGATTAATGACGGTCAACAAGTCATTTGCCTACCGGGGGCGACATTAGACAAGCTTGAAAAAGATTTGGCGCAATTCAATCGTGAACCTCATTCGGTGATTGGTTCTTCTTGTATTGGGGCATCGGTTTTGGGTGGCGTCTGTAATAACTCAGGTGGTGCTTTGGTGCGCCGCGGTCCTGCCTATACAGAGCTTGCACTGTATGCACGAGTGAATGAGTCAGGTGACTTAGAGTTGGTCAATCATTTAGGTATCAATCTTGGCAATACGCCTGAAGAAATCCTCACAGCGTTGGAAAATAAAAATTATCAAATCAATGACATTGTGAATAATTCAAGTTGCTGTGCCTCTGATCAGCGCTATTCACATGACGTTAAACAAGTTGATGAAAATACGCCTGCACGTTTCAATGCTGATCCAAGCCGCTTATTTGAAGCATCGGGTTCAGCGGGTAAAGTGTGTGTCTTTGCCGTACGTTTAGATACCTTTGAAAAGATTCCAAGTCAGGTGTTTTATGTAGGGACCAATTCACAAGATGATTTAACAGAAATTCGTCGTTTTCTATTAAAAGATCTTGCACGCCTCCCGATTGCAGGTGAGTACATTCATCGCGTGGCATACGATATTGGGGCTGAGTATGGCAAAGATTCTTTTGTATTTATCGAAAAATTTGGCACCGCAAAAGTTCCTGCTGCTTTTGCCATGAAAGATAAAGTCGATGGCTATTTAGAAAAACTGGGTTTGCAAGGTTTTTCGGATAAGGTTTTACAACTCGTCACTAAATTTATGCCGAATCATCTGCCAAAACGCATGAATGAATTTCGTGATTTATATGAACATCATTTGATGATTCGTATTGAAAATCAGGATGTTGATCAAGTTGATGCGTATTTGAAAACGTATTTTTTAGACAAAATCTCAGGCAATTATTTTAAATGTACGGATGAAGAAGGACGTAAGGCTTTTTTACATCGCTTTGCGGTGGCAGGTGCTGCCATTCGTTATCGGGATACGCATCGTTCAGAAGTGGAAGACATTGTTGCACTGGATATTGCATTACGTCGCAATGATCGAGAATGGGTGGAAACTTTGCCGAAAGCCATGGATGAGCAAATTATCCATAAACTCTATTATGGACATTTTCTCTGTCATGTTTTTCATCAAGATTATATTGTGAAAAAAGGTGTAGACCCTTTGGCAATGGAACATGCAATGTGGCATTTACTCGATGATCGTGGCGCTGAATATCCTGCGGAACACAATGTTGGGCATTTGTATGTGGCCAAGCCTGCATTAAAAAATCATTATCAAAAGCTGGATCCGACTAATAGCTTTAATGTGGGGATTGGACAAACCAGCAAGCTGAAAAACTGGAAATAATGCTTTAAAAAACAACATGCCGTGATGTGAAAGTATACGGCTTTTTTTATGGTTAAAGGATTAATATATCCGGAGGTATTGACCATAAAGGCGAAGAATATTTTCTAAATTGTCATCCCAAAATATAAAAAAACCGCTAAAGTGTTATGCAACAAGTTGCAAAGCCAAAATAAGGATTCAGCATGACAACGACTAGCTATGCAAATATTTTAAAGCCTTTACATTTGGGTTTTACCACGATTAAAAACCGTGTCGTGATGGGGTCCATGCATAGTGGGCTGGAAGATCGTTTTTATAACTATCCTAAATTGGCAGCTTATTTTGGTGAGCGTGCTAAAGGTGGTGTCGGCCTGATTATTACAGGCGGTATTTCTCCAAACCGCCAAGGTTGGCTGTTACCTGCTGGCGGTACCATGAATACGTTAGGTGATATTGCTCCACATCGCTTGGTGACCCATGCAGTACATAAGCATGGTGCCAAAATTTTAATGCAAATCTTGCATGCTGGGCGTTATGGCTATCAGCCTTTTGCAGTGTCAGCAAGTCCGATTAAATCTCCGATTTCACCTTTTAAACCACGTCAATTAACGGACAAACAAATTCTTTCAACCATTGATGATTATGTCAAAACGGCAAGTCTTGCACATAAGGCCGGCTATGATGGTGTTGAAATTATGGGTTCAGAAGGCTACTTGTTGAATCAGTTTTTAAGCCGTCATGTCAACCAACGGACAGACCGTTGGGGCGGTGAAATTGAAAATCGTATGCGCCTTGCGGTTGATATTGTGAAATCAATACGTGCTGAAGTGGGTGAGAAATTTATTATCTGCTTCCGTTTGTCATTGCTTGATTTGGTTCATGATGGGAACACCATGGCAGAAGTCATTACTGTTGCTAAAGCATTGGAAGCAGCTGGTGTGACGTTATTGAACACGGGTATTGGTTGGCATGAAGCACGTATTCCGACAATTGTGACCTCAGTGCCTCGCGCAGCGTTTGTGGACTATACCGCTGAAGTCAAAAAACATGTTGCGATTCCTGTCATTGCGTCCAACCGTATCAATATGCCAGATACAGCTGAAGAAATTTTGGCTTCAGGCAAGGCAGATATGGTGCAAATGGCGCGTCCATTCTTGGCAGATCCATTTTGGGTAAATAAAACGGCGACCAATCGTGTCGATGAAATTAATACCTGTATTGCCTGTAACCAAGCCTGTTTAGATCATACTTTTAAAAATCAGCGTGCGACGTGTTTGGTCAACCCACGAGCGGCATATGAAACTGAATTGGTTTATTTAAAGACCAAAAAACCGAAGCGCATTGCAGTCGTCGGTGGTGGCGTGGCAGGGATGTCTGCTGCAACGGTTGCAGCAAACCGAGGCCATGAGGTGACTTTATTTGAAGCTGGTGCAGAGGTAGGTGGTCAATTTAATTTGGCGAAAGTCGTTCCCGGCAAAGAAGAATTTCATGAAACGATTCGCTACTTTAAAGTTCAAATCGAAAAAACGGGTGTGGATTTGCGTTTAAATACGCGTGTAAACCGTGAACAGCTTGAACGTGAAGGGTTTGAAGAAGTTGTTATTGCAACAGGTGTGGTTCCTCGCAGCTTAAAAATTGAAGGTAGTGATGCACCGAATGTCTTGTCTTATGCAGAAGTGCTGAAAGGCGCAGCTGTGGGGGGTAAAGTTGCTGTGATTGGTGCAGGCGGCATTGGCTTTGATGTATCTGAATTTTTACTCAAACCACCACATCAGCCACAACCAATGCCTTTAGCGGATTGGCAGCGGGAGTGGGGTGTTGATCCAAATCCAAACTACGTAACTGAAGGTGGTATGCTGGCTGCTGAGCTCGAACCTCCTGTTCGTGAAATCTACTTATTACAACGTAAAACAACTGCACTTGGTGCTGGGTTAGGTAAAACATCAGGCTGGGTACATCGTGCACAATTAAAGAAAAATGCGGTTCGTATGCTGCGTGGTGTTCAATACAAAGCCATTACTGATGAAGGTCTTTGGGTTGAATATGAAGGGCATGATCAATTATTACGTGTAGATACGATTGTCGTTTGTGCAGGTCAGGAATCGGTAAAGCATTTGATGCCAGAACAGGGTGAGAAAACCCTTGCCAATTACCATATTATTGGTGGTGCAAAACTAGCAGCAGAGTTAGATGCGAAACGCGCAATACGTGAAGGTGCGGAGCTTGCGGCTAAACTTTAAGGATTTGGCGAAACAATATTCATTTGAAAGGTTTAGTTGTAATTTTTACTTGTCAGATGAATAAAACCTCCGTATTATGGCGCACATGGAAGCGTGGCAGAGCGGTTTAATGCACCGGTCTTGAAAACCGACGAGGGCGCGAGTCCTCCGTGAGTTCGAATCTCACCGCTTCCGCCAAATTCAAAAAAGCCCCTGTAGTGATACAGGGGCTTTTTTTTGTCTTAGATTTTAATTTGAGACGGCAATCTTATTCATTAGTATTTTTAAGCAATGCTAAAAATGGATATCAGACTTAAAATTCAAGTCAGAAATTAATACAAGGGTTGTCAAAGGTAGAATTAAAAGTAAGAGAAAAGAATGTTTATAGATTGATAGTGTAGAATTTATTTTTAATGGCCTATTTATTTAAATCTTTCACAAGCATTGGGCAGAGCTATGATCGCTTATTTTGAAAAAATATCAATTGTATTTTATTTGATCAATTGTTTTGAAGTGTTAGCAAGGCTTGGCAAGAGAATTGAAAGTGCTATATTTAAATCACGGTAGGTCATAAAACGACGCTACCAATAAGTTGGACGGATCAATGACAGCTCGTTGAGTTTCGTAATATTTTAGTCTTAAGATATTGCAGACAAGAAATCAGCACTAGCCTTCCAACATAGAGCCCGCAGCAATGCGGGCTTTTTAATGTCTTTCAAAATGTGAAAATATAGTGTTTTTGTCAAACAATAATTAAATAGTTAACTTATGTTATTGATATATATTTACTAAAGTAAAATAAGTTTACATTGCCATGAAATCTAACATTTACAAAGCAGGTTGTTGCGTAAAGGTGTGATATAAAAAATTCAATTATTAAAACAAGTAGAGACGTCACTATGACACAGATGATCGATATTAAAGTGAAGGACCAATTTAGTCAGGTTTATGAAGCACAAGCTTTGGTGCGTAATCCTTCAGAAGAAGATTCAAGAGCGCTGTTTCATCGCATTGAACATATCATTATTGCAGGTGAAATCATCCTACCCAGTATAGAACTACTTTTTGAAAGTCAAAAATCGGACAGTATTTACAAGCTTTTAGAAGCTTAAATTGAATGAATAAAAAAACTCACCTTAATGGTGAGTTTTTTATTTTTAGAAATAGAACTTTAAGCTGTTTGATCTGCTTTAAATTGATTCAAGATATAAGACAGTAACTGATAGCGTGTCATCGGGTTGCTAGAAGACAGTTCAACATCTTGTTTACGCACTTGAATTTCTTGAGTTAAAACTCCAGCTTGAAAACGTTGCACGATCATATGATCTTTTGATACATCATGGTCGGTCAGCACTAGTTTGGGTCCAAGGTGCAGATGTCCAATCGCATCTAGACATTGTTCAAGGCTGCTATATAGGTTGAAAAGGATGAGTGCCTGATCATTAGAATAATTGGCTAAATTCATTTTTATTATCCATGGTCAAAAATTATTGAGCAGGAATAGTGTATACGAATTAAGCAATATTAATCTGTATGGATTATTTTTCATTTAATGTCTATCTAGCTAACTTTGGTTAAATCATTGAGACAGCTTAAATCTTTATGAAAAATAAGTTGGAATTCGCTTTAAATTAAAGCGGCTTGAATACCAATGGGACATCATAACGGGCAAATTCTTCAATGATACTGTTTAAAACCAATTGAGCTTGAGGTTCCGCTGCTGTAAAGGTGAGTTCTTGGTTCGTTTGGCTGTTGAAGCATTCAACTTGTTCTATACGCCAAATTGTTTCAATGGCTGTATTTTGAATGACCACACGTCGAGGTTGTAATTCGTCACTAATTTTTCGTGGCATGACATAGGTAATGGCCAATTGAACATTAGGCAATTCGTCTTGTGAAGTTAAAAAGGTAAATACCCAATTGCCAATTTTGCTGAGTTGCATAGGATTATCGAAAGAATCAAATTCTAAACAAAACTGTTGTGACATTGACATGCTCAAACGCTAGGAGGTCGGTTTTATTCTTGCGATTTTTTACTGTTGATTGACATTAGGGGAAGGTCGTATAAAACAGCAGTTAAAACCATAAAAGAAATAAGTGAATCGATAAAGTTAATAAAATTCAATTTCTTATATTGATATGTGTGAAGAATTACTCACCTCATTAAGTTGTTTTTTGAATGAGAAGTGAGGAAAAGTCTCTAAGTTAAACCAGTTGTTGTAGATTTTTTAGACTGTAATTAATTTGCTGTAATGCATGTTGTAAGAGTTTAGGTTGAATATTGGATTCATTTAGACAGGTGATCCATTGCATCTGACAGGCTTTTAATTCTGCAATGTCCGTGGCCTGTTGAATATTAAGCATTAATTTTTTTGCCATCAGCCCACAATAACGCTGTAAGTAACTGCACATAAAATTCTGTAACTCATCAAAATCATGTTCGATGAAATCAATGATTTGTTCTGCTAATACAGGGGTGTTTGATGTTATGTTTTCAGGTATGGCTTGATTAAATTGATGGGGTATAAAGCCAATTGCATCCATTGGCAGGGAGTCAGTTATTTCGTGCTGTGAATGAGTATGAGGAACTTCCATCGTTGGCATTGAAATTTTATCAAGTGTGACATTTTCTTGCGCTATGCGATCGGATGTCTTTGTTGACGCTATTTTAGGTGTATTAAAAGCAGAAAAATCGGATTTTTGAAGGCGTTGATGATCATGTGCTGTAATTGGCTGAATCAGCCCAAGTTCCATCAGTTGCTCGAGCAAGGGCACTTCAGCAATCCGCTGCTGATAATGCACTGGCATTTGGTTAAAGTCATCACTACCAATTAAGAGTAGCAGACGACGTTGTCTTGCATTTAATGCGAGCTGTCGGTCTTTTAAAGTTTGAAAACCCAGCTCAGTTTTTTGATAGTTGAACATGCCTTAATTCCATAGCTCAAAAGAATTAAGGCAATCCTATGCAGTGATAATGACAGTAATATTAAGAAAATATTAAACAATCAATGATTTATAGAGTAATGACAGCAGAGTTTTCTAAAGCTTTACGCAAATAAGGGTCTAAGTCATCTTGACGTAATAGCCATTGCACATAGTCCGCAGGTAATTCTGCAATTGCGGTACCACGGTGTTTACCAAAATTAATACTGCGTGGAATGCGAGCATCTTCCGAAGCTTCGTATAATTCTTCGATGCTGTTGATTTTTAAGTGATGCACAATATGCATCAAAATATTGGCAGTTAAAATAATATCCATATCTGCGCGGTGAGCTTTACGGATCATTTCACGGGCTTTTCCACTGCCTTTGGTGATCATATATATCAAGGCAGAAATATTATGCGCTTCTGCATCAGGCCAAACACGACGAGCTAGCGCAAGGGTACAAATGGCTTTGATTTTTGAACTATCTACACCGCATTTTTCGAGCGCTCGAATATCGTAGTCGATATTATGCCCAATGATATATGTCGTCTCTGATGGGAGTTCAAAACTGCTGTAGTGGGGCTGACCTTCAAGATCTGATTCTAAAATATGATGTACAGCCATTGCTGCAAAAGAAATTGCTTCATCACAACGATAAAGTTGATCAAAAATTTTAGATTTATCTAGGGTAATTTTGGCATCTGCCACCTGAATTGGAGCATAGGCAATCTCGATGGGTTGTCCATTTAGTGTATGGGTTTCTGTGTCGAGAATGATGGCTTGCATGTCCAGTTCCAGCATGTTGAATAATGTTTATGAATGTACATTATCACATCCACACTGACAAACCCATGCTGTGATTATTTGTAGGAATATTATGAAGATGGCTGCGCAGTGTTTAAATAATCTGCTTTTATCGCATCTGCCGAAATAAAACCTTTACAGCGGGATAAAGCTAAACCATCTTCTAAATCGACTTGTTTTAAAGGCTTTTGTCCATCTTGATATCCAAAAATGTCGCTAAGTGGATTAAGCACTAGAGTATGTTCACGATCAATGGCATGGTGGTTTTTCGGCTTTACTTTTGTGCATATGTTTGTGTAGTTGGCAGGGGGTACAGCATTTTTGTTGATTTTACATTTTGCTTTAACCTCCGAAAAATAGCCCAATCTGTATCCAATGATCAGAAATATAAGTTCAGCCATTTTTCTGAGATCGGGGTGGCTGATTTATTTGAATGCTGTTAATCCATATCGAGCTAAAACAAAGTTTTAGTTCTATATTAATTTGATAAATTAAAATAAGAGTAGTTGCTTAAAAATTAGGCTTGAACAAAAGTTTGTTCCATGTATTTAATGATTCATATTCAATGAAAAATTGACTTTAAAACAACAAACAAAAGGATCATGGAATGAAAATGCTGCGTTTAACGGTTTTAGTCAGCAGTGCGCTATTTTTAGCAGCCTGCGGTAATGATAGTAATGACCAACAATTTAGTAATCCTGAAACAAACGCTGATCTCAATCAGATCAAAAATCCGGTGGTAACTACAACAGCCTATAGTCAAGACAATATGCCTGCTGTGAGTGCAGACAGCCGATTGATGACCTATAAAATGCTAGGAGTAGATGGCAAAGTTGTTCAAGCCACAGCCTTAGTCTTTACCCCAAAAACAGTTGCTCCGGCAGGTGGTTGGAAAATTGTGGCTTGGGCACATGGAACGACCGGTGTGGCTGATAAATGCGCTCCGAGCCGACAAGGTTTGCAAGGCACTGAATATTTATTGCAAATGTTATTGGCAAAGGGTTATGTCGTTGTGGCACCCGATTATGAAGGATTAGGGGAACCTAGTGGACGTGAAAACCATCCTTATCTGAATCTAAAAAGTGAAGCCTTTTCGATTACCGATGCCGTTGTCGCTGCTCGAAGTTATTTAACCAGCCAAGGTAAAACGGTGTCGAAGGATTGGGTGTCAATCGGGCATTCTCAAGGTGGTCAAGCCGTATTAGGTGCAGCTGAATTCGCATCGCGTGCTGACTTAAATTATAAGGGAACGATTGCCATAGCACCTGCAAATAATCTTGCGCTCATTCTTGACGCAGGCGAGAAGTTAGCTGTAGGTAAACCTGCAACCGTGCAAAGTATGATTTATGCACCTTTAGACAGTTTTACTGCGCAGATCATTGCGGGTATGCAAGGGCATAAAAACAGTGTGGATTATTCAAAAGTATTTAGTGGACATCTGGCTGCGATTGCACCTCAGGCTGAAACAGTGTGTTCAGGCGAGTTAACCAAGTTAATTCAAGATGACATGCTCAGTTATGCGAGTCAGAACACGACTTTGGATAACTATGGCCGCACGCAGTCTGATTTCTTAACTTTAAAGCCAATCCAAAACTTTATGAGTGAAGGTTCACAGCCTTTAACGACAGCGGTGAAAACGCCGATCATCATTTATCAAGGTAAAGCCGATCAGACCATTCCAGCAGATGCGACTAAATTTATGATTAGCCTTGCTAAGCCGGGAACATCAATTGACTATCGTGAGCAAGCGACAGCGGATCATCTTACTATTTATACCGATAATCTGGCAAATTTTGTGCAAGATGTAGAGACTCTCATGCCAAATCAATAAGTTGATTTGACTTAAATAATGCTCGTGCAGATTCAACATGGGCATTATTTATTTAAAAACAGCACAAACTTCCCTCTCTCATTTCTAAAACTTCATGCTACAATACGCGCCAATCTTAGCACGGCTTAAAAGCCCTAATTTAATAGGACCTCGCTAATGTTTGCCAACACCTCTATTGCTCAATTTGACCCTGAATTAGCTCAAGCGATCTCGAATGAAGATGCTCGCCAAGAAGCGCACATTGAGTTAATCGCTTCAGAAAACTACTGTTCACCTGCAGTAATGGAAGCTCAAGGTTCAAAACTTACTAACAAATATGCAGAAGGCTACCCTGGTAAACGCTACTATGGCGGTTGCGAGTATGTAGACGTGATCGAACAATTGGCCATTGACCGTGCTAAAGAATTGTTTGGTGCAGATTATGCAAACGTTCAACCACACGCTGGTTCACAAGCAAACTCTGCAGTTTACCTTGCGCTTCTTAACCCAGGCGACACAGTTTTAGGTATGAGCTTGGCTCACGGTGGTCACTTGACTCACGGTGCTAAAGTTAGCTTCTCTGGTAAAACTTACAACGCAATTCAATACGGTTTGAACCCAGAAACTGGCGAAATCGACTATGAAGAAGTTGAACGTTTAGCTGAAGAACACAAGCCAAAAATGATCGTGGCTGGTTTCTCTGCGTATAGCCAAGTTGTTGATTGGCAACGTTTCCGAGATATCGCGGACAAAGTTGGTGCTTACTTATTCGTAGATATGGCTCACGTAGCTGGTCTTGTTGCTGCTGGTGTTTACCCAAGCCCAGTACAAATTGCTGACGTAACTACAACGACTACACATAAAACACTTCGTGGTCCACGTTCTGGTTTAATCCTTGCGAAAGCAAACGAAGAAATCGAGAAAAAATTACAATCAGCTGTATTCCCTGGTAACCAAGGTGGTCCTTTAGTTCACGCTGTAGCGGCTAAAGCGATCTGCTTCAAAGAAGCAATGGCGCCTGAATATAAAGCTTACCAACAACAAGTTGTTAAGAATGCGCAAGCAATGGCTGAAGTTCTAATCGAACGTGGTTATGATGTTGTTTCTGGCGGTACTAAGAACCATTTGTTCTTATTATCTTTAATTAAACAAGACATTACTGGTAAAGATGCCGATGCTTGGTTAGGTGCTGCTCACATTACTGTGAACAAAAACTCAGTACCAAACGATCCACGTTCTCCATTCGTGACTTCTGGTATCCGTATCGGTACTCCTGCTGTAACAACACGTGGTTTTGGCGAAGCTGAAGTACGTGACCTTGCAGGCTGGATCGCTGACGTTCTAGACAGCAAAGGTGACGAAGCTGTGATTGCTGCAGTGAAAGAAAAAGTTGCTGCTGTTTGCGCTAAATTCCCAGTTTACGCAAAATAAAACAGACTTGAGAAAAGCCCCCTCAAGGGGGCTTTTTTTATGTCATCAGAAAAATTCAAAAGTTATCTAAACATTTATATTTCTGATATAACGGAATAAGAGATAACAAAAAATTTGCCCATCGCTATAGATCTGTTGGCAAGGTCGCAAAGGAACTTTATATGAAAAAACCCAATATTATTCTTTCAGAACAAGATTTACATCGCTTAGAAACCATGTTGGAGCATCAGTCTAAGTTGACGCCGACGATGGAGCATTTGGAAGATGAGATGGCGCGCGCTGAAGTGGTTGCTCCACAAGATGTCCCTGCCAATGTGGTGAGTATGAATGCCAAAGTTCTCATTAACATTGCACCTGCGACAGAAGCAACCGAAATTACACTGGTCTATCCACATGATTTTCGTGGCGATAAAGGTCAAGTCAATGTTTTGGCTCCAGTGGGCGCTGCCATTTTAGGTTTGGCTGAAGGGCAGGAAATAGAATGGCCGCAGCCTGATGGTCATACCATGAAAGTCAAAATCATTAAAGTGCTCTATCAACCTGAGCGTGAAGGGAATTATCTATAATTCCGCTGTGATATACAGATAAAATCCGCACACAAAGCCATCGATACCGATGGCTTTTTTATTTTTTCTTTATTGCATTTTTAGATATGAAATGTGCAAATGTTGTTAAGCAGATTTCATTACAACCATAGCAGTTTAACTTGGGAAAACTGTCAAATAATTGACAGAGTCATGGGCACGAAGTCGGCACACTTTATTTCAACAACACCATCGTTGCTTAATAATTTGAAGAATAAGGTAGAGCCCTATGACACAATTAGAATCGAATCATTACAATCCAGACTATCAATATCAGCATATTGAAGTAAAACCTGTAACCGGTCGTATTGGTGCCGAAATTTCTGGCATTCAGTTGTCTGGAAATTTAGACAAAAGCGTGGTCGATGAATTTAATCATGCACTATTAAAATATAAAGTTGTATTTGTGCGTGGACAGCAAGATCTCACCGATTTAGAACAAGAAGCCTTTGCACGACTTTTAGGAAATCCGTTGAATCACCCAAGTGTGCCACTCAAAGATGGTACAGCACATACTTTGTCAATTGACTCACGTGGTGGGCGTGCAGACTCGTGGCATACCGATATTACGTTTTTGCCCAATTATCCTAAAGCCACAATTTTAAGAAATGTAGTTGCACCTGAACATGGTGGCGATACGGTTTGGGCCAATACCGTGACCGCTTATGAAGATTTAAGTCCTGAGCTGCAAAAGTTGGCGGAACAATTACGCGCGGTGCATAGTAATAGTTATGACTATGCGGCGCCGAAAGGTCAGTACAATGAAGAAGGTCGCCATTTATTCCGTACCGCGGTAGAAGTAGAAACAGAGCATCCTTTGGTGCGTGTACATCCTGAAACAGGTGAAAAAAGTTTGGTGTTGGGTCACTTCTTTAAACGCTTCAGTGGATACAGTCCGGCACAGTCACGACGATTATTTGAACTGTTTCAAGAGCAAATCGTGCAATGGGAAAATATTGTGCGTTGGCGCTGGGCGGTTGGTGATGTTGCGATTTGGGATAATCGTGCGACGCAGCACCGTGCCATCAATGACTATGGTGATGAGCTACGTATCGCCTCACGTGTCACTATCGAGGGCGATGTGCCTGTCGATGTAAATGGTCAGCCGAGTACTGTACTGAAAAACATTCAGAACACCGACATTTCAAACTTGCGTTCAGAAGCAGGCCGTATTTATGAGAAAGCATCTTAAGTATTAGAGCGTCATTTAAAACAGCATAAAAACAGATAAATAATGCGAAAAACAATGGTTTTACATTTTTCAGCACTTGCCTAAGATCGATGAGATCTTAGGCATTTTTTTATAGACGTGAGCGATCAAAAGAACACAGCCCAACAGCATTTGTTGCAAATTTTGCGAAATGAAGACATCTTTCAAGGCTTTTGCGATCAGACGTTAGAACAGCTTGTGCAACAGGTGAAATATTCACGTTTTCATGCGCAGCAGCATATCTTAAAACAACAACAAATCGTGCAGGATATTTATATTTTGCTTTCAGGTACGCTACAAATTGGTTGGTTGCAAAATAATGGTGAATTGATTGTCAATGATTATATTCGTCGCCAGTCAGTATTTAATTTTGTTGCAGTCTTACAACAAAAGCCGTTGAATTATGATTATTTTGCTGCGACACACGTTGAGGTGGCGATCATTTCTGGAACAACGTTTTTAGCGGTTTTACAGCGTGATTCGCAGGCACTTTGGAATGTCGTGCAATCTCTCAGTCAACGCATGTATTTGATGTTTGAGCATAATCGTTATTTGCGAACGGCAACGCTAGAGCAGCGTATTGCTAGACATTTGATTCGACTCTATGAGCAATATGGATGTCGGCAGGAAATTCCCCTGAAACTCAGTCAGCAGGAATTTGCAGAGTCTTTTAATATTTCACGGCAAACGTTGAATAAACATCTGCAGCAATTTGTTCAAACACAGGTGATCGCGTGGAATTATGGACAAATCGTGATCTTGGATCTTGATCGTTTAAGGCGAATGAGTGAACTTGATGAATAACTAGATTTAAAATTTGACGAGAAGCCATAATCGCAAATGGCTTCATTGGACTTGTTTTTAGATTAGTGCTTACTGATTTTATCCAAATATCCCATCATAAAAGCAGAAAAAACAAAGGTTAAATGCATGATGATGTACCACATGATTTTGTCATTGGGGATGTTTTTCGCATCCATAAAAATACGTAATAAATGAATAGAAGAAATTGCCACGATTGACGCTGCAACTTTGAGTTTTAATGAATTGGCATCCATGGTGCCTAGCCAGTTCAAGCGATTGGTCGATTCATTTATTTTCAGTTGGGAAACAAAGTTTTCATAGCCAGAAAACATCACCATCACAATCAGTCCGCCCACCATAGTCATATCGACCAAAGAGAGGATGACTAAAATCAGGTCAGCTTCTGAATATTCTAAAATATGCGGAAGGACATGAATGACTTCTTGGAAAAATTTAATCGCGAGCAGTAGCAGTGCAAAGGATAAACCAAAGTACACGGGAGCCAGAATCCAACGTGCTGCATACATTGTGTTATGGAAAAAACGTTCCATTTAAGCCTCTAAAATTATTGATCTAATATTTGGTTATAAAGTATATGAATTAAATTTTACGATAATTTTGATAATAATTCATGTAGAGTCAGTTGTTTAATTTAAATCTAGATTAAATCTTTGGGTATCTTAAGCTTGAATTCATCTGTGTAGGTCATCATATCCATTGAAATGATGCCGTATGGCTGCTTAGGCGGATCTATATGCGACGGTTGAATTTAATGACGAAATTTGACTGATGAAATAGATGTATTTTTTGCAAAATACTACAAGACTTTTATGGCAAAACTTGTAGTATAAAAATGATTTTATTGAGTTTAATTGGCTATGTCACAAATTGATGTATTGGTGCCGTTAAAGGATATTACGGTAGATCGGGCGGAAGTGCTTTCGATTAAGCGGAATGACCTTGTGCCATTACTGACCGATCAATATCGTCTAAATCATTATGCAGATCAATTAATTCAAGCACAGTCGGTACTGCTAGATGGTGTTGACCCTCAGTTGACGAAGCAACTTAGTCAAACCATTGAGCAGTTGATTCAAGCCTTAGCCAATTCAAAAAAATATTTAAAAACACGCAAATTTAATGCCTTGCAAAAATGGTTAGGCATTGATTTGGAGTACGGTTCAGGACAAGTTGAATATTATAAAAATTTGGATCAATTGCTTGATCGGGCAAATCATCTGAGCCAAAAATTACAGTTAGAAATTCAAAAGTCCCAAGCACGTTTTAATCAATTACAGGGTTTACGTGAGCAAATGGCGCGCTATATCGTCGCGGCTGAAGAATTTTTGCTGGAATACCCACAGTTTGTTAAAAATCAGCATCCGCTTGATAACTTTGCAGAACGCTTATCGAAAAAGGTGAATACGTTGCAAACCTTACAAGCCAGTAATGATATTGCAATTACACAAATGCAGCTTTCTCAGCAGCTTTCTTTTGGTTTATTAGATCGATATAAGGAAGCTCAGCAAGTGTTGATTCCGGCATGGCAATATCATGTGAAACAAAGTCGTCAAAGTAACTCGACAAGTTCATTGGAAAAGCTTGATAATAGCCGTGAAAATTTGATTAAAACTTTAAAAAAATCATTAGAGAATTCCTCTAAGTCTTAGAAATATAAGGTGAGTTATGACCGATTTAGATGCCAAAAATTTACCCGTTGAAGTAAGTAAAGAATTGACTGAAGAAAAGTTTCAGCAACTCAATTTACAGGAAATTGGCTTACAAACTTCCGATTTTCACGAAGTCGAAGCTGCACGTAAGGAATTGGCAGATTTAAGTCATAATAGTGTTGCCGAATATGGTAAAAACATTGCCACCAAGACGTCGACCTATACCGATGAATTATTAAATTTGGTGCAAAATAAAGATCTGGATGCGACAGGTCAAAAGCTCAATCAGGTGGTACAAGTCGCACAGCAATTGAATACCACGAGCATTTTAAATAAATCGAAAAGCTCAGGATTTTTTGGTGGTTTACTGAGTAAATTTAAAGGTGCCAAGCAAAGTTTTGATCAGCACTTTAATACCACTAAAGAGCAAATTGATGCTTTAGTTAAAGAAATTGAAACTTCGCAAAATGGCTTAAAAGCGCGTGTAAATACCTTAGATAAAATGTTTGAAGGCGTACAAGACGAATATAAACAATTAGGTGTGTATATCGCCGCAGGTAAGTTGAAAGAGCAAGAAATTCAACAGGAAATTGCAAGCTTAACCACTCAAGTTCAAGATCAAACCACTACGCAAAAAATCTATGACCTCAATCATTTGGCAAATAATCTTGAAAAACGTGTGAGTGATTTACAGATCTTGCAACAGTCTGCGATGCAGACCTTGCCGATGATTCGTATTATTCAATCCAACAATTTGATGTTGGTTGATAAATTTTATGCTATTAAAAATATCACCTTACCGGCTTGGAAAAACCAAATTAGCTTGGCGATTTCATTGCAAGAACAAAAGAACAGCGTGCAATTGGCAAATAGCATTGATGATGCGACCAATGACCTGTTAAAACGCAATGCAGATTTGTTGCATCAAAACTCTGTCGATACAGCGAAAGCCAATCAGCGTTCAGTGATTGATATTGACACACTTGAACATGTGCAAAATACCCTCATTAAAACCGTTAATGATGTGATTCAAATTCAGAAAGAAGGTGTACAAAAGCGTGAAGAAGCGACGACACGTATTCGTGCCTTACAAAATAATTTGAATCATTTAGTAATTGAATCGAGTGGTTCAAACCCTTCTTCATAAACGGTGAGGGAGGTGAAAATATAATCTGAAGGAGTATGTCTTTGCCTCCCATTGATGAATATGCGCTAAATCCGCAGCAACTGGAAACAGGGCTTCAAACCATTAAGAAGCGTCAACGCAATTTGACGTTATTGACTTTAACCAGTGTTTCTGTGCTGATCGTTTCGGCTGTGATGCTGTTTATTCAGCATGATATGGTCTATAGCTTTTTTGGCCTAAGTTCTAGCGTACAGCAACTGCATATCCCTGTTAGTGCAGGTGATTTGGCATATCAACTCGGTGAGTCCTCCGACTATTTTTCAAATTTTTTATCCTTTATTGGTTGGTTATTTCTCAAACTTATCGTTTCATTTATTGGCGCATTTTTCTTGGTTGGATTTCTAAAGAAATTTCAATTTTTTAGAATTCGATTCCAATCTTTTGTATTGAAATTTGTCGGCTGGATTTTATCGTTTATCGTGCTTTGGTCAGGCTTAACTTATGTGCAATATGACCTTAATCATGATGACCGTGCAGCAGATCAAAAATTGGTACATTATGAAAAAAATATTCAAGAAAGCCAGCTGGCTTTCGAGATGGAAGATGCACAATTGGCAAAACCCGTGCAAGCCTATTTACTTGCACAAGCTGCTTTGATGCATAAGCCTGTAGATCGTGCGACAGCAATTCCTTTGGTGCAATCCTTAATCAATGCCGAGCAACAAAATCCAGCAAAATTCCGTGAATACGGTTTTCAGCCTGAACAGCTCTGGGCAATGCAAAATCAGCTATTTGATAAAACCATGACACCGATGGCGCAAAGCGTGGAAAAACAAGTTCAGCAAGCCAATGTAGTAGAAGTTGTTGTACGTTGGGTGTTGATCGCCGTGATGGTACTCACGCTGGTTTTGAGCTTAATTTTGTATCTACTATCTCAGCATTTCAAATCACGGATTAATCGAATTGAGCAGGGACTTCATTAACAGGCCTATTTTCTTTTTAGATCATTGCATTGCTCAGAATAAAAATCCCCATCACATTGTATGGGGATTTTTGATCTTGGGTAGATTAACTTGCGCGATGAAACAGTTGTCGAAGTTCCTGTGTAGAAAAAGTCTGATCATTCACTTCGCCATCCACAAGGTAAAAAGGAATGGGGTGCTGTCCCTTTGATTTTACATATTGTGTAATTTCATGCTGACGGTCTGCAATATCTTTATGTTGAATTGAGCGCAGTACTTTTGAGCCATCTAAACCAATGCCTTCAATGATGCTTTTTAAAACCTGAATATCAGCAATATTTTGACCGTGTGCAAATAATGCATGGAATAATAAGGCTTGAGTCAGGGCATATTGATCCAGAATATTGTCCAAGGCCAAAATACCTTGATGAGCCAGTTGACTGTTTGGCATACGTTTCATGTGCTCAATATTGACAATCACATCTTCGCTATAAGCGGCAAACTTTGTCATTTCGAGTTTTCGATTTGCTGCACTTGTGCCATACTTATTGGTTAAATACTACAGCACATCTAAGCCTTGTTCAGGAATTTCAGGAACGCGTTGAATCGGCAATAGCTCTACACGGGTTGCGGTATGTTCATTCCAGTTTTGTTTTAACTTTTGAAATGCGACATAACTCATGGGATAAACAATATCAAAGACAAATTCAATTTTCATTATTCTGCTCACTGTTGATTTTATACTTCTAGATCGATGGCTGATTGATGCAAGGGATTGATTGCGGCTTTATTGGTGGAACTCAAAAGCAGTCAAATCATCTGATATTTCCTTTGATTTAAAGCCGACTTGCTGAAATGAAACTTAAAGCTTTATAAAGATTTTGTAATTGATCAGGTCGTGCGTATGTCTTGCATAGACTTGGTGTAATTTCAATAAAAAAGAAAAAAATGAGGAATTTATCACGATATATGTGTGCGAATAAATCATTTTAATGTTAATATGCGAACATATATTCATGATTTAGAAAGAAATTTAACTATTTGATTTGTAAAACCGATTAATTTTATAAAAACAAACCGTTTCACCTATTTAATGGTTTGTTCTATCATTCTCTCATCAAATAAATTTACTCCTCTGGAGACGTTAGCAATGTTAGATCAAAATACTTCTGCTCAATTAAAAACCTTACTTGAACGCCTTGAAGGCCCGATTGAAATCGTCGCGACTTTAAACGGCACGGACAAATCAGACAAAATTAAAGAATTGGTAACTGAAGTTGCTGCCTTATCTGATTTAGTGACTGCACGTTTTGACGGTAACAACAGCCGTGCGCCAAGTTTTGGTATTGCAAAAGCAGGTGAAACTCCACGCGTATTCTTCGCAGGTCTACCTATGGGCCACGAATTCACATCTTTGATTCTAGCTTTGCTACAAACTTCAGGTTATGCACCGAAAGTTTCTGACGAAGTACTGAACACTATCAAAGGTCTAGGTCTTAAAACTGACTTTGATGTGTTTGTATCTTTAAGCTGCCATAACTGTCCTGACGTGGTTCAAGCACTTAACTTGATCGCAATTTACAACCCGGGTACAACTGCAACCATGATTGATGGTGCATTCTTCCAAGACGAAGTGGAAGAACGCAAAATCATGGCTGTACCAATGGTATTCCAAGACGGTGAGCACATTGGTCAAGGTCGTATGACCTTGGAAGAAATCATTGCTAAATTAGACACCAACTCTGCCGCAAAAGATGCTGAAAAGTTAAATGCCAAAGAAGCCTTTGATGTTCTTGTGATTGGTGGCGGCCCTGCGGGGAATACTTCTGCAATCTATGCAGCACGTAAAGGCATTAAAACAGGTATCGTGGCTGAACGCATGGGCGGTCAGGTCATGGATACGATGGACATTGAAAACTTCACGTCGATTCAAAAGACTCAAGGTCCTAAGTTTGCTGCTGAAATGGAAGCACATGTACGTGAGTACGGTGTGGACATTATGAACTTGCAACGTGTATCTGACATCAAAGGTGCTGACCAAACAGCTAATGGCTTAGTTGAAGTGACTTTAGAGAATGGTGCAAAACTTGAATCTAAAACAGTGATTCTTTCAACAGGTGCACGCTGGAGAGAGATGAATGTTCCAGGTGAGCAAGAATACCGTACTCGTGGTGTAGCTTACTGCCCACACTGTGACGGTCCATTGTTCAAAGGCAAACGTGTTGCAGTGATCGGTGGTGGTAACTCTGGCGTTGAAGCAGCGATCGACCTTGCAGGTATTGTTGAACATGTAACGCTTGTTGAGTTTGATACCAAGCTTCGTGCTGACCAAGTGCTTCAAGACAAGTTAAACAGCTTGCCGAATACGACTGTGATCATGAATGCATTGTCTACAGAAGTAGTTGGTGATGGTTCACAAGTGACTGCACTGAACTACAAAGACCGTGCAACAGATGAAATCAAAACGATTGAATTGGCAGGTATCTTTGTACAAATCGGTTTGTTACCAAATACTGATTTCTTAAAAGAAACAGCGGTTGAACTTTCAAACCGTGGTGAGATCGTAATTAACGAGCGTAACGAAACCAATGTGAAAGGTGTATTTGCTGCAGGTGACTGTACAACAGTACCGTACAAACAAATCATCATTGCAACAGGTGAAGGCGCGAAAGCTTCATTGTCTGCTTTTGATTACATCATCCGTTCGGGTCAATAAAAGAAAGGCCAGTGTGTTTCGAGAAACACGCTGGCCGCGCTGAATGTTGTCATTTGAATATTATTTTTCTTAATATTCTCGTTTTACAGGAACTTTGGATGCTAACACCGGAGTTCCTTTTTTTGTCTGCAAAATTAGGATTCAAAAATGTCCCCACACATTTTGAATCCTATTCGTTGCCCAGCTATTTTTGTTTTACAACCTTATTTTTATACTTTCCCCAAGGTTGTTTCTCTATAAAATATAAAGCGGAGTAAGCAATTAATATACCAATCACATCACGAATTTAAGATTTAAATAAATTCAAGCCTTTAAACTTCTCCATTAACTGCTCATCTGTCTCCACATGTTCAGGATGAGGCACAATGCACTCAATCGGACAAACTGAAACACAAGTTTGGTGCGCATAGAAACCGACGCATTCAGTACAACGTGCGACATCGATTTCATAAATCTTTGAGCCTTCATAAATGGCATCATTGGGACATTCAGGTAGACACATGTCACAATTGATGCATTTGTCTGTAATCAACAAAGCCATAAAGTAAACTCAAGCCTGATAAGCTAAAGTTGAAGCCGAAATATCCACTGTCGAATTGGGTAAGTTACGAATCAGTAAGGCGTATCGCATATCCACATCGGCAGGTACAGGAATATCCACGATATGACCTGAACCTTTGGCATCGTCGATTAGATTACCTTTTTTATCTTTCATTTCAGTTAAAACGAAGGTGATGTTGCCTGAAGTGGTCATCAGTTCTAAAGAATCACCTACAACAAAACGGTTTTTCACTTCGATTTTAAGAGAGTCACCATTGCGTTCTAAGACTTCACCTACAAACTGTTGATGATCAAAACGTGAAGAGCCGGTTTCATAGTTTTGATATTCACTATGTACATGGCGGCGTAGAAAACCTTCGGTATAACCACGGTTCGCAAGACCTTCAAGCTGAGACATGAGAGCAGGGTCAAATGGTTTACCAGAAAGGGCATCATCGATGGCTTTACGATAAATTTGAGCGGTACGCGCACAGTAGAAATAAGACTTGGTACGGCCTTCAATTTTTAAAGAATGAATGCCCATTTTGGTTAAACGGTCAACATGCTGTACAGCACGCAAGTCTTTCGAGTTCATGAAATAAGTGCCATGTTCATCTTCTTCGGCAGCAAACATGTCTTCTTCATTGCGTTGTAATAAAACCGGCTCGCCGAATTGGTGTTGTTCTAGGGCGTGTTGCTCATCGGCATTTTTATTATTGCAGCATGATGATTCTTTAATTTGTGTGACTGGAATAACATCACCAGTTTCATCTTCAACTGCATCGTGAATTTTATAATCCCATCGGCATGCATTGGTACATGCACCTTGGTTTGCATCACGTTTATTCATATAGCCAGAAAGTAAGCAACGACCGGAGTAAGCCATACATAATGCACCATGTACGAAAACTTCAATTTCCATATCAGGTACATTGTGTTTAATTTCTTCAATTTCTTCGATTGATAATTCACGTGACAGAATGACACGTGTCAGTCCCATATTTTTCCAAAATTTAACCGTTGCCCAGTTCACCGCATTGGCTTGGACAGACAAATGAATGGACACTTCTGGAAAATGTTCACGCACCATCATGATTAGACCAGGGTCAGACATGATCAGTGCATCAGGATTCATGGCAACCACAGGTTCAAGGTCACGGATGAAATTTTTCAGTTTTGAGTTATGCGGTTGGATGTTTACCACCACATAAAACTTTTTCCCTAAGGCATGAGCTTCTTCAATGCCAATTTTTAAATTGTCATGGTCGAAAGCATTATTGCGCACACGTAAGCTATATCGCGGCTGACCTGCATACACGGCATCTGCGCCATAAGCAAAAGCGTAGCGCATATTTTTTAAAGAGCCAGCAGGTGAGAGGAGTTCGGTTACGTGTTGAATCGTCATGTCAATAAAGGCATAAAAAATTTATGGCTTTATTGTAGTGATCTAAAAAAAGGATTCAACCAAGTATTTTAGTTGGGTTTTCAAGATATTCCGTTTTCCAAATGTTTTAAAATTTGGCAATCATTAATTTGACTGGTTTCATTACAGCTAGCACGGAGCTTACTTAACTGTATTTTAAAATTTTCTAATTCTTTAATTTTTTCAGAAACTTGACGAATGTGATTGTCAATTAATTCATTCACAGCATGACAGCTTTGCGTAGGGGATTGCTCAAGTTCAAGCAGGGTTTGAATCTCGGTGAGAGAAATATCGAGGTTTCGACAGCGCTTAATAAAAACCAAACGTTTGTACATTTCTTCATCATAATAGCGATAATTGTTGTCTGCGCGGAAGCTAGGTTTCAGCAGTTTTTTCTTTTCATAAAAGCGAATACTGTCAATGCTTACCCCAGATTTGGTGGACAATTCTTTAATCAAATAATGTTTTTGTACGTTCATGCTTGACCTTGGAGTGAGTCCATAGTTTTGAATAAGAGTAATACAAATCCATTGATTTTAAAATTGGAGCACATTTATGGCATGTACATGTAGTCATGAGCCAGCACCAAACAAACCCAACAGTAAATTTCGTATCGCACTTTGGATTGCCTTAATCATTAACGCCATGATGTTTTTGGTGGAGCTGATTGGTGGGGCTTATGCACATTCTTCTGCGCTTTGGGCGGACTCGCTGGATTTCTTTGGTGATGCTGTAAATTATGGGGTTTCATTAGCCGTGCTTGGCGCCAGTTTATATTGGCGTGCAACAGTTGCCTTGGTGAAAGGTTTTGTCATGGCAGCGTTTGGGATCGTTGTGATTGCCAAAGTGCTCTATGCCTATGCCAATGGGATCGCTCCTGAACCAATCACCATGGGTGTGATTGGTATTCTGGCCTTAGTCGCTAATGTCATCTGTGCATACGTCTTATATGCCTTCCGTGAAGGTGACTCCAATATGCAATCCGTTTGGCTATGTAGCCGTAATGATGCGATTGGTAATGTCGCAGTGATCTTGGCTGCAGTCGGGGTGTTTGGTACAGGCAGTCTATGGCCAGATTTGATCGTGGCCGCAATCATGGCGATCTTAGGTTTAACGGGTGGTTATCAGGTGATTCGAAAAGCACTGCAAGAGCGTAAGCAAAAAGATATTCTGAGTACCCCTTGCTCTTAAAATACTTACTCTTAAATCCACCGTTAATGGCATTCATTTTATCCATGTTTTTAACGCAGATGAATAGTCGTTAAATCGCTAGTTGAAATTAAAATAGCAGTCAGTTTTATACGAAATTTTCCTGACTGCTAATTCGATAAATCATCTGAAATCAGACTGTATTTAATAGGGTGCTGAGGTTTTATCTACAGACTCCAATTAAGTTATGCTTTACAATAGCGCGCGAAAATCATGTTTAAAAATTAGGTTTTCTACCTTGAAAGCTTTATGTTTAGGCCCCATTGGTGCATCAGGTAAATTAAATGTCGAAAAAGCAAGACATCATTAACGTTGCGCTCCAACTCTTCAATTCTTATAGCTATAACTCGATTGGTATAGATCGAATTATTGGGGAATCGGGCGTTGCTAAAATGACGTTTTATAAATATTTCCCCTCTAAAGCCAAATTAATTGAAGAATGTCTCGTGATTCGAAATCTTAATTTACAGGAATCACTTGAAGCTGCTATTGCAGAATGTGATCCAGAAGACCATCTTTCGCATATTAAAACCATTTTTGCTTGGTACGATGCTTGGTTTCATACTGCAGATTTCAATGGTTGTATGTTTCAAAAAGCAGTAGAAGAAATATCTAAAGTTTATCCTTCGTCATTACAACCTGCGATCGATTATAAAGATTGGCTCAAATCAAAACTAAGTACTGCCTTACAAAATCTGGGCATTCAGCAAACTGAACAACTAGCTGCATTTCTGAGTAGTATTTTGGATGGCATGACCATCCAAGCCCAAATTGACCCCAACCAAGTGCATTTAGCAGATTATTGGAAGCGAGTTGAAACCTTAATTCGTTTGGAATTGGCTGCTTAAAAATTTGTTTGTAGGCATTTAGGTTTTAAATCTAGCGACGACTTATTTGTATTGATTAACAATCAATTTTTTCACATGACTTAAGATTCTAAGAAAATAAAAAGCGCGATTATTTGGGGTAATCGCGCTTTGCTGACAATTGTGCGTTCAAATCATTCACTTTGTTAGCTTAAGTCAATGATTTGATTTTCGAACGTTTTATACGTTTTCTCTCATTTATATTTTTACCCTCTGAATGCTAAATTCATTCGGTTTTTGCAGCAAAATAGACAGACTTGTCTGTTTTTTTGAATTATAGGGGATCTTAGGTGAATTACAAGACAGGAAAGAAAGGTTTGTGTGTTTTTTAATCTAGCTTAAGTTTAAATTAATCCACTATTTTTAAAGATAATATTAAAAAATTGATCATTAAGCTCGATGTTAATTAGACGATAAAACTATTTTTACAGTTGCGTGCATGACGCTGTTCGTTGGGTGCAAGTACATGGTCTAAGACCATTTGGTGAATATTTTATATGCAAGAAGTAATTAGTGAGTGGGTTCTCCGCTTTTTATTTTTAAGTGAATTTTTGAATCGTGGATTTTACATAACGAAACATCTTCTATGGTTTTAAGCATTAAGTTTATTGATGAATTTGACTAAACTAGCAGCAAAATTATTTCCATGATTACAATTTAGAATTTTTATTATGTTAGGCAAAATATTTGCTGTATTAGAACAATTGGGTCTATCCGCCCAAAAACGTGCCATTCATGTGCAATTTTCCAACCCTGCGTTGAATGAAGAGCTTTTTATTCAACGTATTGATGGGGAGCATATCTTAAACCAAGGCGTACAAGCGACTTTGATTTGCCTATCCACCAATGCACTTATTCCACTAAAACAATTTATTGGCGCACAGGTTGCCGTTGATCAAGTGACCGATCAGGGCGAACTCTTCCGTACCGCCGGTATTATTACCGAAGCCACCCAAGGCCAGAGTGACGGTTCACTCACGCTGTATAAACTCACTTTAGAAGATGCAACATCGCTGTGGCATAAACGCAGGAACAGCCGTGTGTTTATGAACAAATCTGTTCGCGATGTCAGTGAAACTCTCTTTAAAGAATGGCAAAGCAAAAGTCCGCTTTTTGCTGCCAGTCTAACGCTAGATCTAAGCGGTTTAAGTCAGAACTATGATGTACGACCTTTCATCATGCAGTCGAATGAAAGCGATTATGACTTTTTAACGCGTCTTTGGCGCAGTGAAGGCATCAATTGGCTCATCGATGAAGCGCAGCTGAAAGCACCACATTCCTCAGCGCCAATTGAAAAACAAAAACTCCGCCTGATTGATGACAATAGCCAATATCAAGCACTCAGCCGTCGTAGTATCCGCTTTCATCGCTCTAGTGCCACAGAAAAACAAGACAGCATCACCAGCTTGATCGGTGAACGTAGCATTCAACCGACTGCGGTCCATGTGCAGCGCTGGCAAGCCGATGGACTGAGCCAAGAAGAAGGCGCAGGCTCAGTTCAAAGCAAACATCAGCATAGCCAAAGCCAAGACAATGCCAGTTTAAGTTTGGAACAAGCATGGCATATCAGCCCTGCATGGATGCAAGACTTAAAAGGCGAAGACCAAGCTACCGCTTCATCAAACAGTCAGATTGAAAAACTGAATCAAAACCTAACGCGCTATCACGAGCTACAATCGAAAAAATTCAATGCACAATCGACTGTGCGTGATACACAAGTCGGTTATTGGTTTGAATTGAATGAACACCCAGAAATTGATCAACACAGTGGTGCAGACAAACAATTTTTAATCACAGAAAAGAAATTCTATAACCAAAATAACTTACCCAAAGACCTTACTGAACAAGTCAATCAACTGATTGAACAAAGTCAGTGGAACATTAAACCGATCCATGAACAGGCCGAGCGTCAGGCCAATCAGCTCACATTACAACGCCGCAATATTGCGACGGTTCCTGCATATAACCCACTCGAACACCGTCCAAGCACCCATCCGCAACGGGCTAAAGTCGTTGGGCCAAGTGGTGAAGAAATACATGTCGATGAATGGGGGCGTATCAAAGTCCGCTTCTTATTTACCCGTGGTGATGATCACAGCCATGATGGTGGTGCAGGCAGCAATGACAATGATATGGATTCTGCATGGGTCGATGTACTTACTCCATGGGCAGGTGAAGGTTATGGCGCACGCTTCTTACCGCGCATTAATGAAATCGTAGTTATTGATTTCTTTGACGGTAATATTGACCGACCATTTGTAGTGGGGCGCATACATGAAGCACAGCGCAGTCCAACCCAATTTGATAGTAAAGGCAAACTGCCAGACACCAAAAAACTGGCTGGAATAAAAAGTAAGGAAGTCCAAGGTGAAGGCTTTGGACAACTTCGCTTTGATGACACGACTGGACAAATCTCAACACAATTACAAAGTACCCATGGCGCCACTCAGCTCAACCTAGGGAACCTCAGTCATCCCAAAGAAACCGCAGAAAGTGAGGGAAGAGGCGAAGGTTTTGAACTGAGAACCGACCAATGGGGCGCGGTGCGTGCAGGTCAAGGGTTATTGGTTAGTACACACCCACAACAACAAGCAGCAGCAATGCACCTCGACGCACAAGCTGCAAAAGATCAAATCGAAGCCAACTTAAACAGCAGTAAAGCTTTAAGTGAAGTGGCGAAAAATCAACAAACTGACCCACTTGAAGTCTTGGATAACCTAAAAAACTTTCTTGGACAAATTGAAAAAGGCAGTAAAGAAAAGGCGGATGCCTTTAAACAAGCCTTAATGATTTTATCTGCACCAAACTCAATTGCTGTAAGTAGTCAGGAAGATGTTCATCTTTCAGCAGATGGACAGATCAGCCAAAGTGCAGGGGATAGCATCAACCTCAGCAGTCAAAAATCCTTAATTGCCCATGCACAAAGCAAGATCAGTCTATTTGCAGCACAAGAAGGCTTACGAGCTTATGCAGGCAAAGGCAAAGTTGAAATCCAAGCCCAAGGAGATGGGGCAGATCTGATTGCCCGAAAAGGTATTCAAATTATTTCCACGGAAGATGTAGTTTATATCACCAGTCCTAAAGAAATAATCCTGACTGGAGGCGGATCACAGCTCAAGATTAATGGTTCTGGCATATTCCCTACCACGGGTGGAAAGTTTGAGGTTAAGGCCGGGCAGCATTTATTTACAGGTGGAAGTACGGCTCAACCAAAAAATATTACTTTACCATTATTAGGTGAAATGCAAAATTGGATGGAATTGAACTACCATTATGATGATTTATCACCAGTTAAAGGGGCTCCTTTTAAAGTCTTTTTTGAAGATGGAAGTTACAGAGAAGGTACTTTAGATGATAAAGGGTACGCTAAATTAGAAAATGTACCTAAAGGAAAATCTGAAATTTATTATGGGGAAGATCCGTCAGAGTTTAAAAAAGACATTCCCGATGACCTAGATGCAGAAATTGAAGATACAGACACTATTGACGATGATATTTGGTCACTATTAGATGAAGAAGCATATCAAAAACTTACAAATAACTTACAGAATGGAGCGAAATAATGGGCTCTGTCGCTAAATATAAACGTTCTGTAGATTCTGTTCCCGGTGGATGGCTACAAAGTTTAAAAAAAGACACTATGACTTTCTTTAAAGGTGAAAGTACTGGTGGTTGGGCAATTTTAGCGGAGACGGTAATTGGGTGTGTACCTGTTTTAGGTCAATTGGTAGACGCGAGAGATATTATTAAAGCGATTATCATTTTATCTGCAAATCCAGCTAGCCCTGCTGGATGGTTTGATCTTATTACAGCATTAATTGGCTTAGTTCCAGGTGGTGGGGATGCTGTCAAAATGTCATTAAAAAGTGTCAAAAAAGGCGCTTTACCAATGGATAGTATTTTAGATGGTATCCGAAAACTAGGGAAAGGTGATCCTGAGCAATTGATACGTAAGTGTCTAGATCTAAATGCATTACAAAAAAATTTGGATAAGATACTGACAAACCCTAAAGTATTAAATCAGCTAAGCCCTGAAGCTCGTAAAAATGTTGATCAGATTCGAAAAAATTTAGGTAAACAATTACAAGAATTTAAAAAGGAAGTTGATGGCTGGCTAATAAAAAGTAGAAAAACTTCAGCAGATGCAAATAAAAATTCTAAGAACCAAACAAATAAGCCAAATTCTCCAGCAAATGGTGGACAAAAAGCAAACAATACAAATCAGGGCAAATCTAACAGTACCAATAATTCGTCAATAGGCCAAACAGCTATAACTAATTTATCTAATAAATTTAAAGGTATTCTAGGTGAGCATATGGCAGATTACTATTGCCAAGAAATTAAAGGCTGGGGAACTTCAACACATGATAAGATAGGAACGAAAAACTCTCATAAATTGAATGATAATGGGGAAATGGTAAATCTATTTTCTATTAAAAGTAGAGGGCGTGGTATAGATGGAGTTTGGAAGAAAAATAATAATGACGCAAAACCATATGCAATTATTGAGGCTAAATGTAGCCAAAATCCTGCTGCTTCACTTAGAGATTTATTAGGTGATGCTAATGATAAAAATGGTATTGATAAATCAATACCTCAACAACAACAAAGATCTGGCAGAACTTCTAGAAACCGTACTAACACTAGTTCAACTAATCGTAATCTAACTTTAGGTGGCGAAAAATATAGAGATTCTAGTGGAAAAGTAGTTCAAATGAGCCATCATTGGATAACAAATCGTCTTGTTAAATCAGTAGGAATTAAGCTAGCTCCAATAATATTGAAAAAAAGAAGATATGAAAGATATGTTATTTTTTTTAGTGGATTGCAGGTAGTAGAACATGCTGTTGCATTAATTAAATTCTTATCTAAACAAACAGTAACTGATAAAGAACATTCTATTCATACAGCTACAAAGGTTTGGACTGATAAAGACATTAGTATCGTTGTTAATAATAAATAATTGGAAATTTATTTATGATGGAATTTAAGTTTAATCGTAGACAACAATTTTTAGATGAAAGTTACTATCAATCTACAAGGAGTGAGCTTGTCAGCGCCATAGAAAGTTTTTTAAGTGAATCAAATGATGATGATGATATCGAAGCAGGATGGATAGACTCTTATTCGATAGCGTCTAGATATCAGTTTGATTTGCTTATTTTGGACTATACTGCTGGTAAACCGATTGAGTATTTACGCTTAGAATTTGATAAAGTAATTGAATTATTCAAGGAACTCTCTTTAAAACAAAGAGCCTATTATAAAAATAATAATTTTAGTGTTTTTGACATCGAAATTTTAGATGACTATTGTGTATATATATGGATTATCAGCCTTTGTTATTTATTAAAAAGAACTGATTTACTACCGTTGGTAGCTAACCTTGTTGATGGAGAGGATCAAGAAAATGGAGGGAAAGATTGGATTGTAGAGGAATTTTTGGCTTTTAATGACGATAACCGTTTTGATTGTTCAGATGTCCTTTTTTCAAATCCTTATTTTGAGTTATCCAATGCATTTGTGACCCAAGATAATAAAGTTTCATTCAAGCATTTAAACAAATTTTTAAAAAAATGGTATAAAGATTTATCTGGAGCTCCATGGCATGATACCCATAAATCAGAGGGTGGATATTATGGATATTGGGCTTTTGAAGCAGCTTGTGCTGTTATTCTATTAGAAATAGAAAATGATAAAGAATTTCATGAATACCTCTATTATCCTAAAGACTTAATAGAGTTCTATCGTACATTTAAACCTAGTAGTGCTGAAATTGACCTCCTAACTAAATATCAAAAAGTATCAATTCAAGCAGGTAAAAAATGTCCTCAATCAGGTTATTGGTTCAGTGTAGCCAAGGAAAACACTCGTAAATACTTTAAACAAGGGGAAATATTCCCTGATTTTGAAAGTGATTGGGGGGATGTATATTGGCAGTTTGACGGTGAAGAATAAGTGAAAATATGCCCTTCGGGGCAGTTTTTGGGCATAAAATGGATTTAGTTAATATAAAAAGACAACAATTTCTTACACCTCAAATGTATGAAACATTAAAGGCGGAAACTCTGAACACTATTGAAACTTTTAAAGTAAATCCTACAGGTGTTGGTGATTCAATAGAAGAAAGATGGGTATACTCTTATGCTATCGTAGCAGAGGACTATTTAAATCTGCTTATATTGGAATATACAGCTGGCAATAGTTTACCTTTTATTAGAAGCCAAATTGAAATAGTTATTGACTATTATGAGCAATATGGAAGTAAATTAAGAAGTTATCATAAAAATATAAACTTACCAGTTTTTGAATTATTTACTATTGATGGCTATTGTCCATGTATTTGGTTAATCAGTTTGTGTTATTTACTCCACCGAAAGGATTTGCTACCTAGAGTTGCGAAATTAATTGACGGAGAAATGAGAGAAAATGTTGCTCAAGATTGGCTAATTGAAGAGTATTTATCTTTTTCAGATGAAAATAGATATGATTGTTCAACAGTATTAGTACCAAAACCTTACTTATTATTATGTGAAGCCTTTTCAAATCAAGATAATGAAATTTCTTTAGCTTTTGTCCGTAAGTTTTTAAAGAATTGGTACAAAGATTTATCAGGTGCGCCTTGGCATGATACTCATAAATCAGAAGGTGGCTATTATGGATACTGGGCTTTTGAAGCAGCGTGCGCTGTTATTCTGTTAGAGATAGAGAATGATACTGTCTTACATGAATACTTATATTACCCTAAAGATTTGGTTGAATTTTATCACAAATTCAAGCTCAAAACTTCAGTAATAAATTTTCTTGAAAATCATAATAAATTTTCAATTAAAGCTGGGGAAAAATGTCCTCAACAGGGTTATTGGTTTACAGTTGCTAAAGTGAACTCACGTCAATACTTTAACTTGGGAGATGTTTTTCCTGATTTTGAAAGTGATTGGGGCGATGTGTATTGGCAGTTTGATGGTGAAGAGTAATTTATGCCTTCGGGACTTGATAATATTGGATCTCTAAAAAAAGAAGTATTAATTAAAAGAATATTTTATGAGCACAGCACAAGTTTATTTAAATGATGAGGAAATAGAAGAATTAGTTCGAGATATTCCTCTTGATACATCAATAATTTATGGGGAAGAAAAAAAAGAGTTCGGAGTTTGCCCTTATATTACATTTTATATTGATCAAAAAAAACAAATGCGCAAGAATTTTTGATAAAAGTAATTGATATTTATGAGAAATTTGAATTCGAAATAATTGATAAGCCATTTCATTTAAGATTTCGATGTGATACTGAAGTTTGGAAAAAGGCAATTTCATGGATTAGAAGTCGTGAAGAAATATCAGCTGAAATGGCAAAAATTTATAAAAAATATTTCATTTACTATTTAGGTGCAACATCTGCACAATCTCAAGATCAAAGTCCACGTTGGGCTTTAAGTGCAAAGATTAGAGACTCTAGTGAGCGCTATTCTAGTCTAAAATTAACTTTTGGTGATCAATGGTATAGATCCAATAAAGATATTTGGTACTCATTTGTTCAAAAATGTCTAGAAATGCTTAACCCAATTCAAGCATATAGTGGATATGAAATTGGAAACACAAGTCAATTTGCATTTGTTTCTCCTGAATTTGAAACAGTTGAACGGACTTTCACGGATTATTTTTACGGGCTCGATATTGATCATCCTGGTATGGAGTTTTCTCATGAAAATATGTTTATTGCAGAAGATCGGGATGGTTTAGGTGGCGGTATTCGTACCCCAACATGGTGCTTTTTACTTTCTCCCTACTGGCTAGAGAAACTAGGCTTGAGTGAAGAACAAATTCGTGAAAAACTGGATGATCCACGAATTGAAATTACTAAAATTATAGACCTAGAAGATTCAACAAAATACAGCTTATGGATACGTTTGGGAGAGCTTTCACTTTATCCAGTTGAAGAAGGTGTTCCTGATTTATTGGTGATGGCAAATGAACTAATTAAACCGATACGTTGTGATAACTTAAAACTGACCACTTTAGATGCGTGGTCAGATGATCCAAATCCACGTTTTGATGCCGTAAGTTCAAAGCAATGGATTGCACGATTTGATGAAGACAGCACTTGGCCTGAATTAAAACGAGTGAAAGTTGAAGTTCAAGAACCAGAAAGAATAGATATTGTTATTGCCGGTAGCCCATGTCCTCACGCAGGATATTGGTATACTTTTGCTAAAGAAAACTCACGTCAATATTTTAAACAAGGTGATATATTCCCTGATTTTGAAAGTGATTGGGGTGATGTGTACTGGCAGTTTGATGGTGAAGAATGATTTATGCCCTTCGGGGCATTATTTTTGGAATAAGAATGATTTTTGATAAAAAGAAAAGACAATTATTTTTAACAGATGAAGTTTACAATAGAGTAAATATATTTTTAAAAGAATTACCCATTGAAATTTTAGAAAGTAAAAAAATATATGAAGACAGTCCATCTGATATAAGAAGATTAGATTATTACTTATCACTACATTCTTATGATTTATTAAGTCTAAATTTTACTGCTGGGTTTGATATTTCTACACTTAGAATTCAATTAGAAGATGTAATTACGAAATATGAAGAATATACAATAGCCTTGCGCAAAGACGAGGAGGATGAAGATTGGGCACCATTTTATTTTACAGCTATAGATGAGTACGAAAGATGTATGCAGTTGATAGGACTGTGTTATCTATTACACAGAAGGGACTTATTACCTCGTATTGCAGCGATGCAGGACAAAATTTACCATGAGCAAACAGACCAATTAGATACACTGTATGAGGACTTTTTATCATTTGAGTTGGCAGATAGATATGATGTGGATCAATGGTTTTTTGATAATCCATATCGCCCATTAATTTTTAGTAAATATAGAGATACTAAACAAGAGAGTATTCGGGATATACAGGAATATTTGAAATTATGGTATCCCGCATTTGAAAGTGCTCCATGGTATGACTTACATAAAATGGAAAATGGAGGTTATTTTGGCTATTGGGCTATAGAAGCTGCTGCTTACGTTTATTTGCTAGATTTAGATGATAGTGAAATAACACATATGATTTATCCAAAAGATTTGGTTAAATTTGCCCGAGAATTTGTACCTTGCGAGAAGGATATAAGTAATCCAAGTACAAAAACATTAAAATGCGAAGCAGGTCAAATTTGCCTTAAAACAGGTGAATGGTATAGTCCTGCGAATAACATGGAAAAACGTCATTTTAATCAAGGAGAAGATATGCCTGAGATTAAAGATAACCCTTGGGGATTAACGATTTGGTATCTAACTGAATAAATAGATGCCATTCGGGGCATTTTGGAATGGGTGGGGATGTGTACTGGCAGTTTGATTGTGAAGAATAAATAAAACATACCCTTCGTGGCATTAATTTTAGGATTAATATGAGTTTCGATAAATATAAAAGACAGATTTTTCTAACTGAAGACTATTATAAAAGTGCCTATGATTTTTATATAGAAGACGTTGATTTTTAGAAAGAAAGTGATGCATTTGAGGATGATGAGTATAATTGCGGCGAAAAAAGAAGATGGAATTTAATAACACATGATTATTCTTTTCTACTTTACCTTGTATACACAGCAGGAAAATCTATAGGGGAAGTTATACCCTTATTTGAAAAAGTTATAGAAGGCTTTGAAAAACAATCTGAAGCCTTAGCTATCTTCCATAAGTCAAAAAAACCTTCTGTCATTCCAACTCAAAATGAAACGTTAAATATACTTGGTCTGGCTTTTTTATTTAATCGAAATGATTTGTTTGATCGTATACATTCATTAGTCAATGGTGAGGGTGAAAGTCATACGTGTGAAGATGAGGTTATTAATAAATTTTTTAAACTTAATGATCCTTCACATCCAACATTTAACGAAGGAAATTTATTTGCATTAGGTTATTCAAAATTATGTGATGTGATTGATAATGTGCTAGTTAAAAATAATAAAGAAACTGCTGTTAAATATTTAGATGAATACTTAGCTGATTGGTATCAAATGAATAAAAATGCACTTTGGTTTAATAGTCATCTAGAGCCTGCAGAAGAACTAAAATATTGTGGTTATTGGTCTTTTGAAGCAGCAGCTCTTGTTTATTTACTAGATTTGGATGACACTCCTCTACACAAGCATTTATTCTATCCTAAAGATATAGTTGCATGGGCTCGTAAAAATAATACTCAATCTGAAGTAACCCAAGAGAATCTAACTGTAATAAAAGTCAAAGCTGGCGAAAAATCCCCAAAAACGGGCTATTGGACAACCCCAGTACAAGTGGATTCACGCGTTCATGTGTTAAGAGGTGAAATCTTACCAACACTTTCTGGAACAGATTGGGGTGAAGTGTACTGGTATTTTAATGGTGAGGAATAAATAAAACATGCCCTTCGGGGCATTAATTTTAGGCTGAATATGAATTTTAAAATCGATCCTAAATTTTTATATTTATTAGAACATTTTAGTTCTAAAGAATTTTTTTATAGCATGAGAAATAACTATCAATCTTTTTTAGATCGTTTGGAATTGCTGTTTGTCGTTTATATGAGAAATCTACCCTATAATTATCTGGATTTTCCAATGCCAGAGCAAGTTGACATCAATTGGGGAGGGACGGTTTTACCGCTTTTAAGAAAAACCATGGATACTTTAGATTTTGCTTATATAAGAATAAAAGAAGGCGATCTAACATATTTAGATTGCGCATCAGAGATTCGATCGAATGACAAAGGTATGAGTGAGTTTTCAAAAAAATGGATGGATGAACTACCTCATGAAAATGTGAAAGAATGTTGGGATTTTTATACAAAGGCTAAGGCCGAGGCATTCATTATTGAAAATACCTATCCAACGTATTGGAATCAAGAAAGTATTGTTGATGAAATATTTGATATTTCAAAAATTAATATTCCTGTGTCATATCCCATTTATCGTATAAATCAAAGTATTAAAGTAAAATCGAATGAAAAAGTTGCGATAACAGATTTATATATTTCCGAATTTGTGCCGAACCGAATAGAATTTATGGCTCATAGTAATGAAGATGATAGAGGTTTTGGTAGTGTAATTCCCACTACAATAGATCCAGAAACTTATGAAACATATTATGAGAAAACAGATTGGTACTTGATTGAAAGAGTCGCAAATGAAGGGGGCAAGTTTACTGATCGAAGCTGAAATGATTTGTGTTGTCTGATGTGTGTTGATAAATGATAGCGAAATAACACATATGATTTATCCAAAAGATTTGGTTAAATTTGCCCTAAAACAGGTGAATGGTATAGTCCTGCGAATAACATGGAAAAACGCCATTTTAATCAAGGAGAAGATATGCCTGAGATTAAAGATAACCCTTGGGGTCTTACGATTTGGTATCTGACTGAATAAGTAGATGCCATTCGAGGTATGTTGGAATGGATGGGTATGTGTACTGGCAGCTTGATGGTGATAAATAGGATAAAATTTCCTTTTGGTTATTCGTTTCTAATGGATAATATTTTTAATTTTCTTTGATTATTATTTTTAATTAAATAAATTAAAACCCAATATTTTTTAAAGGATAATGATGAAAGTTTTAAAAACGAATTTAATGTTTATTATGCTTTCAGCAATGAGTTTAATAGGGTGTAATACTCATTCAACAAAAACTTATGTGTTGACGACAACATCTTATGGTTATGATGCAAGTTATATTCCTTATATTGTTGAATTAAATGGAGAGGAGCTAGGTGGAGGGCTAGGTAGTGGAACGAAAAGATCAGCAGTGATAACAGGAGCTCAATATATTAAATGGGGAGAAGGTAATAGCTCTAAAAAGCATATTGCAACCAATGTCCCCACATTGACGAATGAAAATTTAAAAGATAAAAAATATTTAGCTGTACATATATATCCAGATGACAGTGTGGAAATTAATTTATCGAATGAATTACCTGATGCTACTGAGAAAGGTTTAGAGTGGAGAGCAAAAATTATTGATGAATTGAAGGTAAAAGAAGAAAAATAGCTGTATCAGTCATTAGTGGCATATAGATAAAAAAAAAGCGCATGATGAGATGCGCTTTTTAATTTACAGCTAATTATTTTTCAACGAATGCACGTTCGATCACGTAGTCGCCTAGAACGCCCATCTTAGGAGATTCTTTCAGGCCGTGCTGGTCAAGCAGGGCAGCAACGTCGTCTAGGAATGCAGGTGAACCGCAAAGCATTGCGCGGTCAGTTTCAGGGTTGAAACGTGGAAGACCAATTTTTTCGAAAAGTTGACCAGATTCAATGGCAGTAGTTACACGGCCCTGAGTATGGAATTCTTCACGAGTTACCGTAGGGTAGTAAACCAATTTTTCTTTCGCGCCTAATTCACCAAAGAATTCGTGGTTAGGAATTTCATCTAAGATTAAATCTTGATAAGCCAATTCCGAAATGAAACGTGTACCATGTACAACGATGATTTTTTCAAAACGTTCGTAAGTTTCAGGGTCACGAATTACAGAAAGGAACGGTGCAAGACCTGTACCTGAAGAAAGTAGGTATAAGTTTTTACCAGGGTTTAAGTCATCTAGAACCAACGTACCTGTAGGTTTTTTAGATACTAAAATTTCATCGCCAACTTTTACTTTTTGTAAAATAGACGTTAAAGGACCATCTGGAACTTTAATAGAGAAAAACTCTAATTCTTCTTCATAGTTTGCGCTTGCAATAGAATAAGCGCGCATTAAAGGCTTACCATTTACTTCAAGGCCGATCATCACAAATTGACCGTTTTTAAAACGTAACGCAGTATCGCGAGTGGTTTTAAAAGAGAATAAAGTGTCATTCCAATGGTGGACGTGAGTAATCTTTTCGACGTTAAAAGCAGCCATTAAAGGTCTCAATAAAATTATCAAATTAGAACAGCTTACTATTCTAATCTAAAATCATTCTCGATAAACTGAATATATTTAATTGAACTTATCAGAAAAAGTGATTATGTCTGAGCTTAAAATGCCAATTATCGGGTATATGAAATCTCCCTACCGAGAAAAATTTGGTATTCCACGTCAGCCGAATTTGGTGCAAGTCGAATCTTATATTGAAATGGTGGAACCTTATAACGATTTATTGGCTTTCGAAGGGATTGATGATTTTAGTCATCTTTGGCTGATTTGGCAGTTTCATGAAAATAAAAATGCAGATTCGACAAAATTTCGTCCGCAAGTTCGTCCTCCGCGTTTAGGTGGTAATCAAAAAATCGGGGTATTTGCGACACGAAGTATGTACCGACCGTCACCTATGGGCTTGTCGGTTGTGCAGCTCAAAGGGGTGAAAAAAGTCGGAAAATCGGTACGTGTCTATGTTGTCGGTAGTGATTTGTTGGATGGAACACCAATTTTAGATATCAAACCCTATATTCAATATTCAGATGCAGTTATGGATGCGCAAAGCGGTTATGCGCAGGATGAGCCAGAAAGAAAATCTGTGATTTGGTCAGAGCACGCTGAGCAACAAAAACAGGTATTTTTGAATAATGGCAATTTAACCGAACAATTAACAGCAGAACTGGAACAAGTATTGAGTTTAGATCCACGTCCTGCTTATCAGCATGATGTTGAACGTATATATGGCATGTTGTTTGGCGGTTGTAATGTGCGTTTTTGCGTAGACACTAATAAAATAGTCGTACACGAAATTCTAAGTAGTTAAAAAGATCAGGTTTTAAACCTGATCTTTTTTGAAATCGAATTACTTTAATTTAGAGTATTTATCAATTTCAGTACTAGCGATATTGTTAAATAGCGAGCATTCATTTTTGATTGCTTCTACATAGTTAGTTTCAACTTTTGCTTCCAGGCTATCCTTTCCATAATTTTGAATCGCCTCATCTAAGTCAGCTTGATAGTCTTTAATATCATTAGCCAATGTGTAAGTGGTCCCTGATTTATAGTATGAGCCATAACGATAATTTTGATTAAACTGCACATAAGCATCAAAATCATAATTTACAGGTTGATTTTTCGAAATATAAACTGGATAAGAAGCTATGTTTTGGATGGTATAACCGTCATCTAAATATTCAGTAGGATCAAAACCATTAATGTTGTCACCAAGGAGTTCAACATAATTTTTTGAACTTGATGATGTTTTCAGTCTTAAGCAAGTTGAACCTTGAGGAAAAGTTTTTCCTTTTAATTTTGAATAATAGAAACTAGGGAATGTGCCCAACTTCGTTGCTAACGTAGTATCTGCACCTGAAAGATAATTAAATGTGTCTACGTAATAGCCAATTTCTTTACCTGTTAAATTTACCACTTCGAAATTTTGAGTCAGTTTCAGACCATTGAAGTTTTGACTAGATGCTGGTGTGAAAATCCATTGGCTATCATTTTTAGAAATTAAATTGGCAAATTTATAACCATATTCGGTTTTGTTCAGCACTGGTGTATAAAGGCCTTCGTCTGTTAAATAATCAGAAATTATCCATTTCAAGTCATAATTTTCATTGTTATTGCTTAAATAATCAACATTGAAATAAATAGTATTATTTTGAATATTGAAATGTGTTTTTTCGAATAAATTGTCGCTTCCATCCCAATATGATGATGAGTAGATTGACCATTTATTATTTTCGGAACTAGTTTCAGCTCCATTTCCTGATCCAGTTTCAGATGAAGTAGAACTATTGTCTGAAGAGCCGCCGCCGCAAGCGCTTAGAATTAAGGAACTAAAAATGGCTAGGCTTAAAATTTTAAATTTCATGTTACCCTCTTTAATAAATTATGAATTACGTCACTATTATTTGTGACTGTTGCATATAGTATAGAAAAACATAAAAAAGGGAATGTTAAAAATTAACTAATTAAAATTAATGATTTAAGTTAAATTTTTCTTAATAATTTAAGTAAAAAATATTGCGTTTTAATCAGCTGGTTTTGTTATAGTGAACCTATGTTTGGGGAACATAGAACAATGACTTTTAATTTTGAAATTGACACTTCTTGGTGTTTAGACCAATTACAAAAAGATGGACGTATTACTGAACGGGACAAAATGCTGATTCAAACCACGCACCGTCAGCGTGAGCAGTTGAAATGGCATCCTTTACAATGGATTGCCAATTTTAATTTAGTCGATCAGAGTCATCCGCAGTCTACCTTAACACTTAATAGACTCTGTCAATGGTTGGCAGAAAAGTCAGGTGTACCGTTTTATATTATCGATCCTTTAAAAGCTGATGTGCCTGCACTGACAGCCATTATGTCGCAGGAATTTGCAGTACGAAATCGCATTTTAGCGGTGGAATTACAAAATGAGCATGTGTTGATTGCAACGGATCAACCTTATAAAAATGAATGGATTGCCAATTTAGAAAGAACGGTATTACCACGCAAGATTCAGCGTGTATTACTCAGTCCAGATCAACTACAGCGATATTTGGTTGAATATTACCAAGTGAGTCGTGCGGTCAGTAATTCGCAAAAATCATCGAGTTATGACCGTGAAAATAAAGGCGTTGAAGCGCTATTACAATTAGGTGATACACAAAATCCAGATGCCAATGATCAGCATATTGTGAAGCTTGTCGATTGGGTCTTACAGTTTGCCTTCGAACAAGGTGCAAGTGATATTCACCTCGAGCCGCGTAAGGATACAGGAAAGGTGCGTTTTCGTATCGATGGGGTATTACATACCATCTACAACATGCCCGCAAATACCCTGACAGCCGTGGTCTCGCGAATTAAGATCTTAGGTCGGATGAATGTGGCGGAAAAGCGTAAGCCGCAAGATGGACGTTTAAAAACCCGTACACCCAAAGGACAAGAAACTGAGCTACGTTTATCGACGCTGCCAACGGCCTTTGGTGAAAAGTTGGTTATGCGTATTTTTGACCCTGAAGTCTTGGTACGTAGCTTCCAACAGCTCGGTTTTGAAGGGCGTCTGTTGGATGATTGGAAAGCATTAACCAGTCATAGTCACGGTATTATTTTAGTGACCGGTCCGACGGGTTCAGGTAAAACCACCACGCTTTATTCATCGCTCAAACAATTAGCAACTGAAGAAGTGAATGTCTGCACCATTGAAGACCCGATTGAGATGTTAGAGCCAAGCTTTAACCAAATGCAGGTGAATACAGGGATTGATCTGGGCTTTGCCGATGGTGTACGGGCTTTAATGCGTCAAGACCCTGACATTATCATGGTCGGGGAGATCCGAGATCATGATACGGCAAATATGGCGATCCAAGCTGCATTAACAGGTCATTTGGTGCTTTCAACTTTACATACCAATGATGCACCATCCAGTTTGACTCGATTACATGATCTGGGGATTCAGCCTTTTTTAACGGCAGCGACCATTTTAGGGGTTCTGGCACAACGTCTAGTTCGTCAACTCTGTCCACATTGTAAGCGTGAGACTTTTATCAATGAACAAGAGTGGAAACATTTGACCTTTGATTATGCGATTCAAATGCCTGATTTTGTCTACGAGGCGGTGGGCTGTGATGAATGTCGTCAAACGGGTTATAAAGGCCGTGTGGGGATTTATGAATTTATGCCGCTCAGTATTGAAACCAAGCAATTGATTGGTGCCAATGCAGATTTAACCCAATTACGTACACAGGCACGTAAAGAGCATGTCGAACCATTACGAATTGCAGGTGCGCGTAAAGTACTTGCAGGGGTGACGACTTTAGAAGAAGTTCTGCGTGTCGTACCGCTTAACTAATGGTTCGATCAAATAAATAAAAACGTCTTTGCAGCTTAAGATTCGACTCATCTTGCTTTGTTTAAATAGCGCTATCGAAATAGACAAAGTAAGAGAGACCGAAGATGAAAACATTCACTCAATTGGTATGTGGTTTAACATTTGCAGGTGTGGCATCGGTTGCAGTCGCGAATACAGCAGTTAATCAAACAGCTGTTGCACCGATGAAAACCACATCTGTGAAACATGCCTTAGGCTTAAAAGATGACAGTAAAGTTCAATTGAAAGGTTATGTTGTAAAATCGATGGGTGATGAAAAATATCAGTTCCGCGATAGCACAGGCAGCATTACAGTGGATATTGATGATGAACTTTGGCAAGGCAAAGCAATTTCAGCTAAAACACCGGTAACGCTCATTGGAGAAATCGACATTGATTACAAACCGACGAAACGCGTTGAAGTTGATGTCGATCAAGTAAAATTTTAATTTAGCCTGTTATTCATTACAGTGCTGCTCCATGAAAAAAACCACGGCTTGCTGTGGTTTTTTTATGTTATGAGCAGATATGAGCAAAAGTTCGATACACTGAAGTCGTGACCATAGAAATAGGGTAGGTAAGATGCGAATTTTATTGGCAGAAGATGATGCTTCCCAAGCAGACAGTATAAAAACATGGCTTGAAATGGATGGCTACAGTGTCGATTGGGTTGATCGCGGCGATCACGCTATTTTGGCTTTAGAACAACATCAATATGATTGCATACTTTTAGATCGTGGCTTACCAAAAGTAACTGGTGATGAAATTTTAAAACGTATCGTACAGTTGCATCCGCTTACACCAGTTTTATTCATTACTGCTCGGGACAGTATTGCAGATCGTGTAGAAGGTTTAGATCTGGGTGCTCATGATTATTTGGTAAAACCCTTTAGCTTGGAAGAGTTGTCAGCAAGGGTACGTGCCCAATTACGCTTGCATCATCAACAGCGTGATAATTCTCTGACTTTCGGGGATTTAAGTTTAGATGTACAAGCCAAAACGCTGCGTAAAAATGCGGAATTGATTACGCTGACATCGCGTGAATATCAAATCTTGCATAAGATGATGTTAAATCCTGAGCATATTATGACGCGTAGCCAACTCGAAGAATCACTCTATGCTTGGGGGGATGAAGTTGAAAGTAATGCGATCGAAGTTTTTATTTACCAATTGCGTAAGAAGATTGGCAGTGATTACATCAAAACCTTAAGAGGTTTGGGTTATCGCATGAATCTTCCACAACAAAGTTAAGTCTATGAGTGATAAAAAAAGCATTTCCTTACAGTCGCAACTGATTAAAACCTCACTGCTCAGTGCAATTTGGGCGGGAGCAATCTCCCTGTGTCTGATGTTGGGATTTGGTCTTTATCACATCATGAGTGTACATGATGCCCTGATGGACGAAGTGGCTGACATGCTCACTGCTACTGATCTCACGCTGAAGCAAGACGAACAAATAGATGAGCTGAGTGAAGAGTTTGATATGCAATATCAACTCATGCAAGGGTCGCAAGTCTTAACCACATCGGAACAACACACAGCATTTGAACATCAGCCCAATTTAAAACAAGGGTTGCATTATCAATGGAGAGAAGGCGCGCTTTGGCGTAGCTATGCACTTCAGGACGATGGATTAAGCGTACAAATCATTCAACCGATGAAAACACGGCTCAGAGAAACGCTGCAAAGCGTACTAGGCTATGCAGGGATTCTGTTGATTGTCTGGTTGATCCAATGGCTATTACTGCATATTTTGATTAAACGTCAATTGAAAGTTTTACAGCTTTTTTCAAAACAAATCGCTGAAAAAAATGTAGATGACTTACAAGCCATTGTCTTACCTGAACCTGTATTACAAGAACTAGAGCCGATCCAAACACAGCTGAATTTTTTATTAAGTCGATTAGATCAAGCCTTAGAGGCGGAACAACGCTTTACATCCGATGCTTCACATGAATTACGCTCACCGCTGTCTGCGATTCAAATGCGACTTCAGGTATTAAAACGAAAATATCCCGACATTCAGCAGGATTTATTGAGCATACAGCACGATGTTAATCGAGGAACGCGCGTGTTGGAAAATCTACTGATTTTGGCACGGCTCGACCCGACGCAATCGGAGCAATTAGATAAAAAACAAGAAGACTTAGAACAGCTGAGTTTACAAGTCTTTGACGCTTTACAGCCTTTTATTGAAGAAAAACAGATCGAATTGAAGCTACAGACCCAGTCTGTACAGTTTGCTATGAACCCAGAGTTGATGTTTAGCTGTCTACGCAATTTAGTCGATAACGCAATTCGCTATAGTCCTGAGCAAGGACAGGTAAAGATTGATTTAACGGTAACAGCACAGCAGGCGGTTTGGACGATTGAAAATCAAGGTGCGGGACTGACAGTCGCAGAATTGCAACGCATTGGCGAGCGATTTTACCGTGTATTGGGAACGAAGACGCAAGGTTCAGGTTTAGGTATTTCAATTGCCCAAAAAATTGTACAGTTACATCAAGGCCATTTAAATGTGGATGCATCTGAACTTGGTGGCTTAAAGGTACAACTCACTTTTCCAATCCGTTAAAAACACGATTTGCTCTAAGGAATTTAGCGAAAGAGTGTTGTGAGAGGAAGATGAGTGTTGCGATTTAAATTAAGTTTGAGTAGCTATAAAACTTAATTTAACTAAGTACAAAACTTAAAAAAGCAGTAAGCGAATGGCTTACTGCTTGTGTCCACGATTATTTTTATTGCGCTGATAATTATTATTTTTATCAGAAATTATTTGGTCAAAATAAGGCGATTATTTCGTGTTAAACGTAGTCGATATTCTTCACCTGCATGCATAATGCGAATTTCACGTCCTAAAGCAAAAAGGTTGTTTGAATGTAGCATTGGCAGTGAGTGGTGTGCTTCATTGCTACGAGTAAAAAGGCTAAATGGTGCGTTCATTCCGTCGACTCCGTGGTGTATTTCTGAATGGTTTAAATGATAATCATTATCGAATAGGCCTGTCAACGGTAATTTTAGGATTTTATAAAAAAGATAAATTTGCTTACACTTAGATATCAATTGGAACAGAGTAGAGAGCAGGGAACTATGTCTAAACCGCAAATCGATGTCGCCATTGCGATTTTATTGCATCAAGACAAAGTACTGGTGGGTTGGCGTGAAGCAAAACAACATCAGGGCAATAAACATGAGTTTCCGGGCGGTAAAGTCGAGCAGGGTGAAAGTCCTGAACAGGCTTGTCGTCGTGAAATTTTTGAAGAGGTTGGAATTGGTTTACATGACTGGCATGCTTTTGATTTTATTCAACATGAATATGATGATGTCATTGTGAAATTACATTTATTTCATGCCACCGTCCCGCATGCGTTGCTGAATGAAATCCAAAAGCCATGGGCCTGGTATTCGCGTCAACAACTCATGAGTTTGAATTTTCCAAAGGCCAATCAAGCTATTTTGCAGCGTTTATATTGGCAGCAACAGATCAAAATCACCGCCGATTTACCAACACTTGAAACGCTTAAAGAGACGCTGTTGTATTATTGGCGAGTCGATGCCAGCGCAGAAAATGCAGAGGCATTAAATCAATTACCTACCGTGATTTTAAAACAACTGATAATTAATGAAGATCTATGGTCATTACTCTCTACAGAGGTGCAAGCACATATTTCGGCTTTACATCTTAAGCAGCACCAATTGCTGAAAAAAAATAAAGGTGATTTACAGCTTGGGAAGCGCTATATCGCAGCTTGTCATGATCAAGTTTCTGCGCTGCATGCGCAAAAAATTGGCTGTGAGGCTATTTTTATGAGCCCAGTTCTGGCGACACAAAGTCATCCAGAGGCGCAAGGTATGGGATGGGCGCATTTTTCTGAGATTGCACGAGGCATAGAAATCCCTGTTTTTGCTTTAGGTGGCATGCGTCCTGAATTATTGTCTATTTCACAGCAACATCATGCTTATGGGGTGGCAGGTATTCGCAGTTTTTAAATTAAAGTGTGTATTGAATTAAATTTGTATTTAAAGTCGATATTTTAGACTTAAAGTAACTATTGGAAATAAGCTTACTTTTAGTATGTTTTAAATAAAAAAGCCTGATCTCAATTAAGATCAAGCTTTTTTACGGGGTGCTTAAAGAGCTTTAATTGCTTGTTGTGCTTTTTGAATGGTGCTGCTTTTCTTTTGCATTTGACCAGCTTTTAAAACAACATTCCAAAGCTGTTGTTTCATCGGCTTGGTTTGAGCATAGCTTAATCCACGCAGTGCCAACGATTCTGCATTCGCAGGTTGATTTTTTCGATTGGCGATCATTGCCAAATATAAAAAAGTTTCCGCAGATTGTGGTGCCAAACGCTGTGCTTGAGTTGCAGCACTTTCAGCTTCATTCCATTTTCCATTGGCATAAGCGGTTTGCGTAGTTTGCATCAATTTTTTGAATGCAGGTAAGTCACGACCATCATCAAACTTTTGAATTTGGGTTTTCTGCTCAGGAATAACGATGCGTTGACGTTTAATTTCTGGATGGTCATATGGCGTAATAATGACCCCAGAAGAGTCATGGATATCTGCCTTTTTTTCAGGTGGAGCAGGCGGCTTTTGCTCAGGTTCGACTATGGTTTGGCAACCAGCCAAAATGATCGTCAAAACGCTCAGAATACTGAACGTTTTTAAAACTTTAATGTTTTGCAATTTAATTTGTATACTCTCCACTTGAGATGATGCGAGGTTGATCAGATGAACCCTGATCATTATCGACATCACTTTCACGAATGTAGTCACCTAAACTATCATTTTGTTCCTGAGTTGGCTGCGTCTCTTCAGTATCAACTGTGTAAGGTTCTACTTCATATTGTGTCGAACCACATGCCGTCGCTTGATTTGGAATAGAGTTGCGCGACAGAGGAATATACATCGCACCTGTACAATGCTGTGCAGATAAATTACCTGAATAACGGTCTAACCAATGCCACTGTACGCTGTCTGGTTGACGTAAATTAACTGGCTTTTGACGTAACTGCTTCATGACATTGGTCCAAACCGGAAGTGCTCCTGACGAACCCGTTAAGCCTGTAACTTTGTTGTTGTCTAAACCTAACCAAACCACACTTAAATAATTACCTGAATAACCTGCAAACCATGAGTCACGCGTATCATTTGTTGTCCCTGATTTACCTGCAAGTTTGAGTGAAGCTGGTAATGATGCATAAGCAGAACGGCCTGTCCCTGAACTCATGACTTGTTGTAAACCATAGTTCAAGATAAAGGCTGCATCAGGTGCAATAGTCGGTTGTACCGTTAAGCTATAACGATCTAATAAACGACCATTGGCATCGACCACTGAACGAATAGCTTTCACTGGATATTTGAAGCCACCGGTTGCAAAGTTGCCATACACACTCATCACTTCCATCGGTGACATATCGATAGCACCAAGGTAAATCGAAGGGTAGCTTGGAATATTAGAAGTCACACCAAACTTTTTCAGATGGTTAATAAAAGTCGACATACCGAACTCTTGACCTAAGCGTACCGCAGAGAGGTTATAAGAGTTTGATAGGGCATCGACCATTGGTACGACACCATGTGCACCACCACTATAGTTTTTCGGTGTCCAAGCTTTGCCATCACTTTGAATGCTGATAGGACTGTCTTCGATTTGACTCGCCCAGTTATAACGGTTTGATTCTATCGCACTGAGGTAAATCACAGGTTTTAGCAATGAACCGACTTGACGTTTAGCATCCATTGTACGGTTAAAGCCAGTAAAGTCCTGCGTTGAACCGACTGCTGAAACCAATTCACCATTTTCAGGATGAGACACCAGTACCGCGCCTTGTAATTCTTTCAAGCGTGCTGGATTGGCATTACTTAAACGTGCCACAGATTCTTTAAATGCAGTTTGTACACGAGTTTGAGCAATCGGGTCCATCGCGGTGAAAATACGCAGACCTTGATTGGTCAAATCGCTTTCTTGGTATTCGGTACGCAATTGACGACGCACGATATCCATATAGTCAGGGAAGCGAGAAGGGCCCAATGTTGGTTTAGTAATGACATTTAATGGACGCGCTGACTCAGTTTCATATTGTTCCTGAGTTAAATAGCCCATCACTACCATATTGTTTAACACAATATTACGGCGTTTAATCGCACCTTCAGGGTTTTTCCACGGATTAAATAGGGTCGGGCCTTGTACCAAACCGACTAAATAAGCCTGCTGAGCAATATTTAGTTCACGTAGGGGTAAACCAAAATAGAATTGTGAGGCTAAACCATAACCATTGATGGAATAGTTACCGTTTTGACCTAAGTTCACTTCGTTTAAATAAGCTTCAAGAATTTCATCTTTGTCATAGTGAAGTTCAATCAGCATGGCCATTAAGGCTTCGTTGGCCTTACGCTTAATGGTTCTCTCAGGCGATAAATAAAAATTTTTCACCAATTGCTGAGTGAGGGTCGAACCACCTTGACGTTTACCACCTGTGACATTACTCACAATGGCACGTGCTGTACCACGAATCGAAATACCATGATGCTGATAGAAATTACGGTCTTCGGTAGCAATTAAAGCTTGGATTAAAGGCTTAGGCACTTTATCAAGTTTAATCAGCACACGGTCTTCATTGTGCTGAGGATAAATACCACCAATTAACATCGGCTCTAAGCGGGCAATACCACTGCTTGAAGGCTTGGTTGCACTCACTTCAGTGATTTGATCTTCACCAAAGGTCACTTTAAGGACTTGTTCAGGGTCGACACTATCACCAAAGTCAAAACCACGCGTATGGATATAGGTTACATTGCCAGAAGTAACGTAACTCCCTGTTTTCGCATAGCTATCTTGAGCGTTATAACCCAAAAGTTTCAGTTCTTGGTTGAGGTCTGCTTGGCTCACAGGCGCATTAGTATAAATTTCTAAAGGACGAGCAAATACCTTGGCTGGAATGTCCCAACGTTGACCTTCGAATTTATCCCGTACAATATTATCTAGACGAATAAGATAAATGCTGAACACGAGAAATCCGCCGATAATCAACAGCGAAAAAATCAGTGCAATTATGCCTATGCCACGTTCAGACTTCATAAATAGTGATAAGACCCTGAGAAATTTTGCTAATCATGCGAAGCTTTTCAGTATTTTGCAATATTTAAACTGTTATATGTATGCAAAATATTGGAAGCTACTTCACTAAAGTCGAAACTTTAAAGTTTTTTTAAATCATTTCTGTTAGTGATATGATACCAATGAGGCGAAGCGGAGCAAAAGCGCAGGTGCAAATTTCACATAAATCATTTCGAAACATTGGGTTGATTGGTCGTCCAGACAAATCATCAGTGATCGAAACCCTATGTTTGATCCACGATCATATTTTGAGTTTGGGATTACATCCTGTATTTGATACGCAAACAGCGCAGCTGGTTCCCTATAATAATACTCAGACGGTCAGCCGTAATTTATTGGGAGAAGTCGTCGATTTGGTGATCGTAGTCGGCGGTGATGGTTCATTGCTTCATGCTGCACGTGCCTTGGTGAAATATAATACCCCTGTGATTGGGGTGAACCGTGGTCGTTTGGGCTTCCTGACCGATATCAAACCAACAGAAGTGATTTTTAAGTTAGATCAAGTGCTCAAAGGTGAGTTTCAGTTGGATCGACGTTTCTTGCTGGAAATGGAAATTCGCTCGAAAGGTGAGTCGATTTACGATGCTGTGGCTTTAAATGATATTGTGCTGCATTCAGGTAAATCGGTACATATGATCGACTTTGAACTGAATATTGATGGGCAATATGTATACCGCCAACACAGTGATGGTTTAATTGTTTCGACACCAACTGGCTCTACAGCTTATGCATTATCTGGTGGTGGTCCGATTGTCCACCCAAGTATGGATGCGATTGCCTTAGTGCCAATGCATCCTCATACTTTGTCGTCACGTCCGATTGTCGTGGGCGGACAAAGTGAAATTAAAATTTTGATTCGTGAAAACCGTGTTTTACCAATGGTCAGTGCCGATGGTCAACACAGTGTATCATTGGGTGTAGGCGATAGTTTACATATCCGCAAACATCCATTTAAGCTCAACTTATTACATCCACCTGGTTATGACTTCTATATGGCATGTCGTACCAAGCTAGGCTGGAACCAAGATTTTGACTCATTAAAGCAGGATTAATTATGAATATTGAACAGATGCTTGCCGTACTCGATCCTGAAATTGTTGGTCGATTAAAAACGGCAATTGAAATTGGTAAATGGCCAAATGGCGTAGCGCTGACTCAAGAACAACGTCAAATTTGTATGCAAGCGGTGTATGCATGGGAAATTAAACATTTGCCAGAAGATGAGCGTAGCGGTTATATCGACCGTGGGACCAAAGAAGAAGATGAGCATTGCGACTCGCATGTGGAAGAACCTGAGTTCAAGCCGATTCGTTTCGTTTAATCCGTTTTCTTTCTGATTGAAAAAGCCAGCTTAATGCTGGCTTTTTTATTGGCTGATGCATGCCTAAATTTGTTGCTTCATATCTGCTTATTTAAGCGTGACGATTTGCCCACATGGTTTTGGCAGTTTGCATCGCTTCATCAAAACTTGCGACGGCACCCATGGTATACAGTGCAATTCCCATGGTTTCGATGACTGCGATTTCACCATATTCATGTACCTGTTGACCGTCCCAAACGGCTTTAAAGACGGCCAAATCGAGTTCTTCTTCGACGGGACTGCGGTTGTCCGTAAGTTTAGGCAATTCATGTTCATACATTTCACCATCCTTGATGCCACAAATTAAGGTTTTTGCATCGGGGTTACGTTCGAATTCACCACCTTCACCCTTAATGACAGCACTATTTTGATAACCCAATTGGAATGCCGCACGTTGGTGTGATCCACGATAGGCTGGGTGGAAAATCGCTTGCATGGTGGCTTTGGCATTAAACGGATTTATTAGGCGGGCAAGGGTGTGAATTGGGGAACGCAAACCCATCACATTGCGCAGTGAAATTAGATCACTGAGTATTGGCGAAATGACGTCGAGCGGAATATAAGCAAAATGACGTTGTATAAGCTGCTGTTCCACATCTGTATCATTTTGGCAAATAGGAAAACCCAAATACTCTAATACTTGTTCTGTATAAAGGCGGTTAATGGTATGACCTGAAGCGCCATGCATTACGACATTGTAGCCGTGTTTTGCCAGCGTTAATGCGGCCAATAAAAACCAAGGATAATGTTTGCGTTTACCTGCATAAGATGACCAATCTAAATCGACATCAAGCTTTTTAAACTTGAGCTGATCACGTGTGGCTTGGACAAAGCCTGTCAGTTCATCGACAGATTCTTCTTTTACACGCAATAACATCAAGAAAGCGCCCAATTGAACGTCTAAAACCTCATCTTTTAAGATCATGCTGAACGCTTGGTAGGCTTCATCATAAGTGAGAGAACGTGCGCCATTTTTACCTTTACCCACGATACGGACAAATTGCGCAAAAGGATGTTCAAAATCTTTGTAAATATTTCGTTTATTGTTCATGCAAATACTGGGCTTAAAATTAGGACTTAAGGATAGTTTACTTCTATAGTTGGTATTTTTCAGCCTGATAACAGGTTTAAAAAAGGATGTCTTTAGACTATCGTCTAATGATCTCGGTCTATTATTTAACCGAAATTAACATTTGTGGCAGAACAAGCCATTAAAAAACAGGTAAAATTTAACCTACTTTAGTATGTGTTTCATCTCCTGATCAATGCGCTGATTTTATATCAGGTCCTGATGTGATTATTTAATCACCATACATATTTCGTTTTTCTGTATTTGGCTAAGTCAAATACCTTTGGTGCTCTTTTGTCGAAGACAAAGGGGTTTTGGGCTGTTTATTTTTTGAAAATAGACAAAAACTGAATATTTCTTTGAAGCAGAAATATATCGTGAAGTAATGTCATGGCTAAAAAACCAATTTATAAGTCACTATATTTTCAAGTGATCGTTGCCATTATTGCGGGTGTTTTGGTGGGGCATTTCTCACCAAGTGGCACGCAAATTATCAATGGTACCGAGCAATACGTAAAAGGCTGGGGTGAATTGTTCTATCCACTAGGACAAGGTTTCATCAAGCTGATTAAAATGATTATTGCACCTGTGATCTTCTGTACCGTGGTAAGTGGTATTGCAGGTATGGAAAGCATGAAATCTGTGGGTAAGACAGGTGGGGTCGCTTTACTATACTTCGAAATCGTTTCGACCATCGCACTCATTATCGGTCTTGCAGTGATTAATATTGCAAAACCTGGTGTAGGCATGAACGTAGATCCAGCATCTTTAGATACTGCAGGTATTTCTAAATATGTTGAATCTGGTGCAGCACAATCTACCCAAGAATTTTTTATGAATATCATCCCAAACACCGTTGTTGGTGCGTTTGCTGAGGGTGAGATTCTTCAAGTTCTATTATTTGCCTTATTATTTGGTTTTGCATTGCATAAACTTGGTGATGCAGGTAAGCCTGTATTGAAGTTTATTGATCAAATTGCACATGTATTCTTTAACATTGTAAACATGATCATGAAGCTTGCGCCAATTGGTGCCTTCGGTGCGATGGCTTATACCATTGGTAAATATGGTATTGGTAGTTTGGCGCAATTGGGTCAATTGATCATCTGCTTCTATATTACCTGTTTGCTGTTTATTTTCCTTGTACTTGGCTCAATTGCACGTATTTGCGGTTTCAGTATCCTCAAAATGATTCGTATGATTCGCGAAGAGTTACTGATCGTACTGGGTACGTCTTCTTCTGAATCTGTACTGCCACGTATGTTGAAAAAACTCGAACTTGCTGGTGCAGAAAAATCTGTAGTGGGCCTTGTTATTCCAACAGGTTATTCATTTAACCTAGATGGTACGTCTATTTACCTGACCATGGCAGCAATCTTTATTGCACAAGCGACCAATACACCGCTTGATATTTCGCATCAGATCACGTTGTTGTTGGTTCTACTCATTTCATCTAAGGGTGCTGCGGGTGTGACGGGTTCAGGCTTTATTGTGATGGCTGCAACATTGTCTGCTGTGGGTCATATTCCTGTTGCAGGTTTGGCATTAATTCTTGGTATTGACCGTTTCATGTCAGAAGCACGTGCATTAACGAACCTTGTAGGTAACTCTTTGGCAACGATTGTGGTTGCGAAATGGGTGGGTCAATTAGACAAAGAAAAACTGGATTTTGCTTTGGCAAACCCTGAAGAAATTGACCGTCAGATGCAAGAAGAAGGCAATGCACATCATGCCTAAGGCAGATGCTGTGATGTAAAAGATGTCATTTAAAAAGGAAGCTTCGGCTTCCTTTTTTAATGCAGGACTAAAGCCAAATTTGAACGCTTTAGTTTTTGGGCATGACGGCCGTTCTAAACTGCAATAGGATGGAGTTCAACAAAACAACAAACTTAACCAAGGAAGAAACACATGCTGGCTTATGATGCAGACTTAGAATTATTTCGAGATAACTTTCGCCGTTTTATGGCAGAGCATGTCGCACCACATTATGAGCAATGGGAACGTGAAGGCATTATGCCGCGATCAGTATGGAATGCCTTGGGTGAAAATGGCTTTTTATGTGTCGATGTGCCTGAAGAATATGGCGGCTATGGCGTCCCAACGCATTATTCACTGATGTTAGTTGAAGAATCTGCTCGCGCAGGTTTTAGTGCATTATCGACAGGTATTTCATGCCATTCTGAAATTGCAGCGCCTTATATTTTGCACATTGGTTCAGAAGAACAAAAACAATATTGGTTACCGAAAATGGTCACAGGTGAGGTGGTCGGTGCTATTGGTATGACAGAGCCGGGAGCAGGTTCGGACTTGCAGTCTATGCGCAGTAGTGCAATTTTGCAGGGTGATCATTATCTGCTCAATGGCTCGAAAACTTTTATTTCAAATGGTCAACATGCAGACCTTGTGGTATTGGCTGCGAAAACTGATCCACAAGCACGTGCCAAAGGTGTGTCATTACTTTTAGTCGATACACATTTGGATGGATTTAAGAAAGGTACCAACCTCGACAAAATTGGTCTGCATGCGCAAGACACTTCAGAGTTGTTTTATGACAACGTCAAAGTGCCAAAAGAGCAACTTTTGGGTCAAGCTGGACAAGGCTTTGCTTACTTGATGCAAGAGTTACCGCGTGAACGTACCGCAATTGCCTCGACTGCAATTGGTGCGATTCGCGGTTCCATTGATGTGGCAACGCAGTATGTTAAAGAGCGACAAGCGTTCGGACAGGCGATCGGACAGTTCCAAAATACTCGTTTTGTCTTGGCACAGGCTAAGATTGACGAATTGGCTACAGCGGCATTTTATAATCAAAATGTTGAACTTTATATGCAAGGCAAACTTGATGTTGAAACTGCAGCAGCACTCAAGAGCTTTTCTACCGATATGCAAATGAAAGTGGCCCATAATCTACTTCAATTATTTGGTGGCTATGGTTATATGACCGAATATCCAATTTCACGTTTCTTTGTCGATGCACGTATTCAGCAAATCTACGGTGGCACCAATGAAATTATGAAAGAAATCGTGGCACGAAGTATTTTAGGTCGATAAACAATTTATCAGGCTGAAATTAAAATAGCGAAGTGAAGACTTCGCTATTTTTTTTAGGATGTATTTCTATAGAGACGATGTATTTCTATAGATTTGCTTATTTGAATTAGATTGTGTGTTTAATTTTGCGTGAATATTTTGAAACCTATGATAATGACGGTTGCCCCAAAACTTGCAAACAGACTTCAATAAATTCAGGTGTATCTAAAGTACTGCGAGACGATATATATAGGTTATTATCATTCACAACCGATTGATCCGACACCACCACACCTGCGTTTAACAAAGCGGATTTAAGTGTTTCAGATTGGGCGAAATGGCGACCTTGTATGACACCAGCTTCTAGTAACAACTGTGGACCATGGCAACTGCTCAAGATCGGCTTTTGGCTATCTGCAAAATTACGTACAAAATAGATAAAACGGTCATCTAAAGCGAGTTTCTCTGGGGAATAACCGCCGGGAATAAATAAGGCATCAAAATCATGCACAGAGGCATCGTCGATACTTTGGTCAATGGTGATCTGGGAACGGCGTTTAATGCCGTAAACGATTTTTCCAACCTGATCTTCGATATTGATAATGCTGTGCCGAGCGGCTCGAAAGGCCTCCACAGGCTCAAGATACTCAATATCTTCAAAATCGTAGGTCACTAACACTGCAATTTTCTTGTGCATACTTGTACCTATGGGGCTGTTATTTTTTTTCTGATATTTAGACTACAAAGCAATGATAAGAATTACCTGTGTCTTTTGTAATAAATGCGTCAATGACTGTAAACACTAGATGAAAGTGCCTATTAAGTCACTGAAAAAACGATCAATGACCAAGTGTTTATATAGATCATCTTTAAGTTTCAAATTATTTCTATGCCATGAAAACCAAGTTTTGAAATTTTTATTTTGCTTCAAGTATTGAGAGCAAAATTTAAAACTGAAATGACCAATGAAACAAATTGATTGATGGGCTTATACAAGGAGATGGATCTGAGGCAAATTTGGAGGAAAAGAGAAGGGCTATTTATTGTGCTGCTCAAGATGAATGATCAATAAAGCCGTCAAAAGGTAAGATTTGCCTTAATTATGGCTTTACCTATCAGTTTGGCTGTTTTGGCTCTTAAGTTAAGCTGATGAAGCTTTAATCAACTGTATGTTTTTAAGGCTGAAACCATCAAAGTCGTATTGCGCAACATTTGAAAGCTAACTATTGTTATACTGTTTGCAAAATTTTTTTGAAGGGCGACATAACAATGATCAACGATGATCAAAACACTCCGACTTCTCTGGACTTAGCTCAAATTCGTGAAGATATCGACTCTGTTGATATGCAGATTCAACAACTTATCAACCGTCGTGCGAAACTAGCTGAAGCTGTGGCAAAAGCAAAATTTGCTGCAGAAGAGAATCCATTGTTTTATCGTCCTGAACGTGAAGCGCAAGTTTTACGTAAAGTTATGGATCGTAACGAAGGCCCATTGTCTGATGTGACAATGGCACGTTTATTCCGTGAGATCATGTCGGCTTGTTTAGCTCTTGAAGCACCGCAAAGTATTGCGTTCTTAGGTCCAGTTGGGACATATACACATTCGGCGGTGTTGAAACACTTTGGTCAAGACGCTGTTGTTCGCCCTCTTCCAACGATTGATGAAGTATTCCGCGAAGTAGAAGCAGGCAGTGCGCACTATGGTCTTGTGCCTGTAGAGAACTCATCTGAAGGGGTAGTGAACCACACCCTAGATTGCTTCAAATCTTCACATCTGAATGTTATTGGTGAAGTGGAGCTGCGTATTCATCACCAGTTCCTAGTGTCTGAAAACACACGTAAAGACAGCATTAAACAAATTTATGCTCATCAACAAACTTTGGCGCAATGCCGTGGTTGGTTAGATGCACATTATCCGGGTGTAGAACGTGTTGCACTCAGTTCAAATGCAGAAGCTGCACGCCGTATTCGCAATGAATGGCACTCAGCAGCAATTGCTTCTGAAGTCGCTGCAAACATTTACAACCTTGAAATTTTGCATAGCAATATTGAAGACAATCCTGAAAATACTACTCGTTTCTTGGTGATTGGTCGTGAGAAAGTACCGCAATCGGGCAATGATAAAACTTCATTGTTGATTTCTGCGCATGACCGTGCGGGGGCCTTACTTGAAATTCTTGCACCGTTTGCCAAGCATAATATTAGCTTAACAAGTATCGAAACACGTCCTGCATTACCCGAAAAATGGGCTTATGTATTCTTTGTGGACTTGGAAGGTCATGTTGAGCAAGAAAACGTGAAAGCGGCAATTGAAGAAATTCGTCCGTTAGTAAAAGAAATTCGTGTATTGGGTTCATATCCGATTGCTGTTCTTTAAGATCACAACTGTGATCAATTCCATCAGGAGTTGATCACCTTCATCATTTGAAAAAACTGGAAGTGTAAAATGACGTTTGTCCCAGCCAATGAAGGCATTGCAAAGCTAAAGCCTTACCAACCAGGTAAACCAATTAGTGAACTTGAGCGTGAGTTGGGTATTACAGATATCGTAAAACTCGCATCAAATGAAAACCCATTGGGTTGTTCTGACAAAGTGAAAGAAGCGGTTGCTGCTGAACTTGCAGAAATTGGTCGATATCCTGATGGTGGCGGTTTTATTTTGAAAGACCAAGTTGAAAAACAATTTGGTATTGCACATGACCGCATTACGTTGGGTAATGGTTCAAACGATCTTCTAGAAATTTTCGCTCGTGCTTTTGTTTCAGAGCAAGACTCTGTGGTGTATAGCCAACACGCATTTGCTGTGTATGGTCTGGTGACACAAGCCATTAATGCTGAAGCGATTGAAGTGCCTGCAAAAGGTTTTTCACATGACCTAGATGCAATGGCTGCGGCAATTAAAGACAATACTAAATTGATTTTTATTGCGAACCCAAATAATCCAACAGGTACATGGTTTGAAGAAGCTGAATTTGAAGCGTTCATGCAAAAAGTACCTGCAAATGTGATTGTGGTTTTAGATGAAGCTTATGTGGAATATTTCCCAGAAAACTTCAACAGCTTGAAATTCTTAGATCAATACGCAAACTTAATTGTGAGCCGTACCATGTCAAAATGTTATGGCTTGGCTGCGTTACGTGTTGGTTTTGCCTTGGCTTCAGTTGAAGTGACGGATTTCCTCAATCGTATTCGTCAACCATTTAACGTGAACCATCTTGCGATGGTGGCTGCAGTTGCTGCACTTAAAGATGAAGCATTTATTGAAAAATCACGCGTAGTGAACAAAGCGGGTATGGCTCAACTTGAGTCAGGCTTTGATGCTTTAGGTTTAGCGTATGTGCCTTCACGTGCGAACTTCATTTTAGTAAATGTAAAAGCAGATCCTGCACAGACGTTCAATGCTTTATTAAAAGAAGGTGTGATTGTTCGTCCAGTTGGTATCCCTGAGCATTTACGTGTATCAATTGGGACTGAAGCTGAAAATGCTAAGTTCTTAGCTGCATTGGCTAAAGTTTTGGGCTTAGAGGCTAAAGCTTAAGTCATGTCTGTGCCACTATTTGAAAAAGTTGCTTTTATTGGGCTTGGGCTGATTGGCTCAAGCCTAGCTCGCGTCATGATTGCTGAAGGTTTGGCTAAGGAAATTGTAGCGTCTACGCGTTCACAAAAAACTTTAGAAGATGCAAAAGCTTTAGGGCTTATTCAGCAGGGTTATAGCGATCCTGCCGAAGCGGTCAAAGGTGCAGATCTCGTTGTCTTGGCTTTGCCTGTACGTGCGACACAAAAAGTCCTTGAGGCGATCAAACCTTATCTAACCGAACAGACGATTATTACCGATGTTGGAAGTACTAAAGGCAATGTCGTTGATGCAGCGAAAGCGGTCTATGGTGAGCAATTACCTGCTGGTTTTGTACCGGGGCATCCGATTGCGGGGGCTGAACTGACAGGTGTGCATGCTGGTAAAGTGGATTTATTTGCCAATCACAAAGTGATTTTGACACCTTTACCTAGCAGTGCAGATTGGGCTGTAGAGAAACTGATTCAATTGTGGCAAGCTGCCAAAGCGGAAGTGATTTGCATGGATGTGGAAAAACACGATGAAGTGTTGGCCCATACCAGTCATCTTCCGCATTTGATGGCATTTAACTTGGTTGAGCAACTTGCGAACCGAGAAGATAATCTAGATATTTTCCGTTATGCCGCTGGCGGTTTTCGTGATTTCTCACGCATTGCTGCAAGCGACCCACATATGTGGCATGACATCTTTTTTGCCAATAAAAAGGCAATTTTAAATGCGGTAGATGGCTTTGAAAAACAATTGGCTATTCTTCGTAAACTGATTGAAGATGAAAACTCACAAGCGTTGATGGGACTGTTGGGGCATGCACAAGCGGCACGTCAACATTTCAATCACATGCTCGCAAAGAAACCACTGATGGAGAAAAATAAAGTGACGACACAGCAATTCAAAATTTTACCGGGTCCAAAGCAATTCCAAGGTAAATTTACTGTGCCAGGTGATAAATCTGTGTCACATCGCTCTATCATGTTTGGTGCTATTGCAGAAGGCACAACGCATGTCACGGGTTTCCTTGAAGGTGAAGATGCCTTGGCAACCCTCCAAGCATTCCGTGATATGGGAGTGAGTATTGAAGGCCCTAAAAATGGCGAAGTCACCATTCATGGTGTAGGCATGCATGGTTTAAAAGCACCTGCAGGCGCTTTGTATATGGGTAACTCAGGCACTTCAATGCGTTTGCTTTCAGGCATGTTGTCGGCACAGAAGTTTGATTCGGTGATGACGGGTGATGCGTCATTATCAAAACGTCCAATGGAACGTATTGCCAAACCATTACGTGAAATGGGTGCGCAAATTCAAACTACAGGTGAGCGTGGTACGCCGCCCGTGTCTATTTCCGGAAGTCAAAACCTGAAAGGTATTCATTACGACTTACCAATGGCATCTGCACAAGTAAAATCCGGTATTTTGTTGGCTGGTCTTTGGGCGGAAGGTGAAACTGTTGTCACTGAGCCGGAACCAACACGTGACCATTCAGAGCGTATGCTTCGTGCATTTGGTTATGACGTGAAAACAGAAGGCAACCGCATTTCACTTCAAGGTGGCGGCAAGTTAGTCGGTACAGACATTCAAGTACCCTCTGACATTTCATCTGCAGCATTCTTTATGGTGGGTGCAGCGATTACTGAAGGTTCAGATGTCACACTCGAAGCGGTTGGCATTAATCCAACACGTACAGGTGTGATCGAAATTTTAAAACAGATGGGTGCTGACCTGACTGTTGAAAATGAGCGTATCGCTGGTGGTGAGCCGATTGCAGATATTCGTATTCGTGGTTCACGCACGCTTAAAGGCATTCATATGCCAGAAGATCAAGTGCCATTGGCGATTGATGAATTTCCAGCACTGTTTATTGCAGCGGCATGTGCAGAAGGTCAAACCATTTTGACCGGTGCAGCTGAACTTCGAGTGAAAGAGTCGGATCGTATTCAAGTGATGGCAGATGGCCTAAAAATTATGGGTATTGACTGCACGCCTACTGATGACGGCATCATTATTGAAGGTCAAGGTAAAACGGGTGAGTGGGGTGCAATCTTCACAGGTGGTCAAATTGAGTCACATCATGACCACCGTATTGCAATGAGCTTCTCAATGGCAGGTTTACGTACTTCGGGTGAAATTAATATCGTGGGTACAGAAACCGTTGCGACCAGCTTCCCGACATTTACAGAGCTAGCGACTCAAGCCGGTTTAACGATTGTGGTAAGTGAATAAATAATTCACTAAATTTGTATATTTATTCAACAACAGCCAAGCAAATGCTTGGCTGTTTGGTTTTAATTGCTTATGCTAAAACCATACAACAAGAATGTCTTTGGATAGATACATGAGAAAACTACAATTCACCGCCCATAGCGATTCAAATCGAGTTGAAAGCAGTGCTGATACGCAAACTCAAGTGGCTGAGTTTTTAGCAAGTAAGCTTGAGAAATATGGCTTTCAAACGTTATCGCAAAGTGGTGATCAGATTGCAGTCAGTGTCGATCAGCATGAATTGCCACTTTCAGTGACATGTCAGGGGCAGGATGAATCCGGTCGTCTAGTCTGTGAAATTACCTCTTATCCAGATGAAGACCAAGATTGGTTAGATCGTATTACTGAGCAAAGTCTATTGAACCAATTGGCTCAAGCGGTCGAAAACAGTTTAAAAGAAGAAGAGTCATATAGTGAGTTTCAATGGAAACAAATGACGAAATGATCTGAAAATTTGAATTAAAAATCATCCATAAAAAAGCAGCATAGCGCTGCTTTTTTGTTTTTTAACGGAATGTATTTACAACGTTATAGACATTCAATATTGATAGGATTAATAGTTCGATTGCTCTTTTTCACATAGTCACACATTTTTTCTGACTCTTGTTCATTGAGTCCCCAAAACACGATCACACCACGTTGATCAGTCAATTTACTATCGCTTAAATAAATATAATGGGTGTCATGATATTTTTTATCGAGCATATCTTTATATTTTTGATCGGTAAAAGATGAACAAGACGAAATTTCAGCTTCTTTACACACCGAGTCACTCGAACAGCGTTGCTTAAAGGTTGAAATCATATTCATGGTGTCAGTGCTGTTGAGTTGGGCTTCACACACTTGGCTGTTGGGAAAGTCGTAGACCATTTTTAAGCTAAAATCACGACCATCGACATTCATCTTGTATGACGCAGTCAAATAGGCTTTGGGACCATCGTTCGCAGCAACCGTAGACGCTGGCAAATTTGTCGTTGTGGATGGGGTTGAATTAAAATAATAGACCAAAGCTGCAATGCTTAGACTTAAAATCACAGCAACAATAAATTTCATTTTTCCCTCTAAATTTTATCTTAATTTTTCTGGGTATTATTTCTGTAGTTGATTATTTAAACAAGTAAATAATTGGTTTTTAGATAAAAAATTGAAGCGTAATCAAAATTAAACGAGCATAGGCTTAAGTCATTACATGTTGAACGAATTGTGATTACTAATGCAAAAAATGGATAACTCGACAAGCGAGTAGTTCAGTTTATCTGAAATATTGGGGGAATAGAGCGTTCGCTAGGCAAAAAAAATGAGCCAGTTAAGCTGACTCATTTTTTTGTATTTTTTATACTAAAAAGCGTGAAATCGCGATACGAAGCTGTTTTAGATAACCTGTAAAGAAGTGGTTTGCACCTGGCAAAACCGTGATTAAATGGCGCTGTGGTTTGGCCCACTGAATCAAGTCAGATAACAGTGTGACATTATCTTCTTCACCATGAATAAATAAAATATCACCCTTAATATGCGGAGTCACATAGTGACGCACACCTGCAACTGTTGTGGTTGGTAGGCCACATAAAATAGTTTGTACAGGCTGCAATTCTACTGGCAATAGGGCATAGCATTTAGTCATGACATTTGCACCAAAACTAAAACCGCCTGCATAAAATGGCAGGTTCGGATGTTGGTTGCGAGCAAATTCAATGACTTGCATAGTGTCTTTGGTTTCACCATTGCCTTCGTCATGTATTCCTGCACTTTGGCCAGAACCACGGAAACTTGGGCGGTAAACAACATAGCCACGTTCTAAGAACATTTGCGCTAAAAGCACAGGGACTTTGTGCTGTGGTGTACCACCTTGCAATGGGTGAGGGTGTGTAACTACCGCGAATCCTTTCACTTCACCCTGTGGATAATCAACAAAAATTTCAAGTTGACCCATCGGCCCTTGAATGAACATTTGTTCTGACATAATGACTAAAATGTGAAAGCGGGAGAGTCTATAGTTTACAGATTAATATTATCTAAAACACAGATTGGATTTAAAAATACTCTACTGTTATAGTTTGTTTAATTAAAAATTAATCAGGATGTTTATGCTCGCTTTAATTTCTCCAGCAAAAACTTTAGATTACGAAACCGCTTTACCGACTGAAAAATTCACTCAACCACGGCTATTAGATCATTCTGAAGAATTGATCTCAGTCGCACGTAAATTGTCGGCAAGTGAAATTTCAAGCTTGATGAGTGTCAGTGAGAAAATTGCGACTTTAAATGTTGAGCGCTTCCGAGATTGGCAGCCTGATTTTGATTTTGCCAATGCACGTCAAGCAATTTTTGCCTTTAAAGGTGACGTGTATACCGGTTTAGATGCTTATCAACTTGCAAATACTGACCTTCAATACGCACAAACCCATTTGCGTATGCTCTCGGGTCTCTACGGTTTATTGCGTCCACTGGATTTAATGATGCCATATCGTTTAGAGATGGGGACCAAGTTGCAAAACCCACGTGGACATAACTTGTACGAGTTTTGGGATAATACAATCACCAATCTCATCAATGACGATTTGGAAAAAGCCGGCTCTGAACTTTTGGTCAACATCGCTTCAGATGAATACTATAAGTCGGTCAAAGAATCAAAAATTAAAGCCGAAATCATCAAACCTGTTTTTCTGGATCAAAAGAACGGCAAATATAAAGTCATCAGCTTCTATGCCAAAAAAGCACGTGGCCTAATGGCGCGTTATTTGTTGGAAAATAAAATTGAACGTATTGAAGATATCAAGTCGTTCAATACCGATGGTTATTATTTCGATGCAGAGAGTAGCTTAAAGGGCGAATTGGTCTTTAAGCGAGACGAACAACAAGCCGCTTAATTTCGAAATTGAAAAACTTAGACCGAAAAGAATATGAATAGCCGCTGCTTAGAACTCAGCGGCTTTTTTTATCTTCTTCATTCGAGATGTAATGGTGGGTCTGTGAAATTGATCGTGCTTTAAATTTCGCAGGTGAAATGATCTATGATTTGAGGCTTTTTGCGGAAAAGGCTTCGAAAAAACATTCAGTTATTATCTTGTCTATCAGTCTAAAATATATTACAAAGTTAACATTGATCGAACAAATAGCTTATTAAATGACTTAATAAGATATAAAATTGTGAAATACATCACTTTTTTGTTTAAGTTTTTTGTTATTATAGTTAAATATTTAAACATGAATAAAATTTTGTTATGAAAAAAATACTGATACCAATTTTTATACTCAGCATTGTGTTTTTAGGGTTTAGTGTTTATAAGAATGCAGAGTTAAAGCGACAGCAAGAAATTAATCAGGTGTTCAATGATGATTTGAGCGCATCACCTTATATGCGCTAAAAAAAATCAATCTTGCTGCTTTTGCATTGAGCTCAAGCATGGTCTTGAAGTGTTCGTTTAAATATTGATATTTTATTTTTATATATAATAATTTGAAACTTTATAAAGAAAACAATGTCTTAAATTTACTAAATTGAAAAGCGATGAAAATGTGGAAACATTAAAAAATCAATGTGTTATAATTTGCCGAAATTAATTTGATCAGTATTTATTGATATTAAATACGAATTAAATGACATAAATAGAGGAGCTGCATAGGTTTATGCAGCTTTTTTGTTTGCAAATTTCAACATTTGTACCGTGTTGTATGTTGTTGAAAATAGGATTTTTTAAAGCCTACAATCTGCCGAATTGGCATATTCGTTGCTTAGGCATACACAAAATTAATGATGAATACATGACATGATTAATTTTGTGGAATGCTTATATGCATAAAGTTTACTTCATAGGGGCTAGGTCATGACGACTCCTAATCCATCTTCCGAGAACATGCTTGAACGTCTGTTTAAACTGAGCGAAAACAAAACCAGTTTCAAAACAGAAGTCATTGCAGGTGTAACTACTTTCTTGACAATGTGTTACATCATTATTGTCAATCCAATGATTTTGTCCGAAACGGGTATGGATCATGGCGCTGTTTTTGTCGCAACCTGTCTAGCAGCAGCCATTGGCTGTTTGGTGATGGGGCTTGTTGCTAACTATCCAATTGCCTTAGCACCCGGTATGGGCTTAAACGCTTACTTTACCTATTCTGTATGTTTGGGTATGGGCGTGGAATGGCAAACTGCTTTAGCAGCTGTTTTTGTCTCTGGCCTTGTTTTTATCGCTATCAGCATGTTCAAAATCCGTGAAGCGATTGTCAATGCGATTCCAATGTCGCTTAAACTGGCGATCGGCGGCGGTATTGGTTTATTCCTTGCACTGGTTTCTTTGAAAAATGCCGGCATTATTGTTGATAACCCTGCAACATTGGTTAGTCTGGGTGATTTAAAACAGCCGTCTGTCTTGTTGGCTTTACTTGGCTTCTTGATGGTTGTGGTTATGCATCACTTCAAAGTACGTGGTGCAATCATCATCAGTATTTTGGTGATTACTGCAATTTCAACCCTACTGGGCTTCAACGAATTTAAAGGTGTTGTAGGTGCTATTCCTTCAATCGCTCCAACATTCATGCAAATGAACTTCGAAGGTCTATTCACAGCAAGTTTGATTGGCGTAATCTTTGTATTCTTCTTGGTTGATTTATTTGACTCTACAGGTACATTGGTCGGTGTATCACACCGTGCAGGCTTATTAAAAGACGGTAAATTACCACGTTTGAAGAAAGCATTATTTGCTGACTCATCTGCAATTGTTGCGGGTGCGGCATTGGGTACGTCTTCGACTACGCCTTATATTGAATCATCAGCAGGTGTTGCTGCCGGTGGTCGTACAGGTTTAACTGCGGTTGTGGTTGCTGTATTGTTTATTTTGGCATTGTTCTTAGCACCACTTGCTCAGTCTGTACCGGGTTTTGCCACTGCGCCAGCATTGTTGTTTGTTGGTGTGTTGATGATTCAAGGTATCGTTCATATTGAGTGGGATGATATTACTGAAGCAGTCCCTGCATTTTTAACAATTGTGTTTATGCCGTTCACGTATTCAATTGCAGACGGTATTGCAATGGGCTTCATTAGCTATGCATTAGTTAAATTGCTTACAGGTAAAGCGAAAACTGTACCGTATATGGTCTGGATTATTGCTGTACTTTGGGCATTGAAATTTGCTGCATTTGGCGGTTAATACTGTCAAACAGCGAAAGGGTGTAAACTCAGTTTGCACCCTTTTTTATTTTTATGAGGATAAGAGATGGATCAACTTGAGCTGATTCGAGCTTTGCCAAAAGCAGAGCTACATGTGCATATTGAAGGGACATTTGAGCCTGAACTCATGTTTGCAATTGCCCAACGCAACAATATTGCAATCCCTTATCAATCAGTCGAAGAATTAAAAGAAGCGTATAACTTTCATAATTTACAGTCTTTTTTAGACATTTATTATGCAGGTGCAAATGTACTGATTCATGAGCAAGATTTTTATGATTTGGCATGGGCATATTTTGAAAAATGTGCAGAAGATCATGTGGTTCATACCGAAATGTTCTTCGACCCACAAACCCATACAGACCGTGGTGTTGCTTTTGAAACGGTTTTGAATGGCTTACAACGCGCTTGTGATGATGCCAAAGTAAAACTGGGCATTAGCTCACATCTGATTATGTGTTTCTTACGTCATTTATCTGAAGACGCAGCATTTGCAACATTAGAACAAGCTTTACCATATAAAGATCAAATTATTGGTGTTGGTTTAGATTCGAGTGAAGTGGGTCATCCACCATCAAAATTCGAACGTGTTTTTGCCAAAGCACGTGAAGCAGGTTTTCTTATCGTTGCGCATGCAGGGGAAGAAGGTCCAGCAGAATACGTATGGGAAGCCTTGGATCTACTGAAAGTAAATCGTGTTGACCATGGTGTACGTTCAGAAGAAGATCCAGCCTTAATGCAGCGTTTAATTGCAGAGAAAATGCCATTAACCGTTTGCCCGCTGAGTAATTTAAAACTTTGTGTTGTGAATGATATGGCTGATCATAATATTCGCCGACTATTGCAACAAGGTGTGCATGTGACCGTCAATTCAGATGATCCATCTTATTTTGGTGGCTATATGAATGATAACTTTGTTGCGATCACCAAAGCGCTTGATTTAAGCAATGCAGAGTTAAAGCAACTGGCAATTAACTCTTTTGAAGCATCATTTATTTCAGATGCGGAAAAACAAACTTGGATTAAAAAGATTGAAGCGTTGAATTAATAATCAGCGTATAATCTCAGGCAGTGAATATTCACTGCCTTTTTTATGTTTAAATCATGCTTTTCTGTCATTCAAATCGCTCTATATTTGCCTCATCGATTACATTTTTAGCCGTAGTATTGATTTCATCGGCTGCTATTGCAGATAAATCAAGTTTAAGTCAGCGTATGCTAAAGCCCGTGATTGAATATCAATGCTCGCAAGAGTTAAATAGTTCTAAAATTTGGAAAGGTGCTGCGTTGTTTATGAGTGCTCAACAGAAAAAAGACAATCAAGCTGCGATTTGTCAGTGCGTGAGTGAGCATGCTATGGATGATATTGGTGCGAAAGATCTGATGACTGCTGCAGTGAATGAAACTGAAAAGAATAAACTGATTTCTAAAGCGGTTTTGAATAGTATGCGTGGCTGTGCTCAGCAAGTGCTGAATTAAAAGATGATGCTCACAATAAAAGCCACATAATGTGGCTTTTATTTTGTCTTTGTTAGGGTTTTGGTTGTCGTGTCATGCTTTTGAGCACATGGTCTTTATCAATAAAATGATGTTTCAGTGCTGCCAAAATATGAACCACTAAGAGCAAGCCTGCTGCCCAAGAAATCCAAATATGTAATGGTTTCACGATGGCAAGTAATTCAGGATTATCTTGGACCAAGCGTGGTATTTCAAACAAATACAAGACAGGGGCAGGGTGACCTGCACTCCAGCTAAATAAGCAACCTGTAATCGGTAAAGCCAGTAGTACAAAATACAGTGCTAAATGACCCAAATGTGCCAAGGTTTTCATGCCGGATGACATACTGTCAGGTAATTCAGGTGTGGGGTGGGTATAGCGCCAAAAGATTCGTATCACCGCCAGAAAAATAATCGTAGTCGCAATATTTTTATGGAGGGTAATGACTTGCCCTTTAAAGCTACCATCGACGTCATAACTCAGAAAATTGCCACTATAAAAGCCAATGAACCATGCCACGATGAATATGATCGCCATCAGCCAATGTAAGACCTGAGCTGTTCGAGTGTAGTATTGTGTGTTATTGCTCATGTTGATTATTTAAGCGTTCAATCTTATGCAGATTCTAATACAGACCACAAAAATATGCGTCGTTTAAAATCGGGACACTGTGTTGTGAATATGCAACACAGGCTTTGATGATTAACTACACAATTACCGAATTTATTTTAAATAGTCATATCGGATGGTGTGTGATTTGGGGCACAATATGCGCGTTAATTAACAGAACAAAGGAAATATTCGTGAAAAAATTAGTTGCTGTTCTAGCGCCATTAGCGCTTGTTCTTTCTGCATGTGCTGCGACTGGTACAACAGGTACAAGTTCTACAGGTACAACTTCAGCAAACAGCTTGGCAATGATGGCGGTTAAAGTGGGTGTTCAAGCGAAATGCGTGACTGAGCTAAATAACAACAGCTACTGGAAAACAGGTTCAAAATTATTAACAGAAACTCAAAAATCTGAACTACAAACTGAAGTGTGTTCATGTGTAGGCGAGAAAGCGACAACTAGCGTGACTGCAACGGATTTGGTTGTAGCAGCAATGGATAAAACTTCACAAGCAAATCTTGCGGCTAAAATCGTGACAAATACTTTAAATGCTTGCGTGATTGAAACATTTAAAAACTAAGATTTAGAACATTTTATACGACCCTGACAATGGTTTTGCTGAGTATCAGTAAATCCAAATTAAGGGTCGTATTTTATTTTGAGTGAGAGATATATGAAAATTGCTGGTGCAGATGAAGCGGGTCGCGGTCCATTGGTGGGTTCGGTTGTTGCGGCAGCTGTCATTTTAGATCCAAATAACCCGATTGAAGGTTTAAACGATTCTAAAAAACTCACTGAAAAAAAACGTGAAAAGTTATTTATTGAGATTCAAGAAAAAGCCTTGGCTTGGGCGATTGCTGAAAGTTCTGCACAAGAAATTGATGAGATCAATATTTTGCAAGCATCATTACTTGCAATGCGTCGTGCAGTGGAAAAACTCAATGTACAGCCAGAACACGTGTTGGTCGATGGTAATAAAGTCCCAACCGGTTTAGCAATGAGCTGTGATGCAATCGTGGGCGGTGATGCGATTCATCCAGAGATTTCGGCTGCGAGTATTTTGGCAAAAGTGACTCGAGACCACGAAATGGTTGAACTGGATGCAAAATATCCACAGTATGGTTTTGCGAAACACAAGGGCTATCCAACCAAAGCGCACTTCGAAGCGATTGCACAGTATGGGGTGATTGATGAACATCGCCGCAGTTTTGGCCCCGTACGTAAAGTTCTAGAAGGGCAGTAATTAAGCTCAGTTGAACTTATATAGTAAACGCATGTTCTAGATAAATTTAAAGCGGCCTAATGAGCCGCTTTATCATTTAACAACTTAAATCTTAGCGATTATAGTTGTTTTGTGAATAATCAGTTTCTTCAAAAGATGGCTGATATTCTTGATCAATGTTTTGGAGATGTTCGTGCATTGCGCGTTCATGTTGAATTCGTTGGTAAATTTCTTCACGATGAACAGATACTTCTTTTGGAGCATTCACGCCAATACGAACCTGATTACCTTTAACACCAAGTACAGTCACGCTAACTTGGTCTCCAATCATTAATGTTTCTCCGACACGACGAGTCAGAATCAGCATGTTTCTCTCCTTGCAAAATGCAAAACCTGCAAATGATCTGTTATGTAAAATTCATAACTTGTAAAAGCAAAAAAATTTAGCAGTGCATCTGAAACAATCATTGTGACAGTCGCAAACTGAGTAAATTTTAAAATCCTCAGGTTTAATATAACAGAGCCACTATAAAAAAAACTATAGTGGCTCTGAATTTTTACGATGTTTTTCAAAATCTGTCTAACAATGACAAATTTTGACACACAGCAAGGTTAATTAAGCACGCGCGCTTGATTCACCTGTTTCACGATCTAGACCGAATGCAGTGTGTAGAGCACGTACAGCAAGCTCTAAGTATTTCTCATCGATAATCACTGAAATTTTGATTTCAGAAGTCGAGATCATCAAAATGTTAATGCCTTCTTTTGCAAGAGCAGTAAACATTTTGCTTGCTACACCAGCGTGTGAACGCATACCAACACCAACAATCGATACTTTAACGATGTCTGCGCGAGTTGCAACTTCACGTGCACCAATTTCTTGTGCAGTCGCTTCAAGAATAGCTTTCGCTTTTGGTAATTCACCACGGTTAACTGTAAAAGTGAAATCAGTTGTACCGTCTTCTTCCACGTTTTGGATAATCATATCCACTTCAACATTGGCATCACCAATTGGTGAAAGGATGTTTGAAGCGATACCTGGTTTATCCGGTACACCAAGAATAGTTAATTTAGCTTCATCACGGTTGAACGCGATACCTGAGATGATTGGTTGTTCCATGTTGTCTTCCGCTTCAGTGGTGATTAGTGTCCCGACGTTTTGTTTAAAGTTTTCGTCGAATGCGCCATCATCGTCATTATCAAAACTTGATAATACGCGTAAAGGCACTTGGTATTTACCGGCAAATTCTACAGAGCGAATTTGAAGGACTTTAGAACCAAGTGATGCCATTTCAAGCATTTCTTCAAAAGAAATACGATCAACTTTTTTCGCTTTTGGAGCGACACGAGGGTCAGTGGTGTAAACACCATCAACGTCTGTGTAAATCTGACATTCATCAGCTTTAAGTGCAGCTGCCAATGCAACACCTGAAGTGTCAGAACCACCACGACCTAGAGTCGTAGTGTTACCTTCGGCATCAAAGCCTTGGAAACCTGCCACTACAATGACACGTCCAGCGTCAAGGTTTGAAGTCAATACATCTGTATCAATCGCTTCAATACGCGCCTTGGTAAATGCGCTGTCGGTTTTAATACCAACTTGACGACCTGTAAGTGATTTAGCTTCAACACCAATAGAGTTAAGTGCCATTGCTAACATAGAAATCGTTACCTGTTCACCCGTAGACACCATTTGGTCTAATTCGCGTGGATCAGGTGTTTCGGTAATGGCTTTCGCTAAAGCAAGTAGACGATTGGTTTCGCCACTCATTGCAGATACAACAACCACAACTTTGTGACCGTGATCATGCCAACGCTTTACACGACGAGCAACATTTAAAATGCGCTCTGGAGTACCCATTGAGGTACCGCCATATTTTTGAACGATTAATGCCATAACTATCCTTACCAAGTAAATAAGTCTAAAGACTTAAAGCACTTACACATATTTTAAGACCGCACTTCGGCGCGATTTTAATATACCACGTAGCTTATGAACTCCAAGGTAGGAGGAGTTCAAATAGATACTTTGTGTCTGCAGGGGATTCACATGAACCCAGCCTTTTAGACTCCATTTTCATCATTTAGCCAGAGGTTGAATATTGGTTTCAACATGATGATTGAGTTTGCGCTTTCACGCATCAACAGTGTTTAAGCAGGATCCAGCATTAAAAAACACACTGCTTAAACCTGTTGATTTGCTCAAAGGAGGTGAGTCACTTTGAGCTATAGGACTTTTGGTCTTATTTTGCAGCTAACCATGCAACGAGGTCAGTCATTACCGCTTCAAGTTTGTCGCTATAAGGCGCACCACCTTGAGCCATATCAGGTTTACCACCACCTTTACCGCCAAGTTCTTGACCAAGGTGTTTGATGATGTCACCTGCTTTTACAGCAGCAGTGTATTCTTTAGCAACCGAAGCAATGAGGCTCACTTTGTCGGCATCAACCGCTGCGATCACGATCACAGCATTGTCTAACTTAGATTTCACACCGTCGTGCAAGTTGCGAAGTGATTTCGCATCTACACCTTGAACCGTGGTGATTAATGTTTTACGGCCAGCAATCTCTTGAACTTGACTCAATAACTCAGCGGCTTGGAAGCTTGCCAATTTTTGGTTCAATTGTTCAATTTGTTTTTGCAAGCTAGATGCAGTGTGAGAAAGCGCTTCTACTTTTTCTAAAGTTTGGTCTTTTTGAGCTTTTAGCAAATCGTTGATTGCATGAATATCACGATCCGCTTTTTGTGCTACTTCAACTGCTTTTGTGCCTGTAACAGCTTCTATACGGCGTACGCCTGCAGCAACACCGCCTTCAGAAGTGATTTTAAATAGGCCGATGTCACCTGTGCGTTTTACGTGAATACCGCCACAAAGTTCGATAGAGAAGTTTTTCTCATCTTTGGTTGTACCCATAGACAATACACGTACTTCGTCACCGTATTTCTCACCGAACAACATCATCGCGCCTTTTTCTTTAGCCGCATCGATGTCTAAAAGTTCAGTTGAAACAGCAGTATTGGCAATCACTTCAGCATTGACAATGCGTTCAATTTCTTGAAGCTGTTCAAATGAAACAGGTTGATCATTGGCAAAGTCAAAACGTAAAAGTTCGCTGGCAACCAATGAGCCTTTTTGCTGTACGTGCGTACCCAAAACTTGGCGCAGCGCTGCATGCAACAGGTGAGTCGCAGAGTGGTTGCGCGATGTTGCTGCACGGATATCTGCTTTAACAATCGCTTCAACCGCTTGAGCCGCTTTTAAGTTACCCATGGTCACGATGCCTTGGTGTACAAATGCGCCGCCTGATTTTTTGGTGTCTTGAACTTCAAAAATACCAGTTTCGTTTTTGAAGATACCTGTATCGCCAACTTGACCGCCACTTTCTGCATAGAACGGAGTTTGGTTTAGAACGATTAGTGCTTCGTCACCTTCAAAAACTTCATCAACTTGTTCGCCGTCTTTGTAGATTGCAACAATTTGACCTTGGCCTTGAGTTGCGTCATAGCCGTCAAATTGAGTCTCGCCTTCAACTTTGACAATTGAGTTGTAGTCGACAGCAAATTTACCAGCATCACGCGCACGTTGACGTTGAGCCGCCATTTCGACTTCGAAACCAGCTTCATCAATCGTTAAATCACGTTCACGTGCAATGTCTGCTGTTAAGTCAGTCGGGAAGCCGTAAGTATCGTAAAGTTTAAATACAGTTTCGCCTGGAATCACTGAACCTTTAAGTTGAGCCAATTCGCCTTCAAGCAATTTCAAACCTTGCTCTAAAGTTTTTGCGAATTGTTCTTCTTCTTTCAAAAGCTGTGCTTCGATACGTGCTTGCTGTGCAGCAAGCTCAGGATAAGCAGCGCCCATCACGTCGATCAGCGGCTGCAACATTTTATGGAAGAATGAACCTGTTGCACCCAATTTGTTACCATGACGTACTGCACGACGGATAATACGGCGAAGTACATAGCCACGGCCTTCGTTAGACGGGTTAACACCGTCTGCAATCAAGAAGCAGCAAGAACGTGCATGGTCAGCCACAACTTTAAGTGAAGCAGGGTATTCAACTGGTTTGTTTTCTGCTTGTGCTTTTGCTTCAAGTTCAGTGGTATCTAAACCAATGATTTCAGCAGCAGCTTTAAGTAGGTTTTGGAATAGGTCAATTTCGTAGTTTGAGTTTACATGCTGTAAAACTGCAGAAATACGCTCAAGGCCCATACCTGTATCTACAGAAGGTGCAGGAAGGGCATGCAGAACACCATCAGCAGTACGGTTGAACTGCATGAATACGTTGTTCCAAATTTCGATGAAACGATCGCCATCTTCTTCAGGAGTGCCCGGTAAGCCGCCCCAAATGTGGTCACCATGGTCAAAGAAGATTTCAGAACATGGACCGCAAGGACCTGTATCGCCCATTGCCCAGAAGTTATCTGAAGCGTATTTTTCGCCTTTGTTGTCACCAATACGGATAATGCGTGAAGCGTCTAGACCAATTTCTTTGTTCCAGATATCAAATGCTTCGTCATCTGTATGGTAAACAGTGGCATAAAGTTTATCTTTTGGCAGACCTAACCATTTTTCGTTGGTTAAGAAATCCCAAGCAAATGTGATGGCATCACGTTTGAAGTAGTCACCAAATGAGAAGTTACCCAACATTTCAAAGAATGTGTGGTGACGTGCTGTATAACCAACGTTGTCTAAGTCGTTGTGTTTACCGCCAGCACGGACACATTTTTGTGAAGAAGTTGCACGAACGTAGTCACGTTTTTCAAGACCAAGGAAGCAGTCTTTAAACTGGTTCATACCAGCATTTGTGAACAATAGTGTTGGGTCGTTGGCAGGTACCAGAGAACTCGACGCGACACGTGTATGCCCTTGCGATTCAAAGTAGCTTAAAAAAGCTTCGCGAATTTCAGCTGATGTCATAAAACGAGTACTCACAACCAAGTCTCTCCTAATTTCGATTTGGTAATAGCATATCAAGCAAGTCTTACAAAAATTTAAAGCTGGCTTGAGATGCTGACATAAAATTTAAAAACGCTAAATTATAACGGAAAAAGGTGTAGTGACCAATGATTTTCGGCTATCTCTATGACTTTTTATATGTTTTAAATTTAGCACCTATATTTTTAGATTTTTAAACCTTTGGAACGCTGAAAGTATTTATTGATTAATCTAGTGAGCACTGTTTTCGGCGTTTTATTTATATGTCTTGAAAAGTTTTAAAAGTTCAAATTCAACATGTTGATGAATGGTCTACATGAAGGTGTTTTGCATTTATATTTTTCAGTTCATTGGGAAAATTGCATGTTTGTATCCATTTTATTAAGAGTGATTGAACTTGATCTTGGTGCTGTACATTTTCAGTGAAGCTAATATTTGGATTTATACAGGCGCTAACGGTTTATAAAAATATAGCCCAATAAGCATTAAACGAATAAATGATAACGTTTTCATGTTGAAATCCTTTAATATATAAGCGCTTTATAACTGTTTCAAAATGAAGGGTAAGTCATGCAGCGAGTGGCAATTAATGGATTTGGTCGAATCGGACGCAATGTATTACGCGCTTGGTTTGAAAATCCAAAAGAATTTCATTATGAAATTGTTGCCATAAATGATGTCGCTGATGTGGAAACCATGGTGCATTTGTTTAAATATGACACCACGCATGGTCGTTTTGCAGGCCAAGTCGAAATTCTTGAACAAGATGGCGCTATTTTTCTAGATATCTCTTGTGCTCAAGCGCATCTCAAAGTGCAAGTTTTAAATGAAGCACAGCCGAGTCTTTTGCCTTGGCAGCAACTGAATGTCGATGTGGTACTTGAATGCACAGGTTTATTTAGATCGCGAGAGGCAGCCACACAACATATTGGTGCAGGTGCCAAACGTGTGATTATTGGTGCGGCGCCGTTTGACAGTGTTGATGCTGCGATTGTGTATGGTGTTAATCATCATGAAGTCAAAGTGACGGATCAAATTATTTCGAGTGTGTCGTGTACCACGCAGGCTTTGGTGCCTTTAGTCAAAATTATTGATGATGCCTTTGGTATAGACACAGCACTCATGACAGAAATTCATGCTGTGACTGCGGATCAGTCTGTATTGGATCATGCACATCGTGACTTACGTCGTGCGCGAGCTTCGGGTCAAAATATTATTCCAACGACGTCTTCAGCTCTAGGGGCATTGAAACGGGTCATGCCGAAAATGGAAGATCGAATCGATGGCTATTCGATTCGTGTACCGACTATCAATGTTGCTGCAATCGATTTAAGTTTTGTGTCCCAATCGCTTATCACCAAGCATGAGTTAAATGCAGTGTTAAGCAAAGCTGCACGTTTTGATTATCATGAAATTATGTCAGTAACCGATGAACCTTTGGTCTCAAGTGATTTTAATCATTCACCTTATTCATTGATTGTCGATTTGAATCAAACCATGGTGGTAGGAAAGCAAGCAAAAGTTTTCGCATGGTATGACAATGAATGGGGCTATGCGAACCGCTTGCTCGATTTATGTGAAAGTTTTCACTCTTTATAAAAATTCAAACTTATCCAATATAGAAAACATCTACTAGCTTGTAGGTGTTTTTTTATTTTCTAAAATTAGATGAAAAATCATGCGTAATCTCGTTGATGTATCTCGAAAATATTGAAAAACTTTAAAAAATATTCAAGCACAGCCGATTTATTGTTTAAGATGAAAGTCAAAGAAATATATAAAGAGTATTGAGCATGATGTTGATGTTAATTTGGGGATTTATTTTATTATTGGCGCTGGCGGTTATATTTTTAATTTGGCTACAGTTTAATCGTGACGTATCGCAATCTACCGCGCATGAAACCTTGCCACTCGAGGAAAAAGTGGTGCATCTAGAAGCCAACCTGAAAAAGACCTTGGAAATTATGCAAGACCTTGCAAAGAAAATGCATATCCAGCAAGAAGTATTAGATCAAACCACTCACAAATTACAGCAAGTTGAATTGCAAAATGCAGAGTTGGTGAACCTTTTGGCAAAAGTGGTCAAAACCGATCAAAGCTAATCGAAAGATAAAGAAGACTGCCCATAGCTCGATATCTGCATGAAGCATGTAATCTCAAGGTATGGGTATTTTTTTATCCAATAAGATGATTCTCAATATTTATTGTCATTGGGTTCAAATCGTAGTTCACGCGTTTTTCAACATATGATCGTATGGGACTAAATCAAAATTTGTCTTAACACGGCTGCTGAAAGCATGCTAATCACAACGGTAGGCAATAATGAAAAACGTGATGCTGCAAATAGCATAATGGCCATCGAGATCAGATCGGCAGGATTATCTTTAACAAAATAAGGCGCGATCACTGAGATCAACACACAGCCGGGAACAACTTCCATAATTTGACGTTGTTTGTTGGTGAGGCTACGGTTTTTCAGTAACACATAACCCAAGATACGGGTCAGGTAAGTGGTTAAGGCAATAAATAGAATCGCGATCAGGGTGCTAGAGTGGATCATACATCATCTCCAATTAGGAAAAATGCAGAAGCAATACCCGTAACTGCGCCAATCGGAACATACCAGCCCGCAGGGAGATACAAATAAGCCAGAGATGCGGCAATCAAACTGACCAGCCATGGACGCGCCGCTTTAAAGCCTTTCCACATGCCACGTAGTAAAACAAGAAATACAGCAGGGAAGGCCATATCAAAACCAAGTCGACTAATATCGCCAAGTATCGGTCCGATCATTGCTCCTAAAGTGGTAAAGCCGACCCACATCAAATATAGAGCACAGCATAAGCCTGCATAGAACATTAAACTAAAGGCGCGCTGAATTCCCAAAGCATTAGATTTTTTTTGCGCATCGGCCAAACCTACGGCCCAACTTTCATCGCACATAAAAAATAAAGCGGTATAAACCGTGCGATTCGGGAGATGTCGTAAATACGGGACAAGGCTCGCCCCCATTAATAGGTGCCGACTATTCACTAAAAACGTAATAAACATCAGCATGAGAATATTAGGGGGATTGGTCCAAACTTGCAAAATGGCAAATTCAGAACCACCTGCAAAGTTAAGACCAGTCAAAAGCGGAACTTCTAAACTAGAAAAGCCTTTATGTGTTGCCTGAGCACCCAGAACTAATGCAAAAGGAATAATGCCCAGCAGCATTGGAATAGATGTTTTTAGACCTCGTTTAAACTCAATAGAATGCTGTGAATGGGTATGATTGAGTGTACTTTGTCTAAACATCAACATGACGTTTTCCATGAAGCGAGATCGAAAGCAATATTTTATGGATATCTGAGCAGCATTTGGCAGCTGTTTTGTGAAAGATTGCTTTTATTGTGCAATGAAATTGCTAAAATAAAGATTATTGTGAAATTTAGTGCCTTTATTGATGGATCAGATAGATAAACGCATTTTGCAAGCATTACAGCAAAATGGAAAACTACAAAATAATGAATTGGCCCAACTAGTTGGTTTATCACCTTCGCCGTGTTTGAGACGGGTTAAGCAACTAGAAGATGAAGGCTATATTGAGAAATATGTGGCTTTACTGAATCAGTCAAAATTGAATTTAAGTTTAACGGTATTTGCGCGGATTTGGCTAAAAGGTCAAGATGCAAAAACCGTGAATGATTTTGTCGCAGCGATTCAAACGATGCCTGAGGTGATTGAATGTCAACTCATGGCAGGAGATTGTGACTTTTTCTTACGTATCGTCGTGGCAGATTTAGAAGCCTATCGAAAGTTTCAGATTCATCATTTAACGCAGATCGCCAGTGTGCAAAATGTAAAAACAGAGATACCGTTACAGGCTGTTAAACTAACCACAGCGCTTCCTTTGGATTGATGCTCTAGTCTTAAATGAAGTTATTGAGCCTGATCATATTTATAACTTTGTTTAAAACTTCATCTATAGAAAGTAGGATGCTTATTATTTTTTATCAAATGGTTAAAAAATAACGTTCATAGGATTTTAAAATAGAAGCATAAACATGGATTTAGTTGTAAAAGTTAAAGCTGTGGATGAAGTAATGAATGCTGAAGCATCTTTTATGAAAAAGTCGTGTGCAAGCGTAAAACTATCGTGCTAAACTAGGAGAAATCGGGTGTGCTCCCGATTTTTTTATGCGGATTTGTTCCGCGCTGACAAGAATTTAGGTTTACAACATGCCCATTTCAGAGACATGGTTATTACCTGATGGTGTAGCTGATGTACTGCCAGAACAGGCGCAAGTGATTGAATCTTTGCGTCGTGAAGCATTAGATTTCCTCGCATCTCGAGGTTATCAGTTGGTGTACACGCCATTCATTGAATACATCGAATCTCTATCTTCTCTTTCAGAATCGAATCAAGATTTAGACTTAGCCACTTTTAAAGTGATCGACCAACTTTCAGGTCGTTTGCTTGGTGTGCGTGCCGATATGACACCACAAGTGGCTCGTATTGATGCGCATGTACATCCTGTCGAAGGTGTAGCTCGTTATTGCTACGCTGGTACAGTACTACATACTAAGCCACAGGGTTTTAATACCACACGTGCACCTTTACAGTTAGGTGCTGAATTATTTGGTTCAGACAGCATTGATGCTGACGTTGAACTGATTGATGTCATGATCAACTTGCTTGCTAAAGCAGGTCATGCAGATGGTATCCATCTTGATTTAGGGCATGTCGGTTTATTCCGCAGCATGGTGAAACAAGCTGGCTTGAGCAAAGCAGTTGAACGTCAGTTATCTGACTTGTATCAACGTAAAGCGCTACCTGAACTTGCTGAATTCACACAAAGCATTCCAAATGGTGCTGACTTTTATACTTTAGGTCGTTTTGCAAGTGATTTAGATGCGTTACAAGCAAATTTAAGTGCTGAAGTTTTAAATAACGAAGCATTTAAACTGGCTTTTGATGCAGTGAAATCGACTCAAGCGGCAATCCAAGCCCGTTGGCCAGACTTACACATTGGTATTGATGTGGTTGAACTTCGTTCATATCACTATCACACTGGTTTAATGTATGCCGTATATGCGCCAAACCGTGCTGCGCCATTGGCTCAAGGCGGTCGCTATGACGGTATTGGTGAACACTTCGGTCGTGCGCGTCCAGCTACAGGTTTTTCTTGTGACCTATATGCATTAACTGCAGGTCAAGTTCAGAAAAGCCAAGTTTTGGTTGCACCAAAAGGCATCGAAGCAGATTTATTAAAGGCAATTGAGGCAGCACGTACCGAAGGATTCAGTGTGGTTCAATTGTTAGGTAATGATGATTTAAGCTCAGCACCGTATGCAACGCACCAGTTGGTGAATGCAAATGGCGAGTGGACAATCAAACAAATTTAATCGCGGATGTGCCTGCGGGCACACACGTTTTTTCCAATTTTAACAGCATGATGCAATGAGGCTATTATGGGCAAGAATGTTGTGGTACTTGGTACCCAATGGGGCGACGAAGGTAAAGGTAAGATCGTCGACCTGCTCACAGATCAAGCGGCTGCGGTAGTTCGCTATCAAGGTGGACACAACGCAGGTCATACACTTGTGGTTGGTGGTAAGAAAACTGTATTACACCTCATTCCATCTGGTATTTTACGTGACAACGTATTGTGCTTAATTGGTAATGGTGTTGTTTTATCACCTGAAGCTTTAATCCATGAAATGGAAGTTTTAGAAAAAGAAGGCGTGCCTGTACGTGAACGTCTACGTATTTCTCCAAACTGCCCATTGATCCTTCCACACCATATCGCCCTTGACCAAGCACGTGAGAAAAAACGTGGCAATGCGAAAATTGGTACAACAGGTCGTGGTATCGGTCCTGCATACGAAGACAAAGTGGCCCGTCGTGCAATCCGTGTTGCTGACTTGGTTCGTGGTGGTGCTCATCTTAAAGCTCAACTTGAAGAGCTTCTTGAATACCATAACTTCCAATTGACTCAATTCTTCGGTGTTGAAGCCGTTAAAGTTGAAGATGTAATCGCTCTATGTGACGAATGGCGTAAAGTCATCGAACCTATGGTGATGGACGTTACTGGCGAACTTCATGCTTACCGTAAAGCGGGTAAGAAAATCATGTTTGAAGGTGCGCAAGGTTCACTTCTTGACGTTGACCACGGTACATATCCGTACGTTACTTCTTCAAATACGACTGCTGGTGGCGTAAGCTCAGGTTCAGGTCTTGGTCCATTACACCTTGACTATGTATTGGGTATTACTAAAGCGTACACAACTCGTGTAGGTGCTGGTCCGTTCCCAACTGAACTTGTTTATGATGCTGCTAACGATGTTGGTGATGCAATCGGTAAACACTTAGGTACAGTGGGTTCTGAATTTGGTGCGTCTACTGGCCGTCAACGTCGTTGTGGTTGGTTCGATGCTGAAATTCTACGTCGTTCAGTAGAAGTAAACTCACTTTCTGGTATTTGCTTAACTAAACTAGACGTTCTAGATGGTTTAGAAGAAGTGAAAATCTGTGTAGGTTACGAAGCAGCTGATTCTGGTTGTGTAGGTTCTTCTGATGCGCTTGCATTTGAAACTTTAAAACCGATCTACGAAACTATGCCAGGTTGGTCTGAGTCTACTTTCGGTGCGAAATCACTAGATCAATTGCCACAAAATGCAATTAACTATGTGAAACGTTTAGAGCAATTGATTGAATGTCCAATCGACATCATTTCAACTGGTCCAGACCGTGATGAAACAATCGTATTACGTCATCCATTCGACGCATAATGTGCTGTTGAATTAAGATGTAAAAGCCTCGCGAAAGCGGGGCTTTTTTTATATAGCGAAGAACATAACTTCAAAAAACGGCATGTATTATAAACTGATAGTACTCAGTAACATCCGAAGTGCCATTTGATTCAAATAAAAGAATGATACGCGATAATTCATCCGCAAGTGTTTGAGACAGGACTACTTTTAATTAAAAATGTTTTTGCAATACTGTAAATATTTTGACACTAGTGAACGAGTTTTGCGGATGATAATGGTTTTGGGTACTTTTGCCAAAACAAAAATACCTCCAGCCGAAGGCTAATCCCTGTATTTAAACCCAAGATGTAAGACTCCGTTGAATATACTTAAAAGTATTTAAAAAATGTGAAATTATTTTTACGGGGTAACATCAGATATTAAATTTAAATAATGGAAAAATAAAGATTTTGAAAAAAATAAGCATAAAAATATTGAGTCAGTCAATTTTTTGTATATATTTGACACTCTTTATAAATAACTAGAGATCATGATGAATTATAAAAAATCTTTGGCATGCTTTGCCGTAGCAGCTTCTTTATCAGGTTGTACCACGATTGCTGATCTTGCAGGTGCTGATTCTGCATCTTTGAACTTACAGGCAACACAGTCTTATAACGCAATGCTGAAAGACGCACAGACCAAACAAGTGCTCGATACCAAGTCTGCGACTTATCAAAAAGTAAACCGTGTTTTCTGGAAAATGAAACCATTTGCAGATCAGATGAATCAAACGGGTCAGGCTTTTGATTGGAAAGTTGCCGTAATCAAGTCTAAAGAAATCAATGCCTATGTTGCACCCGGCGGGAAAGTTGTTTTCTATACAGGAATCGTCGAAACCCTCAAACTCACGGATGATGAAGTCGCAGCAATCATGGGTCACGAAATGGTTCATGCTTTAGAAGAACATGCAAAAAATAAAATTGGCGCTTCAGCACTGACCAATCTTGCAGTGAGTATAGGTTCACAATACGTAGGTAATGCTGCAGGCGGCTATGGTGCAACCTTGCTTGATTTGGGTAGTCAATTTGGTGTGGGCTTGCCGTATTCACGTAATTTGGAAAGTCGCGCGGATAAAGGTGGCCTAGTGATGATGGCAAAGGCTGGATACAATCCAGAAGCGGCGATTTCATTGTGGAAAAAAATGAATGCGAATGATAACAGTGGCAACGACGCACTGAGCAAATTTATGTCTACACACCCAAGCAATAATGACCGTATTGCTGCTATGCAAAAAATGATGCCGGAAGCGCAGCAATATTATAAAAATGCGACACCTTCGAGTGTACGTCGTTAATATCTGCGGTTTTCAAGACTAAAGTTGCATTTTAGTACGCTACACACTTTGTGTTGAGTTGCTAAAATGCAATTTGAATTAGGAAGAGAAGTGCAGGATGCAAAAGAATATTTCGACCACCATTTTTTATTCTTTATTATTTGCGATGGGGGGAGCACCCACTATTGCTATGATGATCATTCGTGCCCAAACTCAAGATCCACAATTAATTTATCAAGCCCTGATTGGGTTGTCGGTGATTATTGCCTGTATTCTTGTGCCCATAGTTTTGATACAAAATGCTGTCTTATTTTTTAAGCGAAAAAATGTGCAGTTAGAAGAAAAAATTAAGCCATTAATGCATGTGTATTTGGGCTTGAATGTGGTTTGTTTAATCTATTGGTTGGTTCTTCAATTTTCGGCTTAAAAAAATTACATAAATACTATTATAAGTCGCTACAACTTCGTTTTAAGCTCCAAACCATAAGAATATAATATCCATAAATTCACTTATATTTTAATGGTCTGGAGTAGCCTTAATGAAAAAAATAATTTTAACGAGCCTGTGTATGGCCGGTGTAATGACGATTTCGGGCTGTGCGACAGTGGCAGATATGGCAGGAGCGGATACTGCTACATTGAACGCGCAAGCAACACAAAGTTATAACAAAATGGTGGCGGATGCGCGTTCTAAAAATCAGTTAGATACTTCATCAAGTACGTATAAACGAATTAATTCAGTATTCCTCAAACTTCGCCCATTTGCAGACCAAATGAACCAAACGGGTCAAGCGTTCCAATGGCAATTGGCAGTCATGAAATCAGACCAAGTCAATGCCTTTGTCGCTCCAGGCGGTAAAGTTGTATTTTATACAGGTATCGTCAATAAACTGAATTTAACCGATGCAGAAATTGCAGCAGTTATGGGACATGAAATGGTCCATGCTCTTGAAGAGCATGCAAAAAGTAAATTGGGAGCGCAAGCCTTAACTGATCTTGCATTGAATATTGGTTTAAGTGCGGCAGGTAATAATGTCGGTCAATTGGGTACTGCGGCCGCGCAGTTGGGTAGTCAAATTGGTATAGGTCTGCCTTATTCACGTTCTTTGGAAAGCCGTGCAGACCAAGGTGGCTTAATGTTAATGGCACGTGCAGGTTATAACCCACAAGCGGCGATTACGCTTTGGGAAAAAATGAATAAGCTTGAAGGTGCGGGAGGTTCATCATTCTTATCAACGCATCCATCAAACTCACAACGTATTGAAGCGATGCGTAAAAATCTACCTGCAGCGCAGCAGATTTATAACCAACGTCGTTAATAGTATGAATGAATTATCCATTTTAAAAAAGCAGGCCGTGGCCTGCTTTTTTTCTATCACGAACAAAAATCATTAATAGATTTTGATGATATTTCATTTAGAGATTTAATTTCATTATCTTTTTTATCAAATTCTTTAAGGTTGTTTTGATAAGTTTTAAAGATTGTACAATTCCATTGCTTTAGCTTTTGATCCGATTCTTTCCATTGATAAGGGTTCCATTTTTTTTCGTTACTTATTTTAATGGATGAATTTTCTAGGTCGGTTAAAAAATGTTTTGCAAATTTAGTTCCATACCAAACATTATCTTTAAATACCAGTGAACCATCAATATAAGTTCTCTTTAGAAGCTCATCGGGGACTAAGAATGCATCTTTTTGTTGTTTGAAAAACAAACGCCGCCACATGTGATTATAGTTTTTATTAAAGAATTGCTCATTAACTTGTAATGCATTTTGGGGTAATGCACGTAATTGAGTTGTTTGCGGTGTAATATCACGTCTAAGTGCATGTTCAGCCCAATTAGCCATACTTTCCAAGTACCATGCGTTTTTAAATTGTGCATAGCTATATTGGTATAAATGAAATAATTCGTGAGTGATCGTAGTCCAATAATTTCCAGGAAAGTCTTTTAATTGATTTGAAATAGAAATGCTGATAAAGCAAAGATTATTTTTAAGATTCGTGGCACTTGGCGCTCGAGATGAGTTTTCATAGGCGAGCCCATTTCCTTTTAGTTCGTGTACATATATGGCAATAGCCTTTACATTCTTATATCTTGGGCTTTTTAGAGGATGTCTAAATCCTGCTAGTTTAAAGATATCTCTTGATGCGACTGCTTGGATGGCAATATCTTCGATATAGTCAGGAATTGCATTATTGTTTGTATCGTTCAGATTTTGGATGCGGTCTCTACTTTTCTGTTTATCCGAATAAAAAATATAGAATTCATCTTTTTGATAGACGCGATTGAGTTGCTTTGCGCTTTTTAATTCGAAACTGCGACAAGTATCGCTAGATCCGTATGCTGGAAAAGACATATTTATGAGACATAGACTTAATAGAAGGGTATGAGTTTTCATTCTTATTCAATAAATTATTTGCTTTACATGAAATATAGCAAATAAAAAAAGGCAAAGTAAAAACTTTGCCTTTTTGCACTTGAGATCAGAGGATCTTAGTGGTGGTGACCGCCTGCACCGTGTACGTGACCGTGTTCAAGTTCTTCAGCAGAAGCTTCACGGATTTCAACGATTTCAACTTCGAAAGTTAAATCTTGACCAGCAAGTGGGAAGTTTGCATCAACAAGAACGTTGTCGCCTTCAACCGCTTTAACTGTCACGATTTGAACGCCGTCATCAGTTTGAGCTTGGAATTGCATACCAGGTTGGATGTTGTCCACGCCTTGGAACATTTGAGCAGGAACTTCTTGAACTAGGTCAGGGTTGTATTCGCCATAACCTTCAGCAGCAGGAACAGTTACAGTGAATTTTTCACCAACAGTTTTGCCTAAAAGTGCTTTTTCAAGACCTGGAATGATGTTACCAGCGCCGTGCAAATATGCTAGTGGCTCACCTTGAGATTGGTCGAGAGTTTCACCCTCTGCATTAGTCAATGTGTAGTGGAAAGAAACCACAGAGTTATTTGCAATAGCAGTCATGTTATTGATCCATTCAATTTTTTAAGGGTTACATCATAAAGTGAAATTGCATTTTTGTAGACTAAATTTATCAAAAAAATGCAATTTTTAAATGTTTATGATGCTTTTTTCATTAATCGGGGCAGATCTGTAAATTTCAATGCAATTTAATTTTAGGCGCGATTTTTCGTGTAACAAAATCTTTAGCCGTTAATAGTCCTGCATGTGCGTAGCCGTAAATTGTGGCTTGATGCATTCGATACAATGAAACATACATTGATTTGGCAACAAAGCCTTGAACATTGACCTGACCTAAAAGTTCACCAACCGCTTTATGCTTACTTAATGAGACTAGAGAGCCTTTGTCTGAAAAAACGAACATAGGGAGTTGTTGACCACGGATACGTGCTTTTAAGCAATCCACAAGAAATGACGCTTGTTGGCTGGCCACTTGAGCGCGTGGGCCGAGGACAGGCTCATCTGCGCGCGGTTGACAATGTGCACAATCACCAAACGCGAAAATATCTGGGTGTGCTTTGGTTTGTAGTGTTGCATATACACTCAAACGGCCCATACGGTCTTTTTCAAAGCCTTCAAGCTTCGAAATTACTTCTGGTGTTTTAATACCTGCAGCCCATACTTTCAGTTCAGCTTTAATTTTACTGCCATCATTAAAATAAACATGTTCAGCATCGACTTTTTCCACACGTTTAGAGGTTAAGACTTCAATTTTCATGCGTTTTAATTGCTGCTGTGCATGCTCGGCCATTTTTTCAGGGAGTGCAGGCAGAATCCGATCAGCACCTTCAATTAAATTGATCTGTACGCTTTGCGGATGAATTTTATTTAAACCATATTTATAAAAATTATGTTTGGCTTCGACCAATTCTGCGGAGAGTTCAACGCCAGTTGCACCTGCGCCAATAATGGCAATTTTCAACTCACGTGCTGTATTGCTATTTTGCGCATCCAAATATAACTGTAAGAGATCTTGTTGGAAGATTTCAGCTTGTTGTAGGCTGTCCAAATAGTGGCAATGTTCATACACGCCCGGCGTGTTGAAATCGTTAGAAACTGAGCCTAAAGCAAGAACAAGGGTGTCATAACTCAGTTGCAGTTGTTCTTGAGTAGATTCATATTTTCCTTGTTGGACTTTGCTGAGCTGAATGGTTTTTTCAGTAGGATGAACATTTTCAAACTTAGCCAAGACAAACTCATAATGATGCTTCGCAGCATGCGCATAGTAGTTGATTTCTTCTTCGCTGACTGACATCGTGCCTGCGGCAATTTCATGTAAAAGGGGTTTCCAGACATGCGTGAGTTTCATATCTACGAGGGTAATGCGCGCTTTCTTTTTTTTCCCGAGTAAGTCACCGAGTTGCGTAACCAGTTCTAAACCACCAGCACCACCACCGACAATGACAATATGGTGTAACTTGGAGTCATCAGCGTTATTCATTGAATTACCTATTTTATTATTGTTGAAAAAAAGAAGATGGCACGAGTATGTCATCTTCTTTATTGCACAAATAACGAATTGTCTTACAAGTTACATAATCACATCATTGACCTAAAGGGTAGGTTTTAACTTCTGCTGCATCCGTATTAAAGATGCTAAAAAGGCCTTTGATCCACATCATGAAACGCTCAAAAATATTGGCTTCTTCAATTTGCACGTCATCTTCGATATCAAAGGTATTGATCAGCTGATTATTTTGATAAACAGTAACGGTGGCTAATTTCATTACTTCAGCCAAAGGCGCAGTGAGTTCTTTTTCATTTACTTCAACACTCAGTTTAGTCTGTGTTTCATGAAGTGGTTCAATGGCTTGAATTTGGCCATTGCCAGTATTTAAAAGAATACGTTGCTGTGTAGGATCAAAAGCTTTTAAATCGATGGCATAAGCTTGATCATAAAGTGAAGTTGTAATCAGTTTAGGTTGTTGAGTTTCCACCTTAAACATTTTCAAGGTTGATTTAACCACAGGTAATTCTGCAATTAATTGCTTATCTTTGATTGCAACTTCATTACGTGTATAGGTATAAGCCAAGTTCATGAGGTTGTGTGCTACTTCTGCACGTTTTAATCCACTTTTTGCCCCTAATACTACAACAATCAAACGACGTTCTGGCGCGTCAGGATTCGCGATCAAACGGTTGGCTGTTAAAGCTAAGTTATAACCTGCAGCTTTAGTAAAACCTGTTTTTAAGCCATCAACGGTGGGATCTTGTTTTAATAAGATATTGGTTGCACGGTGGAAGCGTTGGTTATAACTAAAACTTTGTTGTTTTGAATAATACAAATAGTCAGGTGTGTCAGTCACCAGTGCTTGCCCTAAACGTGCAAGGTCAGCCGCCGATGAATAATGTTCTGGCATGGTAATACCGGCTGGATTTTGAAAATTGGTGTCATTCATGCCCAAAGCTTTAGCTTCTTTGTTCATGCGTTCAATAAATTTAGGAATATCACCAGAAATGCGTTCAGCTAAGGTTACTGCGGCATCATTGGCAGACATGACCACAAGACCTGCCAAAAGCTGATCAACTGAAATTTGTTCACCTGCTTTGAGATACATTTGTGATTCATCCCATTGAACCACTTGCACGACTGGGGTGGCGGTCAGGATTTCATTTTTCTTTAAATGACCTGCTTTAATCTCCTTTAAAGCAATATAAGCCACCATCATTTTGGTAAGCGAAGCAGGGGCACGCTGAACATGGCTATTATGTTCTGCAATCACCTGACCCGACTGAGGGTCTAAAATGGTCCAAGCTTCAGCTTCAACAGTTTCAGGGACAATATTTAAAAGGGCAGCATTTGCTATCGTGGAGCATAGAAAACTAAGCAGCGCGATGAGGTAGATCACGTGTTTCAATGAGGTTCCTTAACCAACCATTCCGTTGGTGGTAAAACGAAAAAATTTTTAGGCATGCTATGCCTTTTTTTTTCTGCTGACTAGTCATAATTGTAGACAATTGCGACAGTTCCGCATTCAGTTGTAAAAAATGTTAATCTAATTGATAAGTTATCTTTTATTTATTTTATATCGCCCATTATGTTGCATTATCAAATCGAATTTGACGATTATCGTCAGCATCTAGTCCATGTCACTGCACGTTTCTTGGCAAATCCTACACAGGTGCTTTCGTTGCCTACTTGGATTCCCGGAAGTTACTTAATCCGTGAATTTTCGAAGCATATCGAAGCCGTTCGAGCATATGATGAAGATGGGCGTTTGTTACAAATTGAGAAATTTGAAAAAAATAAATGGCGTTTATTCAATACAGATCATGAGTTGATCACGGTTGAATATGATGTATATGCCTTCGATTTATCGGTCCGTGGTGCTTATGTCGATCAAAGCCGTTTATATGTCAATCCAGCTTGCGCATGTTTAGGTTTAGTTGACCAAGAAGATACAGCCATTGAGGTTGAAGTTTTCTTGCCACCCGAGTTAAAGCATTTCCAACTTGCGACTGGATTAAAGTCAAAAAGTTTAGTGAAAGGTCGTTATACCTTATATGCAGATAACTATGCTCAGTTAATTGATGCACCGTTTGAACTGGCGGAACAAACCCGTTTTAGTTTTGAAGCCAACGGCATTCCGCATGAGTTTGTGGTGTCGGGCAAACATGCTATGAACGCGCAGCGTATGCAGCAAGACATCGAAAAAATTTGTTCGACTGAAATTTCAATGTTTGGTTCGGCGCCATTTAAAGACTATACCTTTATGACCATGGCAACGGTCAATAGCTATGGTGGTTTAGAGCATCCAAACAGTACGAGTTTAATTAGCCCGCGTGATGATTTACCAAAAGCCAATGAACCTGTAGAACCATCGGCAGATTATCAACGTTTCTTAGGGTTATGCAGCCATGAATATTTCCACTCATGGTTGGTAAAATTTATCCGTCCAGAAAACTTTGTGAATTATGACCTCAACAAAGAAGGCTATACCTCTTTGCTTTGGATTTTTGAAGGTTTTACATCGTATTATGATGATTTGATCTTGCTGCGTAGCGGTGTGATCAATCAGGATTCTTATATCAAGCTTTTAAAAGCACAAATAGATCGCTATTTGCAAAATCCGGGTCGTGAGATTCAAACTGTGGCTGAATCAAGCTTTGATGCATGGGTGAAATTCTACCGTCAGGATGAAAACTCAAATAACGCAGGTACAAGTTACTACAACAAAGGTTGCCTCGTTGCATTGTGTTTAGATCTAGGCTTACGCCTGCGCGGTTCTAGCCTTGATGCCTTAATGCGTAAGCTATATGAAAATGCGCAAAATGGCATTCAAGTCAATGAACGGACTATTTTCAATTTATGTAATGAATTAACAGGTGATGATTGGTTAGAACAAATCAATCACTTGATTAATACTACAGATGAATTGCCGTTAGATCAGTTGTTCCCTGAGTTTGGCTTAAGCTATACACTCAAAAATGACAAATCATTGCCATTTGGTTTAAAACTGGCTGATAAGCCTGAAGGTGTGTTGGTTCAGTCTGCTCGCCGTGACGGTGCGGCGGCAAAAACTGGCTTGTCTGCAAATGATGTGATTATTGCAATTGATGGTCTAAAAGCAACCGTTAAATTGGCAGAAAAATATGCCAAGCAAGATGGAACTTATACCGTACTGGCATTCCGCCGTGATGAGTTGATGAGCTTTGAAGTAGAAGCGGCAGGTTCAGAATTGACGGAAGTTGAACTTAAAGTGGAAGATCAGGCTAAAGCTGAGAAGTGGTTGAAGGCTTAATTTGAAAAACATTTAAATTTCATGTAAAACCCATACTTAGTATGGGTTTTTTATTAGAAAAATTATGGAATTGGGGCTGCAACAATTAAATTCATTTGCAGGGTTGGTAGATGATTTATTATTGGATACAAGTCGAAAAGCTGAATTAATAAAGTGGTTTAATTTTCATTTTGATAACGAGTTCACTTTTACTGATGATGGCTGTAAAGGCTATTTTTACTATATTTTAGCGAATTGTAGTTCAGAAATTTATAAATATCAGGATGAGCATTGGTTTTCGAAAAACTTAATAACTACGGTTAATTTGTATGAGAAGTCATTATATATCCTTAAAAAAACAAATGATAATCATGGATTATTATCATTTGTTTTAACAAATTTTGGGAATTTTTTATCTTCAATAGGGCGCAGTTTTTGTGCTCAATATTATTGGGATCAAGCAATAAAAATGGATAATAACCCTGTAGCGTTAGTTGCTAAAGCACAAGGTGTAATTTTTAGGTCAAGTCAACTGTATGACCAATCACATGTAAATATTCATTACTATTTTGCAAATCAGTTGATAAAGCAGGCATACATGAGTTTTGATGCTTTAGAAGAGGAACAGAAAATTCCGTTAAAGGAGACAGGTGATTTATATCATTTTACTTGTTGGTATCAAGAGCACTTCCAAGATACTGATTTTGATTATGTAAAAGAATATAAACAAAAGACAAAAACTAAGGCTGAGCTTAGGTATCTAGTTTGGAGTGCAGAAAACAAATTATTTTTAAATGACTTAAACGATTTATTTGAGGATGAAATTGTACTTCAGGACATTTTGGGGCTTCCTGATATGACCTATAAAATTAATTCGTCTTTGAGCCTTAAAGAAAGTCTCGTATATCATTCAAATTTTGATGAGCTTAGAAATGAATATACTTATGCTAGATTTTTAATTTTTCAAGCTTCTGAAATAAAAACGGATACTCAACATTTTTATAATAAAACCTATCCACATGTGTATGATACTTTACATGCAATTGATAATTTAAAAACATCACAAATGAAATCGGCTTTTAGAATTTTATATTCAATTTTTGACAAAATTTCATACTTTTTAGCTAAGTATTTAGATTTAGAAATGAATGATCGTCAAATTACTTTTTCAAAAGTTTTTGGATGGAATGAAAATAGAAAATTTAAGCCACGTGATAAACTGAAGGATTCAAAGAACTACTTTTTACATGCTTTGTTCTATATTTTAAAAGAAATTGAATCTGATCAGCTGAATGGTCATGATAAAGTGAGCGAATTAAATTCTAGAGAAAAAATTGAAAAGCCTAGATTATCAAAAATTCGTAACTGTCTAGAGCATAGGTCTTTTAGAGTTATTGATGATTTTGGATATGAATTAAATACCAAATTTGATATGACGTCAGAATTTGCATATCAGAACTTAAAAGATCAGCAGAATATTTTAATAAAACAAGGCGAAGTAGAGACTTTTGAATATCTGGAAATCTTAGAAAAGATAAAAGAAAAAGAAAAGAAAGCAAACTATATTTTAGAAATACCTTTATCAGAATTTGAAAACTCATTAATGGATCTTGTTCGATTAGTTAGAAATTCTTTGATGTATTTATCTTTTGCAGTGCAGTTTGAGGAAAAGATGAAACCTCAACCTGAGGGGCTAATTTTACAGCGAGAAATTCCATTAAAATAAAGCCCACTTTCGTGAGCTTTAATTCTTAAATCTTAACGTCCGTTACGACCGCGGCCACGAGGGGCTTTAGTATTCGGACGAGTTGTGCCATTGGTACGGCGTTTGGGTTTTTCGCTCTCATCCATTTGCCAGATACGTTTTGTACCTGACTTTTTCACTGAGCCATCTTTATTCTTACGAACCATTGGCTTACCACCTGTACCGCCTGGTTTTTTCACATAAGAGCGCGAACGGTAAGGTTCTTCTGCAGGTACATTTTGAAAGTCAGGGTACAGTAAAGGCTCAATTTCTTTGGTTTCACCTGGTTCTAAACCCAATTGAACTAAATCGATGGCACCAATACGTGTACGAATTAAACGTAAAGTCGGGAAACCTACTGCTGAAGTCATACGACGAACTTGACGGTTACGGCCTTCGCAAATTTGGATTTCAACCCAAGAGGTTGGAATGTTTGCACGGAAACGTACAGGAGGATCACGATCCCATAACCATTCTGGCTGTTGCACTTTAATGGCTTTGGCTGGCAAAGTCATACCATCTTTTAGCTCAACGCCTTTACGTAATTGTTCAAGCGCTTCTTCTGTGATGTCGCCATCGACTTGCACTAAGTAGGTTTTGAACTTTTTATTTTCAGGGTTGGTAATGTACTGATTTAAACCACCATGATCAGTTAAAAATACCAAACCTTCAGAGTCCATATCTAAACGACCTGCAATACGTAGACTAGGATCGTCCACGAAGTCAGATATGGTCATATGCGCTTCGTCTTTACGGAATTGGGAGAGCACGTCATATGGCTTGTTTAAGATGACGATTTTCATAGGAAATAACTTCTATTAAATACAATAATTCAAATTGGTTAAGATTTATTCAATAGGGAAATGCAGCTATTTCCCATCTAAATCTCAAAAAAGGTAGATTTGCTTTAGAGTATTATGCGTGAAGCGCAATTAAAAGTCTTATCAAACAGCAATTATTTTTTCACTCGCTTCTCAGGGAGGGTCATAAAAATGGGTTATCAAAAGATCGTCGTTCCAGTGGATGGGACAAAAATTACAGTAAATTCAGACTTATCATTCAATGTTCCCAATAATCCAATTATTCCATTTATTGAAGGCGATGGTATTGGTGTTGATATCACTCCAGTGATGAAAACCGTGGTGAATGCCGCAGTACAAAAAGCTTATGGTGGAAAACGTGCCATAGAATGGATGGAAGTTTATTGTGGTGAAAAAGCCAATAAAATTTATGGTACCTATATGCCCGAAGAAACCTTTGAGGCTTTACGCGAATTTGTGGTTTCAATTAAAGGGCCATTAACGACGCCTGTCGGTGGTGGCATTCGTTCGCTAAATGTTGCACTACGTCAAGAATTAGATCTCTACGTCTGTGTGCGCCCAGTACGTTGGTTTAAGGGCGTTCCTTCACCTGTTCAGCATCCTGAACGTACAGACATGGTGATCTTCCGAGAGAACTCAGAAGATATTTATGCTGGGATCGAATGGAAAGCAGATTCACCTGAAGCCAAGAAAATGATCAAATTTCTTAAAGAGGAAATGGGCGTCACTAAGATTCGCTTTGAGGAAAATTGCGGTATCGGTATTAAGCCTGTATCTAAAGAAGGTTCTCAGCGTTTGGTACGTAAAGCTATTCAATTTGCCATTGATAATGATAAGCCGAATGTCACTTTGGTGCACAAAGGTAATATCATGAAATATACCGAAGGGGCGTTTAAAGAGTGGGGTTATGAAGTCGCACTTGAGCGCTTTGGTGGTGAATTGCTAGATGGTGGTCCTTGGGTCAAAATAAAAAATCCAAAAACGGGCAAAGAAATCGTGATTAAAGATGCGATCGCGGACGCTTTTTTACAGCAGATTCTCATGCGTCCGACCGATTATTCAGTCATTGCTACCCTAAATTTAAACGGTGACTATATTTCAGATGCTTTGGCGGCTGAAGTTGGCGGCATTGGTATTGCACCGGGTGCCAATATTGGTGGCGCGGTACAAGTTTATGAAGCGACACATGGCACTGCACCTAAATATGCGGGTCAAGACAAAGTAAACCCTGGGTCTATTATTCTGTCTGCAGAAATGATGCTGCGAAATATGGGCTGGACTGAAGCGGCAGATCTAATTATTAAAGGGATCGCAGGTGCCATTGAAGCCAAAACGGTGACCTATGATTTTGAACGACTCATGCAAGGTGCAAAACTATTACGTTGTTCGGAGTTTGGACAAGCCATCATTGAGCATATGGACTGAGTTTATTTGCCAATCTAAGTGTAAAAAATGATAGGTGAAAAAAGGACTGAATGATTTAGTCCTTTTTTAGGACTAAACATTAAAAACACAGAATCATAGCTTCTCAATACAATTCAAAATACAGCAATCAAAAGGTGACTTCACGCAATCAATCAGATGGTCTGGCATGCTTGTCATGTTACTAAAAGTTTAAAACCGCACTATTCGAGTGAACTTAAGTAATGCAGAAAATAGAGGGGGATTGATTTCAAATTAATTATTCTCCAGAAATTTTACAATGAAGTAATTCGAAACATTTATCGGGTTGGTTCCATGAAAATTAGCGGTACATTGGTTGTTGTCCTTTAGTAGATGTACATCTAGTAACAGTACATTGTGACACTTATGATGATAAGGAGAAATGAAATGTCTCGTAAACAGCATCAACAAAACCAACAAACTGATCAACAGCAGCAAAATGATCAGCAACAGCAACAGCAACAGCAACAGCAACAAGACCAAAAGAAACAGAAACAACAGCCGCATCAACGAAATCAGCGTCAACAACATCATTAGTAGGCTAAAGACTTTGTGAATCAAAGTTCATTTGGCCGAATGGTTTTTAATTGATCGAAATTTAAGTTTTATACGTAGACGAGAAGGAGATGAATTTGTCTAAGAAAACCAAATCACTTAAAAAGGAAATTAAAGCGAGGTTGAACAAAATTTCAAAGCATAATTCTGCTTTGAAAAAGTTAAAGAAAAAGCTGAAAAAAGCTTAGTCCATTCACGATTTATCAAAAAGAAAAGACCTATTTAAATAGGTCTTTTCTTTATATACATGATTGGTGATGTAGTTGAATGTCTTGTGATCTACCTAGACGAGATGCTTACTTAATTTTGCAGTGCGAGTGAACCAAAAGAGTTGTAGTGTTCCAATGAAGAGCACGCATGCGGCCAAAATAAATTGCTGTGAATAATCAATACCGATTCGCTGTAAAAAACTAAAGCTTATACCGCCAATCAATTGAATAGATGCAAAGCACAGGGTTGCAATACTCCAGAGCTTTTTATAGGCGCTACCATAGATTTGCAGAATGGTATAAGAGGTAAGAAAAACCACTGCTGGATTGAGTAGGCCTGTAGCAAAAGAAGATAAAAAAGTAAAAAGTGGATGGATATTAATAATTGCTATAAAAATCGCCAAGACATAGCTGCTATATAAAATTTTAAGAGCGCTGATATTTCCCAGTTTTTGTGCTAGGCAGTAAGCAGCAAATGCCCCTAAAGCACTCCCCAGACCATATAAAATCCAATTGAAATTGATCCCGATCGGGCTCAGGTGTAGGGTGTGAGTTAAATAGTCAATCCAAAATAATGAATGGGGCACGTAAGCAAAAGCACTGGTGCTATACACAATTAAGAGACAATAGAAAATTCCATCGACTTTATGTTCTACTGCAGGAATCGCGGTGAGTGTTGTGAGCTGTAATTTAAAACTCTTCAAAAGCACGCTGAGTAACATACAAATCAGGCTTGAAAAAGCAAACAAAATCAACCAAGCCCACATTGTCGAAATTTGTTGGATGTAAGGCAAAAATAGCGTTGCCATTAACACCCCTAAGCCAATACCACTGAAACCAATAAAGTTGATTTTAAAGCGGTCTTGAAGCTGTGAACATTGGGCCACGACACTTGGGGAGAGGATCATTAGTAAGCCGCCGCTGATCCCTGAAATAACGCGCCAAGTGCTATACCAAAGTTCTGAAAAACCTGAAAATGCACAACTGAGTAAACTGAGTGTCCCTGCAATAGCTGCGAGTTGGATATAATTCACCATGCTTTTATTTTGGGGTAATTTCATGGCCCAAAATGCACCGATCAAGTAGCCGAGCAAATTGGCACTACCTAAGATGCTGGCAAAACTTGGGCTCCAACCAAATGCTTCACGGGTTGAAGGGAGGAGTGCGGTATAGGAAAAACGTAATATCCCGATGCCTAGGCACATGCTTAGACAGAGAAATAGGCTCAGTTTAATTTTGTTAGAGAACATCCTGTACTCATGTATTTTTATGATTGGTTAAAAAATAACATGAATAGGCTATAGAAAAATCAACAGATCTTAAAGTTTTGACTAAGGTCTAAGCTAAAAATTAATTCTTAAAAACTTAACTATTCAAAAAGATAGCTGTGGTGTGCGTATAGTAAGAAATCAAATTTAAAGATACAGTAATAAAAAACCGTACATGGCGTACGGTTTTTTTATTTTTAAAGCACTTATGAATTAACGCATTTTCGCCAAGAAACGACCTAAACGAGTGAGTGCTTCACGTAGTTCATTTTCAGCAGGCAAGAACACCACACGGAAATGATCAGGTGTCGGCCAGTTAAAACCCGTACCTTGAACCAACAGTACTTTTTCAGCACGGAGGAAATCCAACATGAATTTCTCATCGTCTTGGATTGGGTAAATTTCAGGATCCAATTTAGGGAAGCAGTACATAGCACCCTCTGGTTTCACACAAGATACACCTGGAATATCATTCAACATTTCCCAAGCAATGTTGCGTTGTTCATATAAACGACCGCCCGGACGGATGAGATCATTAATCGATTGATAACCGCCCAAGGCTGTTTGAATCGCATATTGCGCTTGGTGGTTGGCACACAGACGCATCGACGCGAGCATGTCTAAACCTTCAATGTAGTCTAGCGCGCGTGATTTATCGCCTGTAATTGCCATCCAGCCTGAACGGTAACCTGCAATTCGATACGCTTTAGATAAGCCATTGAATGAAATACATAGCTGATCGCCTGCTAAAGATGCAACAGAGACATGCTCAATGCCGTCATAAACGATCTTGTCGTAAATCTCATCAGCAAATAAAATTAAGTCGTATTTCTTCGCAAGAGCCACAATTTGCTCAAGCACATGACGTGGGTAAACCGCACCTGTTGGGTTATTCGGGTTAATCACCACGATACCGCGAGTATTCGGTGTGATTTTACTTTCCATGTCGGCAATATCTGGATACCAGAAATTTTCTTCATCACATTTATAGTGAATAGCTGTACCGCCAGAAAGGTTAACTGCCGCTGTCCAAAGCGGATAATCCGGCATTGGCACCAGCATTTCATCGCCATCGTCAAGCAAACCTTGCATCGCCATCACGATCAGTTCAGATACGCCATTGCCGACATACACGTCATTCACGTGCATGTTTAAGATACCTTTTTGTTGATAATACTGACAAATCGCCTTACGCGCAGGGAAGATGCCTTTTGAGTCGGTATAACCGATTGCATTTGGCAAGTTTAATGCCACGTCGTTAATAATTTCTTGAGGCGCTTCAAAACCAAAAGGTGCGGGGTTACCAATATTTAATTTAATAATTTTATGGCCTGCCTCTTCCATCTCATTGGCCGCTCGCAACACTGGTCCGCGAATGTCGTAGCAAACATGCTCGAGCTTAGACGATTTCTTAATTTCGCGTGGGGTGTTAAACGTATTCGGCATTTTTATATTCTCGGAAAGAGTGGAGGTCACTTTTGCATAACGGTATAAATAGCTTTTAAATGTCTCGGTCGTTACTAAATCGAGATGATGTTCGTCTCTGAGTAAAGCAACTATTTTTTCATGCGTAAACCCTGCCTGTTGATATTGTTTGATCACGGGCAGCAGATTTTTAAAAATTACGCTCTTTTTCTGCGACATTTTTTAATCCTGAGCAAGAGTAGCGCTAAGATTATCACTAAAGTTGCTCACAAAAAAGCATTTAATTTGGCATTTTGCTTACCATTGATTTAGATTTGCTTACCTTTTGCTTTTTTGGTCATTATATAGATTTTGTAAATTGTTGAATAAAGACTAGAAATTTAAGAATGAATGACGTAAATATAGGATTATCCTATTTTAAATACCACGATATAAAGGGACGTCATCATGGGAAAACTCAATAAAACAGAAAGAGAATGGCAAAGAGAATTGTCACCAGAAGAGTTTCGCATAACGCGTCAGAAAGGCACGGAGCAAGCTTTCACTGGAAAATATTGGAATACGAAACAAGCTGGTACTTATGTATGCCGTTGTTGCGGGGAACCGCTTTTTTCTTCTGAAACAAAATACGATAGCGGTTGTGGTTGGCCGAGCTTTTATAAGCCGATTGAACCTGCTGCGGTGGAAGAAAATGTAGATACGACACACGGTATGGTCAGGACAGAAATTGTTTGTCATCATTGTGACGCACATTTAGGGCATGTTTTTGCTGATGGCCCACAGCCGACTGGATTACGTTATTGTATTAATTCGGCATCCTTAGAATTAGAAACAAAAGAAAAAAATGATGAGGAAACTTATCCATGACAACTATTCACCAGTTTGAAGCAGAATTACTGGACGGAAGTAATAAATCCTTTGCAGATTATGAAGGTAAGGTTTTATTAATTGTAAATACCGCCAGCAAATGTGGGTTCACTCCTCAATTTGCAGGTTTGGAGAAAATTTACGAACAATATAAAGATCAAGGTTTGGAGGTTTTAGGCTTTCCATGCAACCAATTTGGTGGACAAGATCCGGGCTCGAATGATCAAATTGGCGCGTTTTGTCAAAAAAACTATGGCGTATCTTTCCCGATGTTTGCCAAAGTAAATGTAAAAGGCCCTGAAGCGCATGTGATTTTCCGTTATTTAACCAATAACTCGAAAGGCGTATTGGGAAATGGCATTAAGTGGAATTTTACGAAGTTTTTAATAGGGAAAAATGGTCAGGTCTTGAACCGCTATGCACCCACGACAAAGCCTGAAACCTTGAATGAAGATATTGAAAAAGCTTTGGCTCAGTCTAAATGATGTGAATCATTGGTGGAACTGAGGTTGATATAAAGGCGCGAAAGCGTCTTTATTTTTTTGGATGTTTTATACTGACGTCTCTTTATTTGAAGGTCATAACATTGTTTAGGCAGATAGTTAAACGTCGAATTTGTGTTTTAACGGTTTTTTTACCCGTATGTGTGGGTACAGCATGGGCAGATAGCAATCTGAGCGCATCTGAAGTTGTAAAAACGTCTGTTGATGCCAGCAATCTAGACCGCACGACAGATGCTCGGGTCAATGCATTATTGCAATTATTAAAAACACCTGTTGAAGAATACCAACCTACGCGTGTTGCCGATGTAATTGATCCACATGTCAAACCGAAAATGTATGAAGTCTCTTGGGTAAATGCACCACAATATGTGCTGTCTGCGTCTGAAATGAAAACATATAAGCATCCTGTCAAACTACAGCTCACCGTGATTGCTGCAACAGGCTATATTGGTAGCTCAAAACTCATCGCAAGTTCAGGCTCTAAAAGCTTTGATCAAAAAGTACAAAAATCCCTATTGGTTGCGCGACTTGAACCCATTCCGATGGTCGATAAAAATCTCAGTTATACCGTTGAACATGAATTTGCTATTCATCCACCTCAATAAGCCTGTAGTAGAAGGCATATGTTAATCATTGTCTTAAGCTCCGAGAATGATTTGTCATTGTTTGGGTTTTCATCTGATAGATGAAGCTTGAAAATTGGTTTCATGAGTGGAAATTAAATTACTTAATCCTTGTGTATTTGATGAATGAAATCGCTCTTCGGCAATCAGGTGGGTGTAATTCATTAAGTTGAGCTTAATAAAAAATTACAATTAAAAAATAAAAAGTAATAAATAAAAAGCATCGTAAAAGATGAAATGAAAGAATAAATGCTAATCATTATCATTTATTATGTGTGCGTATTTTCTAGGATTACTCTCCCAATGTTAAAAATGAAGCAGCTCTGTGTGATGATGGCGTGTGCTACACAAGGGTTCACATATGTTTATGCGAATGAAATCGCTGAAACGGAACATCCCGCTGCCAATATCGATAGTACTGAAGTTCAAACGCTAGAAGCCATTAATGTGGTCGTGAGAGCGGATGCTTCTGCAAATGGCTTGATGAAGCCTTATACAGGGGGGCAAGTCGCGACAGGTGGTAAAGTGGGCATTTTCGGTAATCAGAAAAATTTAGAAACACCATTTAATATCACTAGTTATACCCAGCAATATATTCAAGACCGCCAAGCGAAAAGCGTTGGGGATGTGCTACAAGCAGATGCTGGTGTGCGTACCGCCAAAGGTTATGGGAACTTTCAAGAAGCCTATTTTATTCGTGGTTTTGCACTGGCATCAGATGATACGGCATATAACGGCTTGTATGGCATATTGCCGCGCCAATATACTCCAACAGAACTGTTTGAGCGGGTAGAAGTCTTCAAAGGTGCTTCGGCATTTTTAAATGGTGCAATCCCGGGAGGAACAGGAATTGGTGGTTCAATTAACTTGCTTCCGAAACGAGCCAGTAATGATCCCTTAACACGTGTGACGGTGGGGACAAACTTCAATGGTGCCTATGTGGCATCGGATGTATCACGTCGCTTTGGGACAGATGATCAATTTGGAGTGCGGGTCAATACCGCTTACCATGATGGTGGAACCGAGATTGACCAAGAAAAGAAAACACTTGGATTGGCTTTGATTGCTGCGGACTACAAAGGGGAGCGTCTCCGCCTATCTGGTGATTTGGGGTATAACAATAACCGCCTTGCAGAAAATCGACCGAGTTTACGTTTAACCAATGCGGTTACACAGCTTCCGAGTGCAGCCCAATATGCTAATTATCATGGTCAAGCGTGGACTTATTCAAACGAAGAAGATTTATTCGGAAGTGTACGTGCAGAATATGACATAACCGATGCAACGACAGCCTATGCAGCATATGGTTTTCGAACATCAGAAGAAGCCGGTGTTTACTCAAGCCAGCAATTAAGTGATACCGCAGCAGGAACAGCAAAACTTTCTGCATCGATGATTCCACGTAAAGATCGCAATCATTCAGCAGAACTGGGTGTGAAAACTAAATTTGAAACAGGTGCTTTAAAACATCAAGTGGTCGCTTCTGGTTCTTTATATCGTGCAGATAAACGCTATAGCTATGGATATGCCACCAGTTTGAATGATAATTTTTATGATCCGATTTACACCGAAGATTCAAACATTGACAAATGGTTGGGGGGAGAAGGGACTTATCCAAAAGCGGGTGTCAGTACGTTGAAAAGTTTTGCCTTGGGCGACAATATTTCGATGTTAGATGATCGTTTAACGCTCATGCTGGGTGCGCGTTATCAGGAAGTTGATCAAGACGTATATTCTTACGGAACCTATAAATACAATATTAATAAAAATCAGCTCACACCAGTATTGGGCGTGAGTTATAAATTAACGCCTGAATGGTCTATGTATGCCAATTACATCGAAGCTTTGGTTCAAGGCGAAGCGATTTTGGATAGCGAAGGCAACAACTTTATTGCCGATCCATTTGTGTCGAAACAAAAAGAACTGGGCGTGAAATATGAAAATGGCTTGATTGGTGGAACATTGAATTATTTCTATACAGATCGCCAAAAAGCCTCAGTGAATAGCTCGGGGACTGCACAAATCAGTCAAGCGACGAATATTCACCAAGGGCTTGAATTTAATGCCTATGGTCAATTAACAGATTCAATCAAGATATTGGGCGGTGCAACTTGGATTGATACCGAGCAAAAAGACACATACCAAGGTTTATTTGATGGACATCGTGTGATCAGTGTGCCGGAGTTCCAAGCCAATGTCGAAGCGGATTGGAAACTACCGATTGAACAAGATGTTAGTGTAAATGGGCGTGTTGTATATACGGGTTCAACTTATGCAAACAATGCCAACACATTGAAACTTAAAGATTGGACACGTATAGATTTGGGTGCAAACTATAAAACGCAAATCAAGAATGTACCCACCAGTTTGAATTTTAGTGTGACTAATGTTTTAGATAAAGACTATTGGGCCTCTGCATCGGTGAACGACTATACGTATTTGTCACTGAGCGAACCTCGAACATTTAAATTGAGTGCTACATTTGATTTCTAATATTTTTCAATGATTTCTTAATAATTGTTTCTAAGTGAATACCCTTAAATGATTTTCTCTGAATGATGGTTAAGAAATGACTCAAATAAAAATGCCCCAAATCTGGGGCATTTTTTGTTTTAAGCAAAACGCTTTAAATCAATTAAAGTACTGCTTTTAAGCGACGAATGACTTCTTCACATTGGGCAATATCAGCAACAAGGGCTAACCGGACATGGTTTTCACCCGGATTACCTTGTGCAGTATCACGCGATAAATAACGGCCTGGAAGCACTTTAACGTGTGCTTTTTCCATGAGCATTTTGGCAAAGCTTTCATCATTATCCACTTTTAACCAGTAGTAGAACCCTGCATCAGGTTTTTGTAATGGTAGTAGGTGACCCAGTTCGCGTTGGAATAATTCAAATTTTGCACGGTACTGGACGCGGTTTTCTTCGACGTGTGCTTCGTCATCCCAAGCTGCAATTGAAGCTAACTGGTGTTGAACAGGCATCGCAGCGCCATGATAAGTACGGTATTGTAAATAAGGTTTTAAAAGCGCAGCATCACCTGCAACAAAGCCAGAACGCATACCCGGTAAGTTAGAACGCTTAGACAGTGAGTGGAATACCACGCAGTTCTTATAATCATCACGGCCCATTTCAGCACAGACTTCAAGCAGACCAACAGGTGCTTCATCAAACCAAAGCTCTGAGTAGCATTCATCAGATGCAATCACAAAATTATATTGGTCAGACAGAGCAATCAGTTTTTTAAACTGTTCTTTAGAAAGTACCGCACCTGTAGGATTACCCGGTGTGCAGACAAACAGTAAAGCGGTTTTTTCCCAAACTTCAGCTGGTACAGCGTCAAAGTCGCCAAGGTAGTTATTTTCTTCTGTACAGTTGATGAAGTAAGGCTCTGCACCCGCAAGTAAAGTTGCGCCTTCATAGATTTGGTAGAACGGATTTGGCATCACGACATAAGGGGCATCTTCACGTTTAACCAAAGCTTGTACAAACGAGAAGATCGCTTCACGTGTACCTGATACAGGCAGGACGTTGGTATCTGCACTGATGCTATTGAGTTTAAAGCGACGGGTTAACCAATTTGCAATACTTGTGCGAAGCTCAGGTAAACCCTTGCTGTTTGGGTAAGTTGATAAGTGTTGAAAATTATCAATAATAGCCTGTTTCACAAACTCCGGTGCAGGATGCTTTGGCTCACCAATCGATAGGGGAATCAAAGGCAACTCTGCGGGTTTCACATCCTGAAATAGCTTATTTAGCTTTTCAAATGGATAAGGGTGCAATAATGACAAACTGGAGTTCATGGAATGGATACCGATCAATTTAAGTTAATGATGACTACAAACCTGATTCGAAGCTTCATCGAGTGCTGACTTTAACTGTGCAGCAAACGTTTCTGCTTCTGAATCGCTCATAGGTGAGCCATCTTTTTTAGTGACATAGAAAATATCTTCAGCACGTTCACCGAGCGTCGCAATTTTCGCAGAGTGAATATCTAGGCCTTGCATCATAAATAAACCACCGACTTTAGCAAGTAAGCCCGGATGGTCAAGTGTCGCAATTTCAACCATATTTTGTTGAAGCGCTTCATTAAAAGAAATACTCACGGTATTTTCAATATCAAAATGACGCAGTTGACGTGGAATGCGACGTTGCATCAGGCCTGGGTACTTGTCTGATTGGCTCAAGGCTTTTTTAAGCGCTTCAATAACGGTTTGCTCACGCTCTGGATCTGTTAATAAGGTGCCAAAACGGTCAAGTACAACATAGGTGTCCAAACTAAATGCAGTGGATGCAGTGATAATACGGGCATCTTGAACATCTAGATTCATTCTGTCCAAAATAGCCACTGTGGTCGCAAACAAGTTAGGCTGATCTTGGGTGTAAATAAAGATCTGTACCGCATCTTGTGCAAATTTGCGATGTGCTCGCATCAGTACCAATGGTTCTGCATTATTGCCATGCTTTAATATGGCGCGCGTATGCCATGCGATTTCATCGGCAGATTCTTTTAGGAAATATTCATCACCGAGTTCTTGCCAAACAGTTTCTACATCGTAGAGCGAAAAATCGTTGACTAATAGTTCACTGGCCGCAAATTTAGTGTCTTCGATCAGCATTGGATAATCTACAGGACGACCCAAACCAGAACGAATCACATCACGCGCTTGTGTATACAGTTGGCGCATGAGGGATGCACGCCATGTATTCCAAAGCGTCGGATTAGTTGCATTGATATCAGCAACTGTCAATGTGTAAAGATAGTCGAGATGTTCCATATCGCCCATTTTCTCAGCAAATTCTTTCACTACATCTGGATCGGAAATATCTTTTTTCTGAGAAGTAACGGACATCAATAGATGGTTTTGAATCAACCATGCGACAAGGTTGCATTCACGTTCAGTAAACCCATGGGTACGGCAAAAAGCAATTGCATCCGCTGCACCAAGTTCACTGTGGTCACCACCACGACCTTTGGCGATATCATGGAAAATTGCCGCTAAATAAACAATGTCACGGCGCGCCAGTCGTTGGAATACGGAGCTAACGACAGGGAAGTCCTTAGCAAATTCAGGCTCTTTAAAACGGTTTAAATTACGTAGTAGTAATAGGGTGTGGGCATCGACAGTATAAATATGGAACAAGTCGTATTGCATGAGTCCCATGATTTGCCCAAAGGCAGGAATATAGTTGCCGAGCACACCATAACGTTTCATCGCCACCATGGTGTCATATAAACGGTAGGGTGAGCGAATGATCGCCATAAATAAGGCTTGATGTGCGGGATTGTTACGGAAGTTTTGATCAATACGTTTTGCCGCAAGAGACAATAGACGTAAAGTTCGGGCACGAATGCCTTCAATTTCCGGACGATTCGCCAAGAGGTAGAAAATTTCTAAAATAGCACTTGGATTTTCAGAGAAAATTTTATGATGCTGCACCGCCAATTTGCCATCAACTAATTTGAAGTTGGCATTGATTTCTTCAATCTTACGTTCATAGTCAGGCAAGCGCGGTGTGATGACCGATTCATTGAAATAAGCCAAGAGCATTTCATTTAAAGTCGTCACTTGCTGAGCGCTACGGTAGTAACGTTTCATGAACTGTTCGATTGGATAATTCGGTGATTTGCCTTCTTCACGCTGATAGCCAAATTTAGCGGCAATGTCACGTTGATAATCAAACAGTAAGCGGTTTTCGTCGCGCTTGGTTAAGCGATGTAAATGATGACGGATTTCCCAAAGAAAGCTTTCTGTTTCTTCAAGAACGCCAAGTTCAAACTCTGAAATAAAACCTAGATGTACAAGGTCATAGATGCGATTGACACGGAAATGACGCTTTGCAATCCAACCGATTTGGTTGATGTCGCGGATACCACCGGGCGCATTTTTAATATCGGGTTCTAAGTTGCTTTCGGTATTGTTATGTTGAGCATAGCGTTTGGCTTGCTCTTGCATTTTGGCATCATAGAAGGTTTTATCCGTCCATGTCTGTGACACGATACGGCGTGGCCATTTGGCTAGGTGTTCATTGCCCACAATCAAACGTGCTTCGATCAGCGCTGTTGCCACGGTTAAATCATTGGTGGCTTGAGCAACACAATCGTTAATAGTACGCACACTGATGCCCGGCTTGAAATTACCAACATCCCAAAGTGTTGAAATAAAGCTGGAGATGAGTTTTTCTTGTTCTGGACTGATTTCATCTTCAGACAAAATCATGATATCGACGTCGGAATATGGCAGCATTTCGCGGCGACCATAGCCGCCGACGGCAAACAACCCGAGATCGGTTTGGTCAAGTTCAGCATGTGTCCATAAGAACTTTAAGGCTTCATCGATTAGATTCGATCGAGCCAAAATCACATCACGAATCGACTGTCCATTTTCAAAGCATTCCTGTAGCTGATTTTCAACATCTGAGCGCCATTGGTTAATCGCCTGAATGTCGTGGTTACTTTTAATGTAATTCAGCAGAGGAAGCGTATTGATCATGAACAGTGGTCCGTTAAGGTGTTACAAACTTAGTTTTGTTGAACACTGACTTGTTGTGCAGCATGTTGAGCGAGTTCACGCGCGTGATCTGTGGTTTCAGCACGTGCTGTTGCTACGCCCATACGGCGACGTTTAAAGCCTTCTGGTTTACCAAAGAGGCGTAAATCGGTGTCTGGATTAGCCAAAGCAAGATTTAAGCCAGTAAATGATAAATTGGTATCATCCACGCCTGCATAGATGACTGCGCTCGCAGCAGTACTGTGTCGAGCAGTATTCACAGGCAGACCAAGAATGGCACGTGCATGCAGTTCGAATTCGCTTTGGAATTGCGATGCAAGAGTGACAAGGCCTGTATCGTGTGGACGAGGTGATACCTCACTAAACCACACTTTATCGCCTTTGACAAACAGTTCCACCCCAAAAATGCCACATCCACCTAATGCAATGGTTACTTTATTGGCAATACGCTTGGCTTCTTCTAAAGCAAGAGCAGTCATGAGTTGTGGCTGCCAACTTTCTACATAGTCACCAGCGTCTTGGCGGTGGCCAATTGGGTCGCAAAATGATGTTTCAATTTCACCTGTTTCTGCATTTTTTGCACGAACAGTTAGAAGGGTAATTTCAAAGTCAAAGTCAATTTGTGATTCCACGATCACTGTACCTTGATTTACACGCCCACCTGTTTGTGCATATTCCCAAGCAGCATCGACTTCATCAAAGCTTTTTACACGTGACTGTCCTTTACCCGAAGACGACATGACAGGCTTAACAAAGTTTGGGTAGCCAATGTCATCGCATGCAGCACGGAATGCTTCAAGTGTATTGGCAAATCGGTAGGCTGAAGTCGGGAGTCCAAGCTCTTCGGCAGCTAGACGGCGAATCCCTTCACGGTTCATCGTCAGGTTTACAGCTTTTGCAGAAGGAATGACAGTGGCGATATTTTGTTCTTCAATTTTGACCAAAACTTGAGTCGCAATGGCTTCAATTTCAGGGACAATCAAATGAGGCTTAACTTGAGCAATTAAGGCTTTAAGTGCCTCAGGATCTGCCATATTTAAAGTATGAGAAAAATGTGCAACTTGCATGGCAGGAGCATGGTCATAACGATCGGCAGCATGAACTTCTACACCCAAACGTTGCAATGAAATCACAACTTCTTTACCGAGTTCACCAGAACCTAACAGTAAGACTTTATACGCTGAAGACTGAAGTGGAGTACCAATAGTGACGCTCATGTAAATCATCCATGCTTGATTTTATGGGAATTTAAGCATAGCAGAACTTGTTCGAGAGATAAGCGAGTGTTCACATAAATAAATGATATTGTCCAACAATTTTTTTTATATCTTTATGGGGGTGCGTTCGTGTAATTATTTACCTGCGAAAATCTTTAAATAGTGGTATTTATTTGTTTTTATTTAAATTCACTTTAAATATGCCAGCATTTTTTACAGATGCAGGGAATGGCTCAATATCCAAATTTGCACATTGAAGCGCACGGAGCTGCACAGATGTTTGACGGAAGTTGGGCCAGTACAGTAATCCGAGCAGTGGTACGGCGCCTATACATAAAATCAATATTAAGCCAACTAAAATGGCAGTGAAATAGAGTGTGTCTGCAGCTACCGATAGAAGGTGAAATGATGAATTGAGCCATGAACTGAGGCTGAAAATACACAACAGAAAAATCAATAAAAAACCCGACAGCTGCAGAAAATTGCTGAACAGGCGGGGCATTGAGATGTGTGAAAACATCAGGCGACGTGGATGTAAGTGCAGAATCTGCTGTGTGCAGTTGTATAAGCCCACAATCTTTTGTTGCTGATTTTTCTCGATATAAATGGCGCGGATCTGATCTGCTGGTTGGCAATGTACAGCGCAGATATTACCACTGAACAGCTGGTTTTGAATGAAGCATTGAAAATATACGCTTTCTATGGGCTTTTGCAGTCCACAGCTCAATTCAGATGGTTGTCTAGAAAGAATATAAATTTTGCCTTGAATAAAATGGTACTTTGCCATCTATGGGGTTTCGCTAGATTTTTTATGTTATGCGTTGACTATCTCATAAATACTGCTAATTAAAAAGCACAGGCTAATGAAGCTTGTGCTTGATGTTTTATTTGGATTGTCGCTGACTCAGCTTTAGAGATGAAAAGGTATATAGGTATAGACTAAGCCATAAGTCAGTGCCGCAGTCAGCGTAGCAGGTACAATTTTCTTAAACTTGAAATACAAGCCTGCAAGCACAGCAAAACCAACCAACATGGCAAAGCTTTTATTTGGGGTTTCAAGCAGAGGTGGTAAGGTTGCAACCACCAACATCGAACTAATTGCGGCAATACCAATCGAGCCCAAAGCGATTTTGAGCCATAAAGAACCACGCTGCTGTGAACCTTGCTGAAATTTCTGAATTACAAAAAATGGCCCAAACCGTGATGCAAAATTCGCAATCCCGACCAAGATCCCGACCAGGATAATTTCTAGATTCATGATGCTTCACCCATATGTTCAGGATCGGGTTTCTTTAAGATATAATGTTTGAATAAACCGGCAAAAATACCAGAAGAAATACCGATAAAAATTGCGGCAGACAAGTCGATAAAGTAGCAGGCAATTGCAGAAACAATAATTGTAACCGTGACCACAAATGTATGTTTTTTCTCAAATGCTGCAAGTAAAAAGCTTAAAAACAATGCAGGCAGTAGGAAGTCGAGTGCAGCTTGTAAAAATTGTGGAAGGTTGCTGACTTGATCGGCAAATAAACCGCCTAAAAATGAGCCTGTTGCCCAAGACAGCCAACTAAATAAGCTGAGTCCTAACATCCAAGATTCTGACCATTCTTGACGACGTTGCGACAGTTTGATCATACCTGATGCAAAAACTTCGTCGGTTAAACCCCAAGCCCAAACTGCAGTTTTCTTTAAATTGAGTCGGTCTTGAATCAGGTTTTGTAAGGCAGGACCATAGAGTAAATGGCGGATATCGAGGGCAATTACAGTAAGAGCAGTCATCCAAATAGATGTTCCACTTCCCAGTAACGCAACGACGAGAAATTGACTGGCACCTGCATACATAGAGCAAGATAAAAATAAGGCTTCCCACGCAGTGAAACCAAATTGAGTCGCAGAAACCCCAAATGCAAAAGAAACAGGAAGATAGGTAAAGATAATGGCTTGACTATCTTTAGCACCTTGCCAAAAACCCGCAGGCTGAACTGTAGGAAGTTTGTGCTCAGACACGACACACCTTTGAAAGAGTTGAACAACAGGTCAAATGATGATTGAGTATTGTACTCGAATTCACTAGCATATTGCCGAATATGTTTGCTGAAATGAGCCGGATATGCAGAGGTTGAAGATGCGAGGGATACTGATTGTTTCATTATTGAGCAGCACGGTGTTGTTGCAGGCCTGTGGTAATGATGGAGCTGAACAAGCTCAAGTTGAAATTAAAGCAGCACCCAAATTAACCAATGATGCAACGGAGTATGCTGCCAAAGCTTGGGCGTTTATCAATGAAGTCGATCCGATTGTTTATGCAAAACAAGTCGATCAGATGGAAGAGAAAGTTCGTATTCCAGCGCGTAAATTGAGTACGGAATGGCGTATCAATGTCAAAATGACCGATTCTGTTACGGAAGGCAAATACGCGCTGTGTCGTAAGGCTTTGACAAGTTTGGAAATTTGGGCACGTGAAAGTATTGATCAGAGTTCGACTGTTGCACAGAAGCAAGCAGATTATGAGCGTGATAAAAATCAATGCAAAGGTGCGATTGAAAACCCTGAACTCGGAAATACCGATCCGAAAAAAGTAGGCATTTAACCCGATCAAAGCAGTGAATTTTCACTGCTTTTTTTTGGAAAATATCAAAAACAAGAATAAATCTATAAGAGAGGATTGGAAAATCCTCCTAAAATCATCGCTATTTTATATAAAAATTAAATCAGTGCGCTGCCGTAGTATTGAGCTAAATTCCAAATTGCATGGTTGTTTTCTGAAGTTAAATAGATAAAGCATAGATAATGAATAGTAAAAATATCTTTTGAGAAAAATTTATTGATAAAAAATCCCCCCATTTTAGAACGCCAGTCGTCTGACCTTCTCTTTAATTAATATCTTTAAAATATTAATAATATAAAGTATAGATAATGTGATTAAAAATTAAAATTATCATTATTTGATAAATTATGTAAAAATTACTGCGTAAAAGATGAAGTATGTAAGTTAAATTAAAGACGTTGAATAGGTGATTAAGATGAAAAAAACATTAATGAAGTTATCGGTTTTGGCTGTTTTGACTACAGCGATCAATGTACAAGCAGCGACTGAAGACAAATCAGAAGCATCAACTCAAGAAGTTGCAGCATGTACAAATGGTTTTGACAGTGTAAATGTTTGCCAATTATTGTCGTGATCAAAACTCGATAAAGCGAAGTGCCACAAATAAAAGCAAAATAACTATAAAGAATCATTCTGGTGCAATTAAATGCACTTATTTAAATCACAAATGTCAGACATCATGCACAGGAAGTGCATGAGCAATCTGATGTAACTGCGCTAGATCTAAAATTTCAATTTGTTTAAACGCAACACGAAGCACCTGCATTTTTTCCAACTGCTGAAGCTCCTGATTGACTGATTGTCTTGAGCAATTCATCAGTTGCGCGAGTTGTTCCTGTGAGATGTGTATGGTGTGTTGCTCAATTTCCAAATGATTTCCATATCCATTTAAAATAAACAGCAGACGCTGTGCGAGACGTTGACTTAAACTTTGCGTATGTAAGGCAATGAGTTCCATAAAGGCATAGCGAAGTTTTTGACTGGTGAGCTGGGCAATATGAAACCAAAACTCAGGGTGTCGTTGTAATAATTGCTGAATTGCTTGAGCCGGTAAGTGTAATAAAGTGGATTTTTTGATACAGATGGCATCGTGAGAGCGTGGTAATTGGTCAACCAAGGATATTTCGCCAAACCACATAATTGGCTCAGCAATGGCGGCAATCGCTTCTTTGCCATGAATATCAATATAGCCTAAGCGAACTGCGCCATCTAAGACTGCATACATACCATTAAAACGCTGTCCTGATAAAAAAACACGTGCGTCTTTTTCGAAAGTTAAGGTCAGGGCATGGCGGCAGATAAAGTCTTGGAAGGAAATATTTAAGCCTGAATACCACACATTTTTATTGAGTTGATGCACATATTGAGCGTCCAGCACAGCATATCCTTATTTTATGGTCCAACTTGTCTATTAGATGACAACTTTATTGATGCATTTTTTATATAGTGAAATGAGTGAATGAACAAGAAGTAAGTTAATGAGCAAACTTGAAAGATTGCTAAGCCAGTATGCAGCATATCATTTAGATCGAAAAAATGTGCTGACGCATTTTGTGGGTATTCCGCTTATTGTGTTTTCAATTATGTGTCTAACCGCACGAGCAGGGCTAATGATTTCGGGTTTTGAACTGACTCTTGCATTGTTGTTGATTATTGCCAGTGTCATTTATTACCTGAGTTTAGATAAAATTTTCGGTTTGATCATGCTTTTGGTGTTTGCCGTCACATATCCCTTAGCCTTAATGATCGCAAAAATGAGCCTTATGTCATGGTTGATCTGGAGTGTGGGGATCTTTGTTGTGGGTTGGATCATCCAATTTATCGGTCATTATTATGAAAAGAAAAAGCCTGCGTTTATGGATGATGTCATTGGCTTGGCAATAGGGCCTTTATTTGTCCTAGCTGAGTTTGTATTTCTACTCGGCTTTCGTAAAGAGCTTGAACAACGCATGCTGACAGAAGCAAGAAGACAGCGTGCTGAGATGGATGCAAAAGCATTACATACCGCTCACCCATAAATGTTTTGAATAAAAAAGCCGGATAATTCCGGCTTTTTTTTGCGATGTGTTAATTCTCAACTGTTTATGATTTCACAGCAGCTTTATGTTGTTCCGCTGCGACCTTTTGTGCAGCGATTTTTGCTTTTGCGTCAGTATTTGCAGCTTTGGCAGCATGGACTGAAGTTCTAGCTTCTGATTTTGCTTGTGTTGCAAGATGCTGTGCTTGAGCTGCATCATGTTTTGCTAATTTTTGATTATGTTTCACTTTGCTCTGAGCCAATTGGCTGGCTTGTTTTGCATCGTGTCGAGCGACTTTTGCATCATGCTGCGCAGCTTGTGCTGCATGTGTAGCAGTACGTTCCTGATGTTTTGCATCTTTAGCAATGGAAACACAAGTACCACCTTTATGGTTTGCACCTGTACCACCTGTAAGTGTGGTGCCTTGTGGACATGCAAACGCAGTTGCACTAAGCATTGTAAAGATACCTGCTGTTAGAATTGTGCTGATTTTTTTCATTGCTATTGTTCTATGAAAATAGGCATTAGTGCCTATGGGTAAATTTATAGCAGAACGGTAGAGATTTAAGTCTTTGCACTGTAGTGACTCAGCAACCAAATCATGTATTCGTGTCGATATAATTTTGTTTTTAAGCAGGTTTTAAGTTTTTAAATATGCTTATTTTTTGGCTTCATCATTTGCCTAAAATTAAAGAAGCCAGCAAATTGCTGGCTTCTTATGGGTGCTGTTTTATACGTTAAAACGGAAGTGTAAAACATCGCCATCTTGAACGATGTATGTTTTACCTTCTAAACGCCATTTACCTGCTTCTTTAGCGCCAGCTTCACCATTGTATTGAACGAAGTCGTTGTAGGCAACACATTCAGCACGAATAAAGCCTTTTTCGAAGTCAGTGTGAATCACACCTGCAGCTTGAGGTGCAGTTGCACCAATTTTTACTGTCCAAGCACGAACTTCTTGTACACCAGCTGTGAAGTATGTTTGAAGGCCGAGTAAGCCATAACCTGCACGAATAACTACGTTTAGACCAGGTTCTTCCATGCCTAAAGCTTCAAGGAATTCCGCACGGTCTTCGTCTTCAAGTAATGAAATTTCTGCTTCGATTTGGTTGCAAAGTGGAACCACAATCGCATTTTCTTCAGCAGCTAATTTTTGTACTGCTTCTAAGTGAGGGTTATTTTCGAAACCATCTTCTGCAACGTTGGCAATATACATGGTTGGTTTAAGGGTTAAGAAGCCATAACCACGCACCAATTTACGTTCATCTTCATCAAGGTCAGCTGCACGCGCAGGTTTACCTTCATCCAGTAAAGGTAAGATTTTGTCTAAAACAGCTTTGGTCGCAATCGCTTCTTTATCGCCACCTTTTGCAGATTTTGCTAGACGTGTAATTGCTTTAGAAACAGCTTCTAAGTCAGCAAGTGCAAGTTCAGTGTTGATTGTTGCGATATCGTCAAGTGGGTCAATTTTGCCATTTACGTGAATGACATTCTCGTCTTCAAAACAACGTACAACATGTGCAATAGCATCCGTTTCACGAATGTTGGCTAAGAATTGGTTACCAAGGCCTTCACCTTTAGATGCACCAGCAACGAGACCTGCGATATCCACAAATTCCATCGTGGTTGGGACAACACGTTGTGGGTTTACAATTTCAGCAAGTTTATCCATACGTGGGTCAGGTACAGGTACAATCCCAGTATTTGGCTCAATTGTACAGAATGGGAAGTTTTCAGCAGCAATCGCAGCTTTGGTTAATGCGTTGAAAAGCGTTGATTTACCAACGTTCGGCAGGCCGACAATACCACAGTTAAAACCCATGAAATAACTCACAAAGTATTATAAAAAAATTGTGGATGATTTTACATGAAAGCCATAATAAAGTCAGGTGATATGGGCAGGAGAATGTATATCTTATTGAATCGCGCAGAGATAGAGATGAATTCACGTCTGAATAATGCTTGAGTTGCACTACAGATGCAGAATAGGTGCAAAAATGACATTGTGTTTCAATAACACAGTGACTAAAGTATCCCTATAAAATTACTGGGTTTTATAAACTACAGTTACAACAAAAACTTGGAGCATTTATGCGAACTCTCTACCAGTTTCCACTCTCACATTTTTGTGAAAAGGCGCGCTGGTTACTCGATCATAAAGAGTTGGATTATGTGGCTCATAATTTAATGCCGGGTGTACATCGTGCATTTGCACAGCTTAAAACAGGGCAAAACAAATTACCGATTTTACGTGATCAAGATCATTGGGTTGCAGATTCAACTCAAATCGCCTTTTACTTGGATGCGACCTACCCCGAACATAGTCTGATCCGTCCAGATGTCAAACTGCGTGAAGACGCTTTAGAAATTAATGAACTCTCCATTGAGTTAGGGCAACATGTGCGCCGTTGGGGGTTGGCACATGTATTAAATGAAAGTGAAGAATCACTTGATATTTTAATTGGTGAAAAAGGCTATTTACGTCAGTTTGAAAAATATTCAAAACCGATTATAAAGGCACTGGTTTCTAAGGGTTATCAATTAGATACAGATAAGGTTGCGGCTTCACGTGAGCGACTGGATGAAATTGTGGTTGATTTAAATCAACGTCTGATTGAACAAGGTGGGCGTTATTTTGTGGGCGACCGATTAGGTTTAGCCGATATTGCGGTGTGTTCAATGTTAGCGCCGTTATTAGAGGTTGTCGGAACGCCGTGGGAAAAAGAGCATGGCGAAACCTTGTCAGAAGAGTTCAAAGCTTATAAAGCCTATTTGAGCGATTTGCCTTTAGGTCAATATGTACAACGCATATACCAAACAGAACGGAATGCACGGGTAGATTGGCGTGGTGTATAAGCCCTTTATATGAAACTTTGCGTCATACTGCTTAAAAAAAGCGCGCCTAATGGCGCGCTTTTTTTAAGCCACTTAATACTTACTTGGTAATATAAAAAATCAAACCGTGATGAAAAAACATTCATTTAATCAAGATATTTATGCAAATTATTATTTATATGATGCATCTGAGCTTTATTATTTTTAATAAATCATGCTATACATGAGAAAACTTGCACATAAATGCTGATTTTAAAATTTAAAATAACATTGAAAATGACAACAGGTGTTTGATGAATCGGGATCATCAGCACTGTTTTCAAAAATGGCTGGAGTAGACCGATGGAACTAGACCGTTTTGATAAACAAATTTTAGAAATTTTGACCCATGAAGATGTCAATTTAAATGAACTATCAGAGCGGGTGAATTTATCGGTCAGTTCCGTTCATCGGCGGATCAAACAATTGATTGATCACAATATTATGAGCGGTTTAAAGCGTGAAATTAATTATCAGAAATTAGGGTTTAGTCTACATGTAATTTTACAGGTGTCACTCAGTAAACATGATACGGATACTTTTGCAAAATTTTTAGAAGAATTAGAAAGTATTCCTGAAGTGATTAATGCATTTTTAGTGACAGGGCAGTCAGCTGATTTCTTGGTTGAAGTGGTGGCACGAGATATGGAAAATTACAGTGAAATTTTACTCAAGCGTATTGGAAAAATTGAACATGTGGTCGCATTACACTCGAGCTTCGTGATTAAACAATATAATGTCTTTAACTGTAATGGATTGTTAAATAAGGTTTGAGTGCTGCACTTAATTCAAACTCATTATCCGTTGAAAGCTTAGCAATAAAAAACGCACCGATGGGTGCGTTTTTTATTTCATAATGAAGAAATTATAGGGCTTCTAACTCAGCCATCACTTCATCGGTGAATTCAACGTTGGTATACACGTTTTGAACGTCGTCAAGATCTTCAAACATATCAATCATTTTGATGATTTTTTTCGCTTGTTCGATATCTGAAATTAACGCTTTCGTTGAAGGGTTCATGACCACTTCTGCGTTATCAGATTTTAAACCTGCTGCTGCAAGCGCATCCTGAACTTCACCGAAAGTTTCAGGTGTAGTGATAACTAGAATTTCTTCTTCGTCCACTTCGATGTCTTCAGCACCCGCTTCTAAAGCGATGTCCATAATTTGATCTTCTAAAGAAACATCTTCAAAAGTAATCTCACCACGTTTGGTAAACATATAAGCCACTGAACCTGCAGTACCTAAATTACCATCAGTTTTAGAGAAGCAGTGACGAACGTCAGGAACAGTACGGTTCAAGTTGTCAGTCATTGTTTCAATGATGACAGCAACACCACCAACGCCATAACCTTCGTAAGTGACTTCTTTTAGATCAGCATTTTCTTCACCGCCCACACCGCGTTGGATTGCACGGTTAATGGTGTCACGTGTCATGTTTGCAACTAATGCTTTTTCAACAACAGCACGTAAACGTGGGTTAGACGCTACATCACCGCCGCCTAAACGTGCAGCTGTCACGATTTCACGGATAAATTTTGTGAATACTTTAGCGCGGCTCGCATCTTGTTTTGCTTTACGATGCTTAGTATTAGCCCACTTGGAATGACCCGCCATGCGAAATATGCTCCTTGTAGATTGGCCTTATGCCTATCAAATTGAGCAAATTCTACCATAATGGCTTTTTTGTGTGAAAGTACTGGATTTCATGAATTGAGTAGTTGAAAAAAAAATATCCAAATTTGAGAAAATAATGCGAAATGTCTAAACGCTCGTACTGTAATTTTTCTTATGATGAGAATTGGGCTGAAAGGAGCGAGGTGATCTTGTTATAAAAGGAAGATATAAATGTACAATGCATGGAGCACGATACATTTATATCTTTAAGTACGTATATCTTAAAAAAACGTGAATGGCACTTAGTCTTTATTTTTAGGTTCTGGGATCACGATGTCTAAACCTACTTTATCTTTATAGAGCTGCTTAATTAAAGCTAAATCGTGATCGAGGTCAGTCGGGTAAATCTTACCGAAAATACCGCCTTGTTTGGTTTTTGAGTTGGCATACATTAATACAATCGGCACACCTGCTGCTTTAGCGATATACCAAAAGCCTGTACGAATCGGTTTTCGTGCTTCACCACGTTCTGCACGGGTCGCTTCTGGAGCAATGACTAAATTAAATTTTTCATTGGCTTCAAAATGCTCAACCATTTGAGTCACGATGTCTTTATTGGCTTTACGGTCTACAGGAATACCGCCAATCGCTTCAAGTACAGGTTTAAATGGACCTTTAAAGAGTTCTTTTTTAATCAGCGTGTGAATTTTAATGTCGTAAATTTGGCAAAGGGCCAGTGAAAGAACAGCATCCATCATTGAGGTGTGTTCAAAGCCGACGATCACTTGTTTATTTTCTAAAACATCAGGTTCTACGTGGTATTTCCAGCCTGCCAATTTAAATGCAGATTCGCCAATAAACTTTTTCAACATAGTCGGTGATACGGTGATTTTAAAAAGGTGTAATTTCTGCTTGTTTGGATCATGAGTCAAGAGGATTTAAGTGAGCTTTGATCTGAATTGTGCAGATATTTCAAATCGGAATAAGAAGGGCGGATTGAAGAATTATACTTTTTAGCAATAAATCGGTTAAATTTTATATAGCAAAGCTATCATCATAGATAAAAATACTCTTAAAAATTTGCTAAATATGGCTAGGCACCGTCAGAAATTCTTATTAGACTTTTGTCGTAGATTAAAATTTTTAACCTGTTGGTCTTAACTCGTTTTCTAACGGAGAACTCAAGCATGATTTATTTAACTGCTGTGTTATTCGCTGTTGCTATGTTTGCTTTGATTGTTATTTGGTCAATTGTTGAGTTTTATTTGGACTTAAGAAAGCCTGAACAGGTTGAGTCTTAATATTTGTGCTTTTAAAGTGTGAAATATATAGTATTTCTAAATGTCATGAATCAAAAAACATTTGCTTATAATGAATAAAATAATACCTTTTAAGTATAACAAATCGTGACTTTATTTAAGGGTATCTAGAACTTAAGCTTTTAAATTTTTCTTGAATGTATTTCTTTATAACCTACTTCTCGTATTAACCAATCGTAGCTTACTCAAGTTGACTTGAAGTTTTGTACGTATCTATATGTTATCTGCCATATCTTTTAAAGGCTTAGACAAACTTTACTTAGCTTTTAACATTAAAAAACCCCTCACGATTAATGCACGTAAGGGGTTGTTTTATATGGTGGGCCCACACAGACTTGAACTGTGGACCAACGGATTATGAGTCCGCTGCTCTAACCAACTGAGCTATAGGCCCTATATTCTGAATGTGTTATTTATCAACAAGTTCAGACGCAAAGCATACTAGCGAAGATTTTTTTAAAAGACAAGCCTTTTTCTTCACGGCTGCACACTAACACAACAAATTGGCTGTAGTTGCAGCAGTTGAGCTTGGATTAGACCAAAATGCACAAAGTGCCGAATCCTATCGTGATGTAAATCACGACAAAAGTTATCAAACAGTCAAAATAACCTTATAATAATGCCCATTCTTGTCAGTACCGTGCTCAACAGCGCATAGATTGGTACTGGCCTCACATTTTTAAGTCAATGTCCTACATTTATTCGGCTTATGTTTTCATTTTTATGTGTTGCACTGACACATAAGAATATTTAGGTGCCCACATGGAAATTAAGGTTAATTATCTCGATAACCTTCGACAAGAAGCCAAATTTGATGACTTCACGGTAATTGCCGACCAACCTATTCGCTATAAAGGCGATGGCTCTGCTCCCGGACCATTCGACTACTTTTTAGCGTCATCAGCATTATGTGCAGCGTATTTTGTAAAAGTGTATTGTGTAGCGCGAGACATTCCGACAGACAATATTCGTTTATCTCAAAATAATATTGTTGATCCTGAAAACCGCTACAAGCAAATTTTCAAAATCCAAGTCGAACTTCCTGCGGATATTTCAGAAAAAGACCGTCAAGGCATTTTGCGTTCAATTGACCGCTGTACGGTTAAAAAAGTGATTCAGACTGGTCCTGAGTTTGTCATTGAAGAAGTAGAAAGCATTGATGCAGATGCACAAGCTTTACTTATGCCAAATTTAGCGTCAGAAAGTACCACGTTTATACCGGGTAAAGATCTGCCACTAGAAGAAACCATTGCCAATATGTCAGGTATTTTGGCTGGTTTAGGCATGAAGATTGAAATTGCATCATGGCGTAATATCGTACCGAATGTTTGGTCACTACATATTCGTGATGCACAATCGCCAATGTGTTTTACCAATGGTAAGGGTTCAACCAAAGAAAGTGCCTTAGCCTCGGCTTTGGGTGAATTTATTGAACGTCTCAATTGCAACTTCTTCTATAACGATCAGTTCTGGGGTGAAGAGATTGCCAATGCGGACTTTGTGCACTATCCAGATGAAAAATGGTTCCAACCCGGCCCAGAAGGCGAGTTACCTGTCGAAATTTTGGATGACTACACACGTGTAATTTATAACCCAGAAGATGAGTTGTTAGGCACACATCTATATGACACCAATTCAGGAAATACAGCACGCGGTATTTGCTCTCTTCCTTTTGTCCGTCAGTCAGATGGTGAAACAGTGTATTTCCCATCAAACTTGATTGAAAATTTATACTTGTCAAACGGGATGAGTGCAGGGAATACCTTGGCAGAAGCGCAGGTTCAATGCTTATCTGAAATCTTTGAACGTGCAGTAAAACGTGAGATTTTAGAAGGTGAATTGGCATTACCAGATGTTCCTGAAGAGGTTTTAGCCAAATATCCAAGTATTGTTGCAGGTATTAAAGGGCTTGAAGAACAAGGTTTTCCTGTATTGGTAAAAGATGCTTCACTTGGTGGTCGGTACCCTGTGATGTGTGTAACCTTAATGAACCCACGTACTGGTGGGGTTTTTGCATCTTTTGGTGCGCACCCTAAACTCGAAGTGGCTTTAGAGCGTAGCTTAACCGAGCTTCTACAAGGCCGAAGCTTTGAAGGTCTAAACGATCTACCAAAACCAACGTTTAGCTCGAATGCAGTCACTGAGCCAAATAACTTTGTAGAACACTTTATTGACTCAAGTGGTTTGGTATCTTGGAAATTCTTTAGCGCACAATCAGACTATGATTTTGTAGAGTGGGATTTCACATCTGAAGGTGAAAATGCCAATGCGGAAGAAGCTGCAGCGATGTTTGCGATTCTAGAAGACATGGGCAAAGAAGTGTATATGGCGGTCTACCAGCATCTTGGTGCTACGGCATGTCGTATTTTAGTTCCGGGTTATTCTGAAGTGTATTTGGTTGAAGACTTGGTTTGGGATAATACCAACAAAGCTTTGGACTTCCGTGAGGATATTTTAAACATTCATCGTTTAGATGAAGACGAGTTAGTGTCATTGGTTGAGCGCTTAGAAGAGCTTGAGGTGGATGATTACACGGATATTGTGACGCTCATCGGGATTGAGTTTGATGACAATACCGTATGGGGCCAATTAACGGTTCTTGAGCTCAAACTACTGATCTATATTGCCTTACAAGAATTTGAAGAAGCAAAAGAGTTGGTCGAAACCTTCCTTCAGTACAACACTAATACAGTTGAACGTGGTTTGTTCTATCAATGCATGAATGTGGTTTTAGAAGTTGAATTGGACGATGACTTAGATCTCAATGACTATGAACATAATTTCCGTCGTATGTTTGGTGACGAACGTATGGATGCAGTGATTGGTTCAATGGATGGCAGTCTTCGCTTCTACGGTTTAACTGAAACCAATATGCAACTTGAAGGTTTAGATCGTCATTTACGTCTGATTGATAGCTATAAAAAATTGCATGCTGCACGTGCGAAGTTTGCCAGTCAGAACGTTTAAATCTGGGCTTGTGAATAACGTTACTCATGTGATCATCTATTTGAAAAAACTCTCCTAAGGGGGAGTTTTTTTGTGCGAAATTTGCTGAAAATTAATCTATATCTGTGATGTTGATATTAATAAAAATCCTTATAACTCAGGTGAATATAAGGAAGGCTTAAAAATAACCGATTATCCGAAATTGTGTCATTTTAAAGTAAAGATATTTGACTCATTGGAAAAATATGCTAATAAATTAGCTATGGCGTGTTTAGGCATGATCATAATATTTCAGGACGAAATATTCAGAAGCACATTAATAAATAAACGGGAGTTTTAACAACATGCTTCAATTATTCAGAAAACTATTTTGCATGCATATTTACGAATACGAGCAAATGGAAGAAATCGGTTCGCACAAGGAATGTCGTAAGTGCGGTGTGACAAAGTAATGCAGAGTCTCAGCCGAAAAAAAAGTGAGCGAAAGCTCACTTTTTTAATGCCGGTCAATATTGAAATCATTAAAATAGAAATACATTCACAGTTTTCATGCAGATATGAGTAAAGATTTTCAAGCCGAGCGTTATACCGTCGATGCCAATATGGCAGATACCATTGCATGGTTATTACAACATCAGGATTGCTTTGAATCTTTTCATTATGATGTGATTCAGCAGCAATTGGTGGTTCAACATGCTAATGGTCAAGACATTATTCGTGAAGGGGATTATTTAAATGCAGGCTATGGAATTTTAATAACAGCACATAACTTTGCGAAGTAATCGATATATTTTCCATACTCATGGTGATTCAACCATTCATTTATTCGCACCATCTCTTGCATTGCACATTGAAACCTACCACTGATCATTCAATAAAACTAAGCCCCGATGTTCGGGGCTTGGGTTTTAAGCCATTTGCATGGCATCAGTTGAAAGCTGTGCAGCAGTTGGTTTGGGCTGTTCCGCGATTAAACCGAGTTTGCTAAATAAAAGCTGATCTTTGCCTTCGCCTGCATTTGGCGTGGTCAGCAGTTTTTCACCAGAAAAGAGTGAATTTGCACCTGCCATAAATGCCAAAGCTTGTTCTGAATCACTCAGGGATTCACGACCTGCAGAGAGTCGAATATAGCTTTTTGGCATAATGATCCGTGCGACTGCAATGGTGCGAATCCATTCGATCACATCAAGTTTCTCAACCTCTGCAAGTGGGGTACCTTGAATAGGGACAAGGAGATTAATCGGCACGGATTCAGGATGAATCGGCAGCGTTGCCAACTCCATCAAAAAGGCGATACGGTCATCACGGCTTTCACCTAAGCCCACAATTCCGCCGCTACAGATTTTCATTCCAGATTGGCGAACATAGTCTAGCGTCGTTAAACGGTCATCATAGCTACGCGTGCTAATGACATTGGGATAATACTCACGAGAGGTATCGAGGTTATGGTTGTAATAATCTAAGCCTGCCTCATGTAGGCGCTCTGCTTGAGACTGATTCAGCATGCCAAGGGTCATACAGGTTTCAAGTCCCAGCGCTTTGACTTCACGCACCATTTCTAGCACATAGGGCATGTCCCGTTCATGTGGATTGCGCCATGCAGCGCCCATACAAAAACGCGAAGAACCTGAGGCAAGCGCAGCTTTCGCTTCATTGATGACTTTTTCCACAGCCAGACGTTTTTCAGCTTCTAATCCAGAGTCATAATGTGCAGACTGAGAGCAATATTTACAGTCTTCAGGGCACTTACCGGTTTTAATCGAAAGTAAGGTGCTGACTTGAATATGATTGGCTTGGAAATATTCACGGTGAATGGTCTGTGCTTGGAATAATAAATCCATCAATGGTTGTTGATACAACTCTTGTATTTCTGGATGTGTCCAGTCATTTCGGTAGCTCATAAATAATCCATATTTTCTGCCTAATGCAGATCATCATACGTAAAATTTGCAGACTTCCAAGACTATTTTGTAACATTGAAATTTAGCTAAAGTGCATTGAAATGGCTTTTTTAAAGAACTTTTGATATTTAAGATACTTACAAAGTTGTGTTAAATGTCAGCACAATCGCTGCAATGTTTATTTTAAGCTGAAAAATCAATTTTCTTTGATTGCGTCACTAAGTTTTAGCTTAAAAGAAAACTTTGTAAGGATCTGGAAAATATAGAATAAAAGCCCTTAAAGCATTTTTGAGTTTTGTTCTGCAATTGCCCAATCAATATGAACTTGCACAATCGCGTCATGTTTTTCGCGAGAATTTTTTAATGATTGAACAATATTTGAACTGTATGGTGCATTGCCTAAGCCAATGGCGATATTTCGCATAAAGCTTTGATAGCCTGTTCGTCGGATAGGACTGCCTTCAGTACAGCTTAAAAAAGTGGCTTCATCCCATTGCCATAGATCTAATAAACTCACTTGGTCGAGGCCATGACGTGGATAAAAGTCCTCAATTTGAGTTTTATGCGCAAAGCTATTCCATGGACAGATAAGTTGACAGTCATCACAGCCAAACACACGGTTGCCAATGCCACGGCGTAATTCTTCAGGAATGATGCCTTTATATTCGATGGTTAAGTAGGCAATGCATTTACGTGCATCTAACATATAGGGCTCAACGATGGCCTGAGTTGGACAGATATCAATACAGGCTGTGCATGAACCACAATGTTTGGTTGCCGGAGAATCAAAAGGTAATTCGAGTGATGTAAACAGCTCACCTAATACAAAAAATGAGCCTGATTTTTTATGGATCAGTAAGGTGTGTTTGCCTGTCCAGCCCATGCCTGCATTTTCAGCTAAGGATTTTTCAAACACTGGTGCAGAGTCGGCAAAGGGTCTAGATTCAAAATCTCCGATTTTTTCACGGATGATATTCGACAAGGTTTTTAAACGACCACGCATGACTTTGTGGTAGTCACGACCTCGTGCATAGCGTGCAATGATGGCTGCATTTGGCTCATCAGGAACATAACGTGGTTTTGGGGTTTCGACCAAATAGTCCATGCGGACACAGATAATACTGCGTGTGCCGGGGACTAAAAGTGCAGGATTGGCACGTTTTTCAAGGTTTTCCTCTAGGAATTTCATATCGCCATGATAACCACGTTCTAAATATTCTTTAAAACGAGGGAGTTCCTCTTGAGCATCTGGCTTTGCGATGACACAATCAGAAAAACCTAAATTTAAGGCTTGTGCTTTAATCCATGCTTTTAGGGTTTCTGGATCATATTGATCGACAGGAATTTTTTGTGCAGGAGTTGAAGCGGCCATAATCATAACAAGGAAAAACAATGCGCCTGCAAGTTTACCATAGCCCTGTTTATCTTAGCCAAAGTATTCAAGCTTGGGAGCAGCGTTGGTTTGCTCAGCACAATAGCAGTTATGGTCTGATGCAGCAGGTCGCATGGTCGATTGCTCAGCAACTCATTCCAATGTTAAAGCAGCAAAATTTAAAAAATATCGCTGTATGTTGTGGACAGGGCAATAACGCAGGAGATGGCTATCTTACAGCGCAATACCTACAGCAAGCAGGCTTTCAAGTCGATATTTACGCCGCTGAAATTGGAGCATCGAAAGATTTACATTCTGCTGTACAAGAAGCGATAGATCACAAGCTCAAGATCTATACACATTTTGATTTTCAGCATGACTATGACGTTTATATCGACGCATTATTTGGTATAGGGCTCAATCGTGAACTTTCTAGCGAATGGCAAGCCATTATTCAACGATTGAATGCATGCACGGGACTTAAAGTTGCGATTGATATTCCAAGCGGATTACATGCCAATACAGGACAGCCTTTACCCATCGCATTTCAAGCCGATTATACCTTTACGGCATTGGGTCTAAAAGCAGGGCTATTTACAGGTCAAGCGAAGGAATATGCAGGTGAAGTTTCGGTGATAGCATGCATACCGACTGATGCTGAGCTTAAACCACTTGCGTATTTGTCGCCACAGAAAATCACTTTACCTGCACGTCAAGCTTTTGGTCATAAAGGCAGTTATGGCCATGTTTTGGTTGTTGGTGGCCATGCTGAAATGGGTGGGGCGGTGATTATGGCTGCTGAGGCTGCATTCCATGCAGGTGCAGGTAAGGTTACGGTTGTTTGTGATGCACGACATCACACCGCTATTTTGGCGCGCGCACCGAATATTATGCTACGCGATATCAATGCATTAACTACAGAAGCGATTCGGCAACTGATCGATCATGTCGATGCGATTAGCTTTGGCATGGGGCTTGGTCGTGACGATTGGGCACAACAGCAGTTTCAGTCATGGTTTCCATTGATTCAGCAGTCAACCTTGGAAATTGTTTTGGATGCCGATGCCTTGTGGTTTCTAGCAGAAACACCTGAAAAATTGAATGCACGCACCTATGCAACGCCACATCCGGGTGAAGCTGCAAAATTATTGGGTCTATCTATTGCTGAAGTTGAAGCAGATCGTGTACAAGCAATTCAACAATTGAAAGAAAAATTTCAAGGTCAATGGGTGCTTAAAGGGGCAGGCAGCTTAATACTTGAAGATCAGCTTTGGATTTGCACCGCAGGTAATGCGGGAATGGGTACAGGCGGTATGGGAGATGTGCTTGCGGGGATGATTGCAAGTTTAAAAGCACAATTTCAGCAGCAAATTCATCTGCACGAAATCGTAAGCCTGCATGCTTTAGCAGGTGATGTATTAGCGAAGTCGGGGATGCGTGGTTTGCAAGCACAGGATATGGCCCAAGCGGTTTATCATGTGGTCAATCATTCAGGTGTTGAAGACTAAAATGCATGCAGTTAAATTGAGAATTCAAGGTAAAGTGCAGGGTGTTGGCTACCGTCGTTGGTTTGAGCAGCAAGCGCTTGCACTCGGTTTAAATGGCTATGTGAAAAATCTAGCGACGGGCGAAGTTGAAGCGCTGATTATAGGAACTGAAGACGCCATTCATAAAATACTGAAACACAGTCTGGTAGGGCCGTTACGAGCAGACGTGACTAAAATCGATCAGCAAGAAATTCCAATGCATGAATTAGACTATAGCGGTTTTAAAATGATTCGCTAAATTTGATCACTAGATTGAGTGGGCTTTTGAAAACAGAATGAATTACTGCGCTATATGATTTGATGATTATTTATCGACGTCGAGTGCTTACACGGCTTCGGCCACGAGCCATACCACCTAAGGCATTCAGTACAGCCATTTTACTCATACTACCAGACGCATGCGCATGACAAATTGCGGCAGCCAAAGCATCGGCTGCATCCTGCTGAGGTTTGATACTTAGGTTCAGAATGCGCATAACCATCATTTGGACTTGTTCTTTATCAGCAGCACCATAGCCGACTACTGATTGTTTAATTTGACGTGCAGTATATTCAGCGACTTGTAAATCTAAATTGGTTAAAGCGGCAATGGCAGCACCACGTGCTTGACCTAATTTTAAGGCCGAGTCAGGGTTTTGAGCCATAAAGACTTGTTCAACCGCAGCTTCAGTAGGCCCGTGAAACTTTACGATACGATCAATACCAGCAAAGATACGTTTTAAGCGTTCAGGCATTTCTGTCGTTTCGGTACGAATGGTGCCAGCATCGACAAAACGTAGTTTAGAACCATCCTTTTCGATGATGCCGTAACCAGTTAAGCGCGACCCAGGGTCAATACCGATAATTAATGACATGTTTGCCCTATTTGCCCTTTAAAAATAAAATAATGCCCATATTGTTACATAAGCGTGTCAAAAAAGCTTGATAGTGATTGAGCAGTTGAACGCAACACCTTAAATTAATTTACTGAGATTTGTTTAATTTTCATGAAATTATTTCTTCTGATTTTAGCAGGCTTGATCCTGGAAGTGTTTGTCTGGATCGGTGTGGGCGACCTCGTCGGCAGCATGTGGTATGTCTTTTTCTGGTTCGTGGCGGCCTTCTTTATAGGGATGAATATTATCCGTAAATATTCATCAGGTCTGATGCCTCAAATGCAGCAAATGCAAGCGGGTCAAATGAGTAATGATCCAGCTTTAACTGGAAATTTACCTAAAATTTTGGCTGGTTTCTTGTTGCTGTTGCCGGGTCTAATCTCAGATATTATGGCACTACTTATTTTGATTCCACCTGTACAAAGTGCCATGAAAGCGGTCATGATGAAAACCATGATGAAGCGTCAGCAAGCCATGATGGAAAAAATGATGGGTGGCATGATGGGCGATATGGGAGGCATGGGCGGTGCTCAAGGTCAGAACCCATTTGCAGATATGATGCGTCAAATGCAAGATATGCAAAATCAGCAATCAGGTCGTGATTCATCCGTTATTGATGGTGAAGCTCGTGAAGTGACGCCAGATGCGAAACAAATTGAACTGAAAGATGTCAATAAAAAATAAGTAACTCAGTATGAAAAGCCGAATGTGTATTCGGCTTTTTTTTGCGTAAATTTTGATACGGCCTAAAAATAAACCTTGTGTTGCCAACAAACAAATTGAACAAGCGATATAATCTTCACGTTTTAATTCAAATGAATCAGCTTGCATGTCACTGTTATTCACCATCTGTGCGCTTCATTTTGTTGCGCAGTTGAGTCCCGGTCCAGATGTATTATTAATTGCTAAAAGTGCAGCATCAACAACGCGTGCAAATACCTTAAAAATTATTGCGGGGATCTCTGTCGGGATTGTGGTGTGGGTCGTTTTAACCTTATTGGGCTTTACGGTTCTGGTTGAGCAATTTCCATGGATACAACAAGTTTTAATGGCTGTTGGTGGATTTTTCTTGGCGAAAATGGGTTGGGCGATGTTTAGTGGTGGGCTTAAAAGTTTAAATCAAACAGCCAATTTAGAAGATGGGCAGGCCTTAAGTCAGCAGAATACTGAAAATTATTTCTTATTAGGTTTATTTACAAATTTAGCCAATCCGAAAACATTGATTTATTTTAGTAGTGTGTTCTCACTGGCGTTGAGTTCATCAGCCAGTAGTAACCTAAAAGCACAGCTTGCTGTCATCATTCCGATTCAAACCTTTATTGTGTTTAGTTTGTTTATGATGATTATGTCTTTGCCTAAAATTAAAGCACTCTACCAACGTTCGGGTAGTTATATTGATGTGGTTTCAGGGGCGTTATTTTTAATTTTTGCGATTTGGCTGTGGTTCGACGCAATTAGAATGTTCAATCTTCAATAGCTGCAAACATATTGCTGTCAGCAAAGCGAAAGCCAAGTATTAAAACTTGGCTTTTTTTATGTCCAAGTTCTATTGCTCTGGATTGGTTTGATCTTGGTCTTTAGACGGTGCTGTATTTGATGGATCTTGTGCAATATCGGTGGTTTCAGCATGATCACGATAACGGTTTGGCTTGAGGGTAGTTTCGGTATTTTCAGAGCCTTTGTATGATCGGCTACGATTGGCGCGTTCACGTAAACCGCCTTTTTTGATTAACTGCACCATCATCTAGAACCTCATTGCTATCGCCATAGTTTAAAGAATTTTCCTCGTGAAGATAAGTAAGCAGGGCGATGCAAGCGCATAAAAAAGCCTGAAATCATTCAGGCTTTCATCATTTTAATTTCTCGCTTTGAATGACTTTAAAGCAACTGGATAATAGCGCTTAAATACGGATTGTCTAATATTTAGGTATTGCCAGCCTGTTCATACGGCTGTATTTGGCTGTTGTAAAAAAGCTTAATTTTTACCATCCTGCTTGAGTACTTCAAAGATGTTAAGTTGGGTTGTCGCTTCAGTATCGTGCTGTTGCAAATACACTTGAACACTCTTAAATAGAATGGCAACAGCCAAACAACTGAGTATGCAAAATATCCAAAAGCCATATGGGCTACGGATATTATGCGAGCCACATTCGGAACATTCTTTATCGCTTGAAGCCAATACTTTATTGCAACAAGCACAGTGATATTGATAGTGCATTGCGTTTCTCCATTTAGTCGAATTTGACCAACATTCTTGTTGTTATTGTCAACCATCAATCCGTGATGATTGTTTTATCTTAATGTGCAAATAAGCTGCTGTACAAGTTTTAAACGGTTTGTTTTGCTCATTATTGTGTAAGTGAAAAGCGTCAGAGAGTTAAATATTTGTTTTATTAATAATTTATAAATGAAACAAGACATGAATTTTCAGTCATAAAAAAAGCCAGTTCGAAAACTGGCTTTTGCTGTTCTGTCTAAATTGAATTATTGACCAGAGCGGATGATGTAATCAAAAGCAGACAATGAAGCTTTCGCGCCTTCACCTGTTGCAATGATGATTTGTTTGTACGGTACTGTTGTACAGTCACCTGCAGCAAATACACCTTTCACATTGGTTTCGTTACGCTCGTTAATTACGATCTCACCACGGTTTGAAAGTTCAACCGCTGTTTCTTTTAAGAAATCAGTATTTGGTAACAAACCGATTTGTACAAAGATACCAGCCAATTCAATCGTTTTGATTTCATCAGTTGCACGGTCTTTGTAGTTCAATGCAGTCACTTGTGAACCATCACCGACCACTTCTGTAGACAATGCATTCATGATCACAGTGGTATTCGGTAAGCTGTTTAACTTGTCTTGAAGGACTTGGTCAGCACGAAGCTTAGTATCAAACTCAACAAGTGTTACATGTTCTACAATACCAGCAAGGTCAATCGCCGCTTCGACACCTGAGTTACCACCACCGATCACTGCAACACGTTTACCTTTAAACAATGGACCGTCACAGTGTGGGCAGTATGCAACACCACGAGTACGGTATTCTTGCTCACCTGGAACATTCATCTCTCTCCAGCGTGCACCTGTTGAAAGAATCACTGTTTTAGATTCAAGTTTTGCACCATTCTCTAAAGTTACTTCAACTAGACCATTGGCTGTTTGATCTGCACCTTTGATGTCTGATACACGTTGCAAGTTCATGATGTCCACACCGTACTCACGTACATGTGCTTCCATTTCAGCAGCAAACTTAGGACCTTGGGTCTTTTGAATCGACGTGAAGTTCTCAATGTCCATAGTATCCATGACCTGACCGCCCATGCGTTCAGCCACGATACCGGTTTTAATACCTTTACGTGCTGCATAGATTGCAGAAGTATTACCTGCAGGGCCACCACCAATCACAAGGACATCAAATGCTTCTTTGGCATTTAGCTTTTCAGCATCTTTTGCAGCAGAGTTGGTGTCTAATTTGGCAATGATTTCTTCCAAGGTCATACGACCTTGACCGATGTGATTGCCGTCTTGGAATACCATCGGTACAGCCATGATTTTGCGTTCTTCCACTTCTTCTTGGAAGAATGCACCATCAATCATGGTTGCAGTTGTGCCAGGGTTGTAAATTGCGATCAAGTTTAGTGCTTGAACTACGTCAGGACAGTTATGGCAGCTGAGTGATACAAATACATCAAAATCAGCTTTAAGACCTAAACCTTTAATGGTATTCAGTACTTCGTCAGAAACTTTCGGTGCATAACCTGAAGTTTGTAGCAAAGCTAGAATCAAAGACGTGAACTCGTGGCCCATCGGTAGACCTGCGAAGAATACGCGTGGTGTTTCACCTGCTTTTGCAATACCAAAGCTTGGCGCACGGCTGTTGTTACCGTCAAAACGTGCAGTCACTAAATCAGATAAAGCAGCAACTTCAGTCACCAATTCTTTAATTTTGTCTGATTTGTCCGTGCCGTTTAAAGTTGCGACGATTTCAATCGGGCCTTCAAGGCGTTCAAGTAAGGTTTTTAATTGAGCAGAAGTATTTTGATCTAACATTGCTAACGTCTCCAGAGGAGTAAATTTATTTGATGAGAGAATGATAGAACAAACCATTAAATAGGTGAAACGGTTTGTTTTTATAAAATTAATCGGTTTTACAAATCAAGTGATTAAATTTCTTTCTAAATCATAAGAATATACCGATGTGAATGCAGTCAATATTGGGCCACTATCGAGAAATACAAGTTAAATAGTGGAAAAATAAACGAATTCATCGCGCTTTAAGCGAGAGAATGCTAGAGTCAACGCAATTGTATTGAGAACTTTTTAAGGAAATGACATGCAGGTTAAGAAAGGGATTTATCAGCATTATAAAGGTCAGTTGTATCAAGTCTTTCATGTTGCAACACATAGTGAAACGCGTGAAAAAGTTGTGGTCTATCAGTGCTTGTATGACGACTATTCCATGTGGGTCAGACCCTTAGAGATGTTTATGGAAACCGTTGAAATTGATGGTGAAGTAATTCCACGTTTTAAGCTGATCCAAGAAACCCACTAAGTAGATATTTAGTACTTCAATTTATAAATATGAATGAAATAGCAAAAGGATAGAATCATAAGCATGGATGCAAATTTTAAAAACTATACGCAACAACTCTATGCAGACTTTAGTGCTCACGATGCTGCGCAAAATCACCGACTTGCGCGTTACCGAAATATTGAGCCTGAGTCTGCACTGTTTTTGGCTATGCAAATTCGCTTAAAACAAGCCAAACAAATCTTGGAAATTGGAACATCTACAGGCTATTCCACGCTGTGGTTAGCAGATGCTGCGCAGTCTACACAAGGGCGGGTCGAAACCATTGAAATTGATGCAGCGCGTATCGAACAAGCTAAACAACATGCGGCAAATTTAAGCTTAGCCGAATACATCGAATTTCATCAGGGCGATGCACTGCATTTTTTACAGCAGTTAAATCAGCGTTATGACTTCATTTTATTAGATGCAGAACGTGATGCATATGTGGCGTATTGGCCATATTTAGCTGAATTGATACAAGCTCAAAGAGGCGTGTTAGTCGTGGACAATGTGCTATCACATGCCAATGAGGTCGCTGAATTTATCCAACGTGTTGAAGCGGATGATCGTTTTATCAGTACGACATTAAATGTGGGTGCAGGGCTTTTTATGGTGAGTTGGCGCAACTAAAAATCAGGGCATTCAGCCCTGATTTGATCGAAAATATTTTTTAATTAATAAAATACTGTTGCTATAGCGCTAAGCTTGTAGCGGTTTAACCCTGTAAGCTTACTCGTGAAAAATGTAGATCATATTCTAGATATTTGTGGACAAATGCCGTTTTATCACTACATCGAAGTAAATTATCATAAATAAAAGGTGAAACTGGATAAAAGAGATCCCCAGAACCATTCGCATAAAATATTTTTAAGTAACGTGAAGAAGAACTGTATTTCCAAGAAGTTACAACAGTTGTTGTCATAAGCCACCCCCTTATTGCGTTGTTATAGTCATACTGCAGTTAAAGGTTTATCTCATTTGAAATTAAGACAAATTCAGGGCGTGGAGTATTGCAGAATTGTTAAAAAATAATGTTTTATCTCACATTTTTTTTCATTTCTTTATCAACTAATTTGATAAAAATAATGCCAGTTCAGAGAAATGCCATAAGCGTCATTCTCCCATATTAGTGTAAGGAGAGTTAAAAACTACGGCATTGTTCTGATTTATTGCCTTTGACTTGGTTGTTGCTGCCATTAATTGAAAAAGCATTTTCAAGACAAATTAAATTACCTGCGATTTCATTATTATTTAGCACAATATTGCCATTATTTTTCTTTAATGTGAGGTCGCCTGAAATTTGGTTATTGAGGAGTTGGATGTTTTTCCCTGTCGTAAAATCGACATTTCCACTGATATTGTTATGATTGGCAATGATCTTAGTAAAATTTTTATTCGATTCAATATTGCCTTTGATGTGGTTGTCATGCAGTTCAACACTGGCGCCATTTTCTAAAATAACGTTGCCATGAACAATTAAACCTTCAAGCTGACAATTTTTTTTGACTTTAATATCTTCACGAATACTTTGGTTTTTAATTTCACCTTCGCAGTTCACGGCAGCAAAAGTCGTAAACGAACATAAAATTAAACTGATCGAGACGAAATATTTTTTCATGGGCTTACATCTTCCTGAAATAAGCAATTGACCTAAAATTCAAGTTAAAAATACTGAAATACCGACAAAGATGTAAGTCTAAACCATCAGGTATGAGGCGCATTTTTATTATATTTGTGTAAGTGCTAAGTTGATGAATATCTATAGATAGATGGAAAGTGCTAGGGCGTTATAGCTGTATGAATAAAGTGTGAACTGCGTAGGGTGTATAGAGGTACATACTCGCCAATAATAGGCATAAAAAAACCACGCTAAAAGCGTGGTTTTTGAATCAGTTCAATCTAATACAGATTAGATTTTACCAACTAGGTCGATTGAAGGAGCAAGAGTTGCGTCGCCTTCTTTCCATTTAGCTGGGCAAACTTCGCCTGGGTGAGCGTGTACGTATTGAGCTGCTTTAACTTTACGAAGAAGTTCTTGAGCATCACGACCGATACCACCAGCGTTGATTTCAACGATTTGGATTTTACCTTCTGGATCGATAACGAAAGTACCACGATCAGCAAGACCGTCAGCTTCGATTAATACGTCAAAGTTTTTAGCAAGAGTCCAGTTCGCATCACCAACCATTACGTATTGGATTTTTTTGATTTCTTCTGAAGAATCGTGCCAAGCTTTGTGAGTGAAATGAGTGTCAGTAGAAACTGAGTAGATTTCAACACCTAGTTTTTGGAATTCTGCATAGTTGTCAGCAAGGTCACCAAGTTCAGTTGGGCAAACGAAAGTGAAGTCAGCTGGGTAGAAGAATACAACAGACCATTTACCTTTAAGATCAGCTTCAGTTACTTCGATGAATTGACCATTTTGGAATGCAGTAGCTTTAAACGGTTTAACTTCAGTATTAATTAAGCTCATCATTGTCTCCATGATTGAGGTTTGTTTTTGATTTCCAATAGGGTACAGAAATTTTTCTTATTGCTGAAATAGTATTTTTACATAACTAATATCGGAAAATCCGAATTAATAGTGATTTACTCATTTCCCAATAGACCAGTATTTCATCTCATTTAACCGCAGTTGTGTGAGGATTAAATGACAGGAACTACCCTAAACGTCCTACACAGACATGAAGTCACACCCCTTAAAATTCAAGGGTAAAATTTAAAAAAAGTGATTTAAATTTTTCTATCGTTGATTTAATCCATCTTTAGGTATGCCGATTCGCTCATCAGCGAAGCATTTCTTTTGTTCAATTAGGCGGATGAAGGGGGATATGGCGAATTCATCCTATTTTTCAGATTTGAGATCTAAACCGCACCACGCCAGTCGCGCCAGATAAATTCACTTCGGGTTTTCAATTGTTGCATTGGGAAATGCGATGAAACCGAGTAGAATATCGGGTTTCATGTAGTTGTAAGGCGTATTCTTGGTGGCGAAAGATTTAAATGTAGATCAGATGGTGATGGCTCGTGATGTTCACCGTTTAAATCGATTGCGTAAGGGAAAAGACGCCAACGAAAAGCAGCATAAAGAACTGTTTGAAAAGTCGAATGCGAAAGTGCGCGAACGGATTGCCCGCATTCCAAATATTAAATTAAATCAAGACTTACCTGTTACGCAGTATGCGGACAAACTAATTGAAGCGATTCAGCAGCATCAAGTGATTATTGTGGCAGGTGAAACCGGTTCGGGTAAAACAACACAATTACCGCAAATTGCCATGCTTGCTGGGCGAGGTTTAACAGGCTTAATTGGCCACACTCAACCCCGTCGACTGGCTGCACGTAGCGTTTCGCAACGTATTGCAGAAGAAGTGGGCGAAAAGCTAGGGGAGTCGATCTCCTTTAAAGTTCGTTTCAATGAACAAGGTTCACAAGATTCAATCGTTCGTTTGATGACTGACGGTATTTTATTGGCTGAACTGGCTAATGACCGATTCTTAAATAAATATGACACGATTATTATCGATGAAGCGCATGAACGTTCGCTGAATATCGACTTCATCATGGGCTATCTCAAACAGCTCTTGCCTCGTCGTAAAGATCTCAAAGTCATTATTACTTCAGCAACTTTAGACGTAAATCGATTCTCGAATTACTTTAATGGGGCACCTATTTTTGAGGTGGAAGGTCGAAGCTTCCCTGTAGAGTTGCGTTATCGTCCGATTTCTGAGCTGAGCATTATCAGTAGTGATGATGATGAATTTGACGATTTTGAAGAAAATTTACCCCGTGCCGTGGTTTCGGCCGTAGAAGAATGTTTTCAAGATGCGCAGGAAAAAGGTCATCCTGAACATGCTGACATTTTGATTTTTGCCAGCACTGAACAAGAAATTCGTGAGTTACAGGAAACACTGCAAAAGTTTGGGCCACATCATACCGAAGTTTTACCTTTATATGCTCGATTGGCTTTGGCAGAACAGCAAAAGATCTTTAATCCATCGGGTGGTGGGCGACGTATTATTATTGCCACCAACGTGGCAGAAACTGCTTTAACTGTACCGAATATTCGCTACGTAATTGATAGTGGCTTTGCACGGATATCCCGTTATAACTATCGTTCACGTGTACAACGTTTACCGATTGAGGCTGTATCGCAAGCGGCAGCAAATCAACGTAAAGGTCGTTGTGGTCGTATCGCACCGGGTGTGTGTATTCGACTGTATTCAGAAGAAGACTTTATGAGTCGTCCTGAATTTACCGAGCCTGAGATTAAACGAACCAACTTGGCCTCGGTTATTTTGCAAATGCAAAGTTTGGGCTTTGGTGAATTAGAAGACTTTGATTTTATTGAGCCGCCAGATCATCGTTTGGTGAATGATGGTCGTAAGCTTTTGATTGAGCTTGGGGCGATGGTTGAGAAAGGGAAAGCCCCTCTTTCGCAAAGAGGGGTTGGGGGAGATTCTATTGAAAGTAATCCCCCTAAATCCCCCTTTACAAAAGGGGGACTTCCTCCGGCGAAGGGTGGTGGTTTAACCAAAATTGGTCAGCAAATGGCGAAAATGCCGATCGACCCACGTCTTGCAAGGATGATTTTGGGTGGAGCGCATTTTGGTGTATTAAATGAAGTCTTGATTATTGTCGCTGCTTTAGCGGTACAAGATCCACGTGAACGTCCTGCGGATAAACAAATGCAGGCCGATCAGAAACATGCTTTGTTCCGTGAAGCTGACTCGGATTTCTTGTTCTATATCAAATTATGGGAAGCTCTAGTCGCTAACCGTGACATGAGTGAAAATAAGCGTCGTACATTTGCACGCAATCATTTCCTCAGTTGGTTACGCCTCCGTGAGTGGAAAAAAACCCATGAGCAATTGGTGGATTTGGCTCAGGGCTTAAAACTGTCCTTTAATGAAAAGAAGGCCAATTATGAAAATCTGCACCGTGCGCTATTAACGGGTTTACTTTCATTTATTGCCAATAAAACCGATGAACGTAACGTGTTCATGGCGGTGCGTCAGCAAAAGGCACGTATTTTCCCTGCATCAACCTTGCATAAAACCAATACACCTTGGGTCATGGCTTTTGAGATGGTTGAAACCTCTCAGGTATATATTCGAACGTTGGCAAAAATTGAACCTGAATGGATTTTGTTGGCTGCAGGCGATTTGTTGAAGCATCATTATTTTGAACCCCATTGGTCCAAAAAATCTGGTGTAGTCAATGCCTATGATCAAATTTCTTTGTTTGGTTTAATTATTGAGCCACGCCGTCAGATTAATTATGAAAAAGTAGATCATCCTGCGGCGCATGAAATTTTCCTACGCGATGCGTTGACGACGGGACATTTGGGTATTACGCCACCGTTCTTAAAACACAATTTATTAAAACTCGAAGAAGTTGAGCGCGTTGAAGATAAACTGCGTCGTCGTGATTTAGTAGTGGATGAAGAAACCATCTACCAATTTTATGCTGCAAAAGTGCCTGAAGAGGTGGCAAGTCGTCGTAGTTTTGAAGACTGGCGTGCAACTGTAGAACCGAAAAATCCACGGCATTTATTTATCGATGATGATGCACTTTGGATGAATGACCGTCCAACGACCCAGCAATTTCCAGACTACCTACGTAATGGTGAACTGCGTTTGGCTGCAAGTTATCGTTTTGACCCAAGTCATGATGAAGATGGCGCAACGGTCAAAATTCCAGTTCAAGCTTTGCCGCAAGTGGATGAAAATATTTGGTCATGGGGTATACCTGGTTGGCGACAAGACCTGATTGAAGCTTTACTTAAAGCATTGCCAAAAGATAAGCGCCGTCATTTGGTGCCAATCCCAGATACAGCGCGTAAATTGATGGATCGTGTCGATGCCGTGCATTTGCGCGAGCATATTTTTAGTTTCTTGGCGTTCCAACTACGTGGTGAGCAAATCACAGATAAGGACTTTTCTTGGGAACGCGTTGAGCAATATCTGCTGCCTTTAATCAAAGTCATTGATGAAAAAGGCCGTGTGATTGAGCAAGGTCGTGACCTAGATGAACTCAAAGCTCGCTGTCGTACTGAAACTCATAGCCCAGTCAAACAGTTAAAAGGTGAGTTTAAAACCTTCCCTGATAATTTTGTGTTCGAAGCATCACAAAAAGTCACGGGTGTGCTGGTGAAACAATACCAAGCGCTTGTTCCAGTCAAAGGCTTTGCGGAGTTGGATGCCAAAGACGAATCTGGTGTGGTGATTCAGACTTTCAATGACCAATTTGAAGCAGTCAAACAACACCGCGAAGGGATCATTCGTTTGGTTCATATGCAGCTGGGGGACTTAGTTCGTCAGTTGAAAAAACAGATTTCTAAACCCTTGGCATTGGCTTATTCACCGCTAGGTGACAAAGCAAAACTAGAGCAAATGTTAGTTTATGCCACACTTCAGCTTGCAATAAATGAGCTACCTGTCAATGTGCAGGAGTACCAAAACCTAATTTTAAATGTAAAGAAATCTTTCTTAACCCATGGGCAGCAAGCGTTAGCCGTTTTAACTGAAACCTATATTCAATGGCAGGATATACGTCGGAAATTGTTGGTTTTAGATGATTCTGTGTTTGGAAAGAACATTGATGACATTGAAGATCAACTCGATTTGATGCAACTTTCAGATTTTGTTTATGGCAAAACTTCCGATGTGTGGCTCGAATTTCCAAGATATTTGAAGGCATTAGTCTTGCGTTTAGACCGCTTGCCAAATAACCTACAAAGGGACAATTCTGCCATTGATCAAGTTGACCCATGGATGGAAAAATTATTTAAGTTTAAAAATGACACTCGCCTTAAAGAATTGTATTTCATGGTTGAGGAGTTACGCATCTCTATTTTCTCTCAACCAATGAAGACCAAGATGCCAATTTCTCCATCCCGCTTGCAAAAAGTATGGGATAAGCTCGGAATCAGTTAAGATATAGGTAATTTCTAAAAGGAGTTTTACATGGGCATCCGCATTACGGGTACAGGTCTTTATCATCCAGAAGACGTAATTACTAACGAAGAGTTAGTTGAAGCTTTAAATGCTTATGTGGAACAGTACAACAGCGACAATGCTGAAAAAATTGAAGCCGGTGAGCTAGAAGCGCGCCGTGGTTCAAGTGCAGAATTTATCGAAAAAGCGTCTGGCGTGAAAGCACGTTATGTTGCTGAAAAAAGCGGTATTTTAGATCCAAAACGTTTACGCCCAGTGTTACATGAGCGTCCAAATGATGAAATTTCGCTACAAGCGGAATGGGGCGTAGCTGCTGCAAAGCAAGCGATGGAAAATGCGGGTGTGACTGCTGAAGACATCGATGTTGTGATCTTGTCATGCTCTAACATTCAACGTGCATATCCAGCCGTTTCAATTGAAATTCAAACTGCGTTGGGTATTCAGGGTTATGCCTATGACATGAACGTTGCATGTTCAGCTGCAACTTTTGGTATCAAGCAAGCCTATGACGCGATCAAATCAGGCGCTCGTCGCGTGTTATTGGTAAACGTTGAGATTACATCTGGGCATACAGATTTCCGTATGCGTGACTGTCACTTCATCTTTGGTGACGTTGCAACGGCTTCGATCATTGAAGAAACTGAAACCAAAGCTGGTTTTGAAGTGTTGGATATTGACCTGTTTACACAGTTCTCAAACAATATTCGTAACAACTTCGGTTACTTAAATATGAGTGAAGTCGATGCTGACATCGACAACAACCGTTTCCGTCAAGACGGTCGTAAAGTATTTAAAGAAGTGTGTCCATTAGTGGCGAAAATGATCACCAAGCAATTGGATGACAATAAAATTGCGGTAACAGATGTAAAACGCTTCTGGTTACACCAAGCAAATGCCAGCATGAATGAATTGATTCTGAAACTGGTTGTGGGTAAAGAACATGCTCAGCCAGACCTTGTACCAATCATTCTTGATGAATTTGCCAATACTTCATCAGCAGGTGTCATTATTGCGTTGCACCGTACAGCAAATGAAGTAAACCATGGCGAATACGGTGTGCTTTGCTCATTTGGTGCAGGCTACTCAGTAGGTTCTGTACTTGTTCAAAAACATGATGCTGCCTAAGGTCAGCACATTTGCAGGTTGAACATGATGCAAAATGGATAAAGCGTTTAAGCGCTTTATCCCGCATGTATTTCACGCCGACCTTTTTTGGCGCTGAATATATTGATGCATCAAAACCTGCAATGTATGTAGGGAATCATACAATTTACGGTGTACTCGATTCACCGTTGATTATTGATTATCTCTACAATGAACATAAAGTGGCTGTGGTCAGTATCGCTGATCATAGCCATTTTTATTTGCCCGGTTGGCGTGGCATGGTCAAAAAGTTCGGTGCAGTCCAAGGCATTCAGGACTATGTCAGAACAGTGATGCAACAAGGTTATTCCATTTTAGTTTTTCCCGGTGGTGGTCGAGAGGTTTTGAAGCGAAAAGGCGAAGCCTATCAACTGATTTGGAAGCAACGTTATGGCTTTTTAAAACTGGCGCAAGAATTTAATTATGATATCGTGCCTTTTGCCGCTTTAGGTGGAGATGAAGTCTTTGAACTGGGTTTTGATGCCAGTGTGATTGTTGAACATCGTTGGTTTAAACAACTATTAAAAATACAAAAAATCGATAAATTATTACGTCATGGTGATGTGATTCCGTCTTTACCCAAGCGTATTATCCCCAAGCGCATTCCATTCTATTTTCAATTTTTACCCCGTCAAAGTTTGAGTCATATTCAGAGTGTGGAGGATTTAAAGCTCTATCGAGAGGCACTACAACAAGATATTTACAATGCGATAGAACAGCTTAAGAAAATCCGTTCAGAACAATATTCTACAGATCAATAATAGTGACTACTCTTCAACTTCATTCATTTTTATTCGTCACAGCTCAAAATTATGGTGAATTTTGTCACAACAATAGCTTTTAGATTTTTTTATTGAACGCCTTTGTATTGACCTTTTGTACAGCTATTCGGCTGATTAATGGCAGTAGTCGGAGCATTAAACTTTGACTATAGTGAAGGTTGAAAAATAATCAACGATCGTTAGGGCGGAAGATGGAAAAGAAAAGCTTGACCCCGCAGCTTGAGCATATTGCTCGGCAACTTATTCGAATATCTCCAAGTTTAAAGCAGTTGTATCAAGAGCAAATGGATCTTGCTACAGCACTCAATTCACAAAATATCTTTAAAATTGAACAAGAGCAGCACCGCATTCAACTGTGTAATGGACTGTGGACCTTACAGCTACAAAGTCGTGAATCGATTGGCTATCAGTTTCCTAGAAGTCCATTTAGACCCATCAAAATTGCTGAATTGCATACGACAGTGCCATGTATTGAAGTAGTAGAAGATTTCTTATTTCATGAATTGTATTTTTTTACTGGCGACCTAAAGCCGCAACATTCACTCTTGCTCAGAGAAAAAGCACAGCAATTTAGACAATTGATCTTACAGTCGATTTTTCAACATCTAAATGGGCCAGCGCGTGTTCAGCAGTTTTTAGCACAGATGACAGCAGTTGAAGCGCAAATTTTTGATCAGCTGATGCAAGAGCAGCAGATTTATCAGACACCGCTATTACAAACGTATATCGAATGCCAAATCTGTCTACCACATTGGTTGATGCAAAAGATTGAGCAGATGTTTGCGCTTCATTCACTTACAGAAGCTGAAATATTGCCGATACAGCTCTTGATGGATAGTTTGGACGAGATTTGTTTTGCTACAGCACAATTTTTAGATCCAACGATTTACCGGATCATGAGTTTGAGTTATGAAGATCGGTTCAATTTACAAGAATTAAATGAACATATAGAAGATATTATTTTGTTGCTCGACCATGCATATGAGCGTCCCAATTTGTTGGGTTTTATTCGTTTGATGCATCGGGATGTTTGGGCAGAGCAGGACATATTAAGCCACAGTAATTTTGTGCAAGCTACAGCAATTTGGCAAAAAAAATGTGGAAAACTCCCTTTACTCGATAACAACCGTGCAGTGCGATGGATGTTCAAGCAGTCAGTCGAAGTGTTGGATTGGCTGAGTCGTAATTTTCAACACAGTAATGTACGAGTGGCTGTGACGGCATTAAGTTTTGTCGATACGCAGCATATTCATCCCGCATTGATTCTTACAACCTTACAACATTTTCAATTTGTTGCAGCGCGCTTATTTATTCAAAATTGTCATACGATTGCGCATGAACATGATTGGTTTAATCATGAAAAAAATCTACAGTTTGTTTTACAGCGAAAATATCAGCAGCATGATGACCATCGTATAGTGATCAGCCCATCGATTTTGTATTTAGATGAGTGGTTGATCTTAATGCGACAGGTGTTAGGCGCAGAGGATCAGGCCATAAAAAAAGTCTATCTACCTTTGAGCCGTATTATGCAGGCCTATCTGCAACATTTAGTACGTTGTACGCAGCAATTACCGCAGGCTTTGATGGATTATATCCGTCCAGAAACCCAAGAAAATCGCCAGTTTTTAAGTATGTTACGACAGCATAAAATTCAACTGCAGGATTTTCGAAATTTATTTTATTTAAAGCATGCTAATTTAAGAGTATCTGTATTTGATGCATATGTGCGTGACTATGTTAGTGCGACTTATTCTACAGGTCATACAGTCCCTAAAAATATTACCTGGAATGGGGTCTTTCATCAGGCGGTGCATTGGCATGCTAAGCAACAAAAGCAAGAAATGTTAACTCAATTAAAGCGTAAATTTGCGACAACAGTCTGGCAGCCATTTACAACAGAAGACAAAATATATTTTCAAGATTGGGTCTTTGAAGAATTAAAAACCATCGATCGAATTATTGATGAATCTATTCACTTTAAACATTGTTTGGCATCAAGTTATAGCGCCAGTATCATTGCAAGAGTATATGTAGCTTTTCATATGTACCATCCCATTTTGCATGTATCGATGACTTTGGGCTGTCATGTGCAAAACCACATTTTGGTTTTTGATCAACTTGAGTATTCAAATAATACCCAAGCAGAAATAGAAAAAGTAAATATCGCCAAAGAATTTTTAAATAGGTTCAATAGCTTAAAGTAAGATTGGCGAAATACGGATTTAGGAAACTGTGTTGTGCGCTTAACTTTTGAGTCAAAAATCGTTAGGCTATAGCCGTTCTTTTACGGTATAGGTCTTATGAAACAAGAAACTGCACTCAAGCTGCTCAAAGCAGGCGAAAATGTGTTTTTAACAGGTTCGGCTGGTGCAGGGAAAACTTATACTTTAAATCAGTACATCAATTATCTAAAAGCGCGCAAAGTGCCGGTGGCAATTACGGCTTCTACAGGGATTGCTGCAACCCATATGAATGGCATGACAATTCATACATGGGCAGGGATTGGGATTAAAGATGCGATTTCCGAAGATGAGTTAAAGCGCTTAAAAGAACGTAAATATTTAAAAGAGCATTTGGAAAATGCCCAAGTTTTAATCATCGATGAAATTTCGATGTTGCATGCCAAGCAATTAAACTTGGTGAATAAAGTTTTAAAATTTTTTAAAGACAGTGAAGATGCTTTTGGGGGGATTCAAGTCATTGTTGCAGGTGACTTCTTCCAGTTACCCCCTGTGGGACGCAAAGGTGAATTAAACCGTGACAAGTTTTGCTTTATGTCTGAGGCATGGGTAGAAGCGAAGTTTCGCGTGTGTTATTTGACCGAACAACATCGTCAGGGTAATGACTATCTCAATGATATTCTAAATGCGATTCGTGCTCAGCAAATTACGGGCGATCATTTGCATGCTTTAAGGCAGACAAGTTCACAAAATATAGGTGAAACCTTTACGCGCTTGTATACCCATAATATGGATGTAGATAGTATTAACTATAAACATCTAAATGAAATTGAGCAAGAATCTCGCCAGTTTGATGCCCAATGTGATGGTAATGATAAACTGATCGAAACCTTAAAATCTTCAGTGCGTGCGCCGGAAACTTTGACCTTAAAGAAAAATGCCAAAGTGATGTTTGTAAAAAACAACTTTGACGTGGGCTATATCAATGGCAGCCTCGGTGAAGTGATAGGTTTTGAAGAAGATGATGAATATGGCATCTTGCCTAAAGTAAAACTTACGGACGGCACGACCTTGGTGGTCGAACCTGAAACATGGTCTGTCGATAATGATGATGGTAAAACCATTGCCAGTTTCCAACAAATTCCACTGCGTTTGGCCTGGGCGATCACCATTCATAAATCTCAAGGGATGACTCTTGCAGCGGCTGAAATTAACTTGACGCATACTTTTGAAAAGGGTCAGGGGTATGTGGCATTGTCTCGTTTAAAAACATTAGATGGTCTGCGTTTACTTGGCTTTAATGAACAAGCCTTAGAACTCGACAGTTTGGCGATTAAAGCCGATCGACGCTTTCAGGAACTCTCTGACGAAGCGGAAACCAATTTTGCAGAGGCTGATTTAACCGTACAACATAAAGCCTTTATTCGCCACTGTGGCGGAACACTGAATGAAGTGGAAATCGAGCGCAATGAAAAGAAAATTGCCAAAACTGGTGTGAAACAAAGCTTTGCCACAGCGACTTTAGATCAAACTCGTGAGTTGTTTGAGGAAGGTTATGAAATTCAAGATATTGCTGTGGAGCGTGGTTTAACACCAGCTACGATTATTAATCATTTGGCTCGTCTGCAAAAAGAGCAAGGTTTGGATATCTCGGTGGCACATCCGGGAGAAGATGTGGTTGAGCAGGTGCGTAAAATCTATAAACGTTTGGCGAAACGACAAGACCCAGCACATTATAATGATGACGGCACGGTTAAGTTGCGTCCAATTGTGGAGTTAACCAGTCCACGCATGGGATATGACCAAGTTCGTTTGGCTTTATTATTTGTGGAATAATGGATATATGGTGCATACGAAAAATACTGATGAATAAAGTGTGGTTAATATCGTTCAATAGATTTAACAGTAGACTGTCTAAAGGATTCGTATTTTTCCTAAGCGATGGTTTACACTGTAGCAAGTTAATTTGCTAACGATTTGAATTATGACTTTTAGTGCATGGTATTCACTGCGTAAATTTGTCTATAACAATTTACATAATGATGATTATGAAACTAAATTTAGTCATTTTCTCAACTATGCTTTGATATTGCTGATTTTAGGTAATGCTGCTGCGGTTTTACTCGAATCGGTCAATGATATTTATTTGTCTTATTAAGTTTACTTTGATTTTTTTGAAAATTTTTCAATCATTGTATTTAGTGTTGAATACGTATTGAGGCTTTGGTCGATTGCAGATAAAGACCCATTTTACTCCGCTTGGCGTAATCGTTTGAATTGGGTAAAAAGTGGTGGCGCAATTATTGATTTATTGGCAATTTTACCTGCATATCTAAATTTCTTTGTCCATTTTGATTTGCGTTTTTTACGTATTTTACGATTACTGCGTTTATTAAAATTAACTCGATATTTTGTGTCGTTGCAAATTTTGTTACGTGTCATTGAACGTGAAAAAGGTTCATTTCAAGCTGTTGTTTTTATTTTATTTATTATGATTATTATGGCCGCAGCTGGGGTGTATTTAGTTGAGAGTAAAGCACAGCCAGAGGTCTTTAGTTCTATTCCTGCGTCCATGTGGTGGGCTGTTGTTACTTTAACGACGGTCGGTTATGGCGATGTAACACCGATAACCCCTGTTGGGCGGATATTAGGTGCAATGATTACGATATTAGGGGTTGGCTTGGCAGCATTGCCAGCAGGTATTTTAGCCAATGGTTTGGCACATGAATTGGAGCAACGCAAACAACAATTAGAACTCAGTTTTCGTGAGTTGATTCAAAATCGTGAAATTGATTTTGTACTTGAGCCTGAAAAAATCGAAGAAATCCGAAAAACAGTGGGTTTAACCCGTGAGCAAACACAGGATATTATTTGGCAATTGTTACGTGAGCAAAAAGAGGAATCATTAAAGCAGGAGCGTGAGCAGTATGCATATTGCCCGCATTGTGGAAAAAAATTACCTGATTTGTAATGTGAAAAAAACACATTAGCTAAAGATGATTCAGTAAAACTTGATGAAGTATATTCATGTGAATAAAAAATAGTTAAATAAAATTTATGATGAATATGATTCATAAATATCATGATATGATAAATATAATTTAAAAATACTGATTTTCAGCTCATTCAGTATGTCGTTTGTGGAACTCATTATGTTGGAATTACGCCATCTCAAAACATTATTGGCACTCAGAGAACATGGTTCTTTGGTCGCTGCATCTAATGATCTGTGTTTAACGCCTTCTGCGCTTTCACATCAGTTGAAAGAGCTTGATCATTGGTATGGGGTAGAGGTGGTGAACCGACGGACACGTCCTGTGACCTTTTCGAATGTTGGGCAACGTTTACTACGCCTTGCCGATGACATTTTGCCGCAAGTTCAAATTGCGCAATCGGACATTACACGTATTGTGCATGGTCAAACCGGCCGAATTATTTTTTCTTCTGAATGTCATAGTTGCTTTGACTGGCTCATGCCGTTATTGAATGTCTACCGTCAACAATACCCCGATGTAGATTTAGACTTTGCCTCTGGCTTTGAAGCCAATCCGCATGAACTATTACAAACGGGCGAGTTTGATCTTCTGATTACGGCAGATCCGATCAATTTAAAAGGTGTGGAATATTTCCCTATCTTTGAATATGAGTCTCGTTTGGTACTGTCAAATACGCATCCCTTGGTTCGTGCAACAAATGTGACTGTTCAAGAATTAGCAGAAGAAACGCTTATTACCTATCCGGTCGATAAACATCGTTTAGATATCATGGCGAAATTATTTTTACCGGCCAATATTCAGCCTAAACACGTCCGTACCACAGATTTGACCCAGATGCTGATTCAGTTGGTTGCAAGTGGTCGTGGTATCGCGGCATTACCTGATTGGGTGGTAAATGAATATGAACAAAAAGGTTGGGTGACCTCTCGACGCTTAGATTGTGTTTCACCTGAAGGTTTAAGACGGACTTTGTACGCCGGTTATCGTACCGAAGAGGCTGAAAAAAGCTACTTTGAAGGCTTCCTAAAACAGTTGGCGAAATTCTCACAAAAACGCAATCAATATTATTCCAACTAAGGGGGATCTATGATTCAGAGTCTTTTTGTATACGGGACATTACGTCTAGGTCAGCCCAATGCTAATGTGATGGAGCGCATAGGTGGTGTGTGGAAGAAAGGTGCGGTTTGGGGTGAATTAGAACATAAAGGCTGGGGTGCGGCTATGGGCAGTCCGGGCATTCGTTTATCGAAGGCAGGTCAAGCCATTGAAGGCTATGTTTTTATCTCTGAAAACTTAGCAGCTCATTGGGCTGCTTTAGATGAATTTGAAGGTGCTGAATATCAACGTGTGGCTGTTGATGTGCAATTGGAAGGCGGAGAATGGATGCAGAGTGAAATTTACGCGTTGAAATAATATTCAGGGGGAGAGTCGTGAAATACGTGGGGCATCCATACATCATGACTTCCCCAACCTTCGAAATATGTATCGATGATTCTGCTTGCTCTGTTGTTTCCTTGAGTGCATTTTCTTTCGAAGAGCAGTATTTGAAAGAGTTGTATCTAAAGTGCTTGAATGCGCAGAAATTACTTTAAGATTGCTATACAAGTGGATGAATAATTTTTAGAATTGAGCTGTATCTCACATTGAACCCTGTTTGAACTCAATCATGCCCAATTCTATAGAACCCTCACCAACTCAACTCATGTCTGTGATTCAAACTCAGACAGCTATTGCCAAACTGGGTTTAGATCTAAATGCAGTGATGACCGTAGTGGCAGAACAGGCGCAGCAGATTACACATGCTAAAGGTGCAGTTGTAGAGTTGGCTGAAGATGGTGATATGGTCTATCGTGCAGTGTCTGGTGGGGCGAGTCATTTACTGGGTTTAAGACTACATATTGAAAATAGCTTATCAGGTCTATGTATTGCGCAAAAACAAACATTGTATTGCCAAGATTCGGAAACAGATGCACGGGTAGATCGCGTGGCATGTCGACGTGTCGGGTTGCGTTCGATGGCTGTGGTGCCATTGATTCACTGTGATGAAGGTGTTGGTGTTTTAAAGATTTACTCTGACCAAGTCGATGCCTTTCAGGAAGCTGATTTACATATATTGAGTTTGATGTCTGAGTTGATCGCTGCGGCGATGTACCATGCAACACGTTTCGGTGCGACAGAGTTATATAAATTGGCGACTCAAGATAGCTTAACCGGCTTAGCCAATCGGGCTTTGTTTGTCGACTTTTTACGCCAAGGTATAGAAAAAGCTCGCGCGCAGAAAAAAGTACTGGGTATCTTGATGATTGATATGGATGGTCTGAAGCCGATTAATGATCAGTTTGGACATCGCATTGGGGATGCTGCACTGAAAGAAATTGCACAGCGCATTTTGCGTGAAACACGTCAAGATGACTTGGTTGCACGCTTGGGCGGTGATGAATTTGCTGTGATTTTAACCAATATTGCCAACTTAGAGCGTGCGCAAACGGCGATGAATCGAATCGCAGAAAGTTGCGGACTGCCATTTGCATTCGAGCAAATGAGCTTGAAAATTGGTGCCAGTATTGGCATGGCTTTATTTCCAGAGGATGCCGAATCCATCGATCAATTGGTCGAAATGGCAGACTTGAAAATGTACGCCAATAAGCGTGAACGGAAACAAGTAAATATTGAATAACTCACTGCTTAAATAATTCACTAATTGTTAGGCAGGTGAATTCCTTCACTACCGCCAAATTATTGAAAGTATCAGAAAAAACATTTTTGATGGGAATACGTGTTGTCTCAAACAATTGCAGATGACATCACGGAATATCATTGTTTAATTTAAATCAAAGTGCGCTTAGCATGTGACGGTGCAAGATGATTAAATAATTGAAAAATCATCTAAGGTCATTTGTTTTTTGACTCAAAATAATATTTTGAATTGTTAAGCTGTGCACTATTGCATGGCGAAAAGAGCATGACAATTCAATGAAAGGGATGTCAAAAGATTTATTCATTATTGCGGCAGGTTTTGTTGCTGCAATGCATATCGGGAAATTACCGCCCGCAATACCTGTATTACAACAGCAACTTGGTATTAGCTTTATTCAGTCTGGTTTATTGCTCTCACTAGTACAGGGTGCAGGAATGTGCTTTGCATTGTTGATTGGTAGTTATATCCAAAAAATTGGATTTAAACTGTGTATCTTATTGGGCTTAAGTCTATTGACGATAGCAAGTGCATGGGGGAGCTTTGCACAAAGCTTTGATGTCTTGTTGCTACTGCGTGTCATAGAAGGATTTGGCTTCTTATTGGTGACACTCACAGGGCCTGCATTTATCCGTCAGCTTGTACCGCTACAGCACATCAGCGCAAAGATGGGGCTGTGGAGTGCCTATATGGGTGGAGGTATGGGCATTGCCTTATTGGTTGCGCCATTTCTAATTGCTCAATATGGTTGGAGTGTGGTTTGGCTCAGTTTCGCTATGATTACTGCAGCATTACTACTCTGTATCGCTATGTTTATTCCTCAGCCTAATGTGGCGCTGAATACAACACCTATTATTGGTCTCATTCGGGATACTCTGAAACATCCTGCAGCATGGCTTTTGGCGCTCATTTTTGGGACATATGCAGGGCAGTGGTTTGCATTAGTGGGCTTCTTACCGATGATTTATGCCCAAAACCAAATTTCAGCAGAACTGGCGGGTGCTTTAACAGCCAGTGTTGCCGTTGCGAATGCTGTGGGCACATGGGGGTGTGGACTGCTATTACAGCGTGGTTTTCAAGCTAAAACTTTAGTCCAACTGGGTTTTGCTGTTTTGATCATTTGCTCCTTAGGGTTTTATCTCTCTAAAGATGCGTTACCTTTTTTACTGCAATATTTAACGGTGTTTAGTTTTTCGCTTTTTGGAGGCTTGGTTGCTGCGACGGTCTTTGCGCAAGCACTGCATTTTGCACCTTATCCTGCGGCAATTAGTACGACGGTCGGCATGATTTTACAATGCTCTGCCATATCACAATTTGTTCTGCCACCTGTGATTGCCACTGTGGTTTCACAAACTGGCGCGTGGTTTTGGGCGGGGATCTTGATGTCAGCATTATCATTCGTTGGAATCATGCTTAGTCGACGTTTATTTCAAATGCAGCATGGCTCAAATTAAAATTTTGTTAAACCGCTATGTCAGCAACGGCCTTATTGTTTAATCCCAATCAGTAGCGACAAGATGCCTGCTGCAATGAGTGGGCCGACAGGTACACCACGCAGCATGGCAACACCTGCGACTGTCCCAATCAATAGTCCGGCAACCACATCTGGCTGATTGGACATCAGTTTGACACCACGTCCGCCTAGCCATGCGACAAAGATGCCAATGGCGATTGCGACGAGGGATTTCCAACTTAAAAAGGATTTTAAAATCGAATCACCGGGTATTTTTCCGCTAGCGATCGGCGTGAGTACGCCAATGGTTAAAATAATAATGCCAATGTTTAAGCCATATTGTTGCAGATAGGGGAAAAATTCACTTAAAGGCGTGATGCGGAAAATAATCAAGACACCTGCTGCTATGGTGATCGCTGTATTGTGGCTAAAGATGCCACAAGCCAATAACACCAATAACACGATCAGATTTAAATCCAACTGAGACATAGGATATTCGTGAGAAACTTCAATAAATAATCAATAGTGTAGCGCAGAAACATTAAAAACTGGCGTTCAAGATTATTTCCGCTATTTTTCCTGCAAGTTGGCTCGTGGTTCAGTATAAAATAGCAATATATGGTGTTTATTAGGTTGTTCTATGTTTTTGGAAAAAATGCTGCAATCACAAGGTTTTGGTTCGCGTAAATATTGCCAACAGTTGATTAAAAATGGTGCGGTCGAAATACACGGTGAGATTGTAGATAATCCAAAGCAAAAGCTGGACTTGAATGATTTAACTTACAGTGTGCATGGACAGGACTATACCTATCGTGAGCATGTTTATATCGCGTTAAATAAACCTCAAGGTTATGAATGTTCGCATCAGGCAACCCATCATTTTAGTGTTTTTGAATTATTTGATGATGTGCTGTTAAATCGTGGTCTGCAATGCGTCGGGCGACTGGATCAAGACACCACTGGACTGTTGCTGCTCACGGATGATGGTCAATATCTACAAGCGCTTACACACCCTAAAAAGCATGTTGCCAAAGTGTATTCGATGCATACCGCAGATCCTGTGACACCTGAGCAAATACAACAATTAGAACAAGGCGTGGAGCTTCGAAACGAAAAAGGCATTTTCGCTGCAACCGATGTACAGCTATTGGCTTCACATCAATTGCAAATGACTGTCCATCAAGGGGTATATCATCAAGTGAAGCGGATGTTGGCGGCTGTCGGCAATAAAGTTGAAACATTACATCGTGCTCAAATAGGACAATTAAAGCTTGAAGATATTGCTGAGGGTGAATGGATCTATTTGAATGCAGCGCAAATTGAACAATCGAAATTTCGTGAAAATCTAAATTCACAGTAATAGGTACAGGGCTTTGATACGTCATCATTTGAAGGATGAATGTGCGGTATTAAAGCCCATAAATATGTCTGCTAATTATTTAAAGATGCGTTTCTAATATGCGTTGATGATGTTTTTAATGCCGAGCAAGGCATTAGCGAATAAAGTAATGATAAGTTTGAAATTCATCATCTTTAATGAAGCCCATCGATTCATAGAGCTGATGTGAGTGATAGTTATTTTTTTGAGTTTCGAGGCTGATTCGAAGCGCACCTTCATGTTGAGCAAAGAGAACCGCGGTATCGATCAATTGTTTGGCTGAACCCTGACGACGATATACAGGGCTGACATAGACATCATCTAAAATATAGTAGGTTGAACAAGCCACAGATGAAAAGCCCAAATACAGTAAGATAAACCCAGTAATCACATCATCTTTTAAGCAAATAAAAATTACGCTTTCATTATTTTCAAAACGTTGTCTTAGAAATTTATATGAGATATCAAGATTAGAAGAGGTGCCATAAAATTGGCGATATTCATCAAATAAAACAGCAAGTGGATGAAGGTCTGCTTCTGTTGCGCGTCGAACGATCATTTTTTTCTATACTCCATGCTATTTTTATCAGTCTTGCATGAAGCATATCGAATTTTCGAAATTGGTTGATTTATAAATTGTTTATAAATGCGACAGTGTTAAGTTTTGTCACCTTCACCCAAAATTGCATTGAGCTCTTCAAACAAGTCGAGATGATCATCATCTAATAATGGATCATTATTTAAAATTTCTAATTCCGCAGGGCTAATTTCAGTGGTTGAAATGGCTTGGGCTTCTTGTTGTTTTAATTTGCGTAACTTAATCAATTGTTCAATATTGATATTTTGGTTTTCAATAGAGAAGGGGATTGATTTGGTTAAAACAACTTGTTTAAAGAATAGACGTACAGCCTGTGCAGGTGTAATGCCTAATTGTTTAAACACGGCAAAGGCCTGTTTCTTTTCCTGTGAATCGAGGCGGATTTGGTAGACTTCAGTTTTTCTCATATTCTTAGAAAGCTTTAAAATACTTAACTTTTCGCATTTATTCTAATCAAAACTGTTTTAAATTCAAGAAAGTTTGGCAGTATTTTATCAATTTAATGTAATGACAATCGATTTACAGTGTCAATTCATAGGCAGAACTGAATTGAAAAGCCTGCTCTGTCACAGGATCGATAAACTCAAGATGTTTCGCAAGTAGTTGTAAAGGTTGGCTGAAATCGTCATCTGCCTTATGTTGTACTACTGGATAAAAGGGGTCATTTTGAATTGGAATGCCCAAAGCATTTAAATGTACACGAAGTTGGTGTTGCTTGCCGGTATGGGGATTTAATTCATACTTAGCGCGGTTTCCATGCTGCTGGATCAGCTGAATGAAGGTTTCGCTGTTAGGTTCACCATCTACTATTTGCATTGTATAAAAAGGTTGACCTTTTTCCATGCGATAGCGAGTTGTGATTGGGAAATTTAATTCATCTCGATAAGCTGCAATGGCATGATAGGTTTTTTGAACGTTTCGAGTGGCAAACATTTGTTGATACAGCCCACGGCTTTCGACACATTTGGAAAACAGCACCACACCTGCAGTTTCACGGTCTAAACGATGAATCGGCGTTAGCTGTTCAAGCTGCGTTTGTTTTTTGAGTCGAACCAATAAGGTTTCTTGTACATACTGACCGGTTGGACTCATGGTGAGAAAATGTGGTTTATCGACCACAATGAAATGATCATTTTCAAACAAAATCTGATGCTCAAAAGGAACATGGATTTCATGCGCTAAGAATCGATAATAATAAACATGACGATTGGCTTCAAAAGGACTGTCTATCGTTAAAACGTCACCATTTGCGGCATAGACCAATCCATCCTTAAATCGTTGTTGCCACTCTGCTGCTTGGATATGAGGAAATTGTTCACACAAATATGCATAGACGGTAGAGGCTTGCGTGTGTTGACCGTCAAGGAAGACTTTGCTGGCACTAACACCATTGATCATTGGGGGAGTAAATTCAAAACTGTGCATGAAGAAAGATCTAAAAACTGAGCAAATAAAGCAGAGAACACATCATGAAAAATGCTCAATCTGTAGTGTGAACATATCCATTTTAGCCAGTGCGATGCTATCATATTTAATTCTTATGTACATGTTGTGAGTAATATGCAGTATTCATTCAGTCTGGAACTTAATAGTGAAGTCGATACCCAAAACTTAGCTACCGTACTGGCGACGCATTTTACGACGGGTGTAGCGTATTTAATTGGTGACTTGGGTGCAGGAAAGACCACGTTAACACGTTATTTTTTACAACACTTGGGTCATCAAGGTGCGGTAAAAAGTCCAACCTATACATTAGTTGAACCTTACAATATTCAAGGACAAGATATTTTTCATTTTGATTTATATCGTCTGAATGACCCTTATGAGCTTGAACTTATGGGTATCCGTGATTATTTAGAAACGCCGAACGCCCTATTTTTATTTGAATGGCCATCTAAAGGGGGCGACGAAATCCCTGAGGCTGATTTAATTATTAATATTGAAAAGTCTGCGGATGAAACCACCCGTACAGCGACTTTAAGCTCTTCTTCAGAAACTTTGCAAAACGCTTTGGAGCAAAAATTTAACCATGCTGAATGAAATCAGTGCCCGCCGCATTCGAACGCTTGATCCTGCCTTAGCCAACCAAATTGCCGCAGGGGAAGTGATTGAACGTCCTGCTTCTGTGGTCAAAGAATTACTGGAAAATGCCATTGATGCAGGGGCGACTGAGCTGATTGTTCGTATTGAACAAGGCGGCAGTACACTGATTGAAATAATAGACAATGGTCGGGGTATTCACCCTGAAGATCTACCTTTGGCGGTCATGCGCCATGCCACAAGTAAAATCCAAACTGCTGAAGATTTGCATGCCATTGTAAGTCTAGGTTTTCGTGGGGAAGCCTTGGCTTCGATCGCTGCGGTGTCTCGTTTGACATTGACCAGTAGCCAAAATGATGACGGTGTAGGCTATCAGGTCGAAGTAAATGGCACCGCATTTGATTCGCAAGAAATTCAGCCTGTGGCAGCGACGCAAGGCACCACCATCCGTGTGCAAGATTTATTTTTTAATGTGCCTGCACGGCGTAAGTTCCTCAAAAAACCGGGGACTGAGTTTGGACATATCGAAGAAATTGTCCGTCGTTTGGCACTGACCCATTTTGATATACGTTTTGTCCTTGAGCATAACAATAGTATTAAGCTGAACTTGCCTATTGCAGACAGTGGCGCGCTCCGTTTTCAGCGGGTACAACAATTATTAGGCCGTCAATTTACTGAAAATGCGTACTGGATAGATGCTGATAGCGTCAATATGCGTCTCAGTGGTTGGTTAGGCCATCCTTCAGATGCACGTGCGCAGGCCGATATGCAATATGTCTATGTGAATGGACGTATCGTAAAAGACAAGACCGTTTCACATGCACTTCGCATGGCTTATGACGGTATTTTGCATGGGCATCAACATGCCGCTTATTTGTTGTTTATGGAAGTTGATCCAGAAAATATCGATGTGAATGTGCATCCAACCAAGCATGAAATACGTTTTCTAAATCAACGTGAAGTACATGAGTTTGTGCGCCATTTTGCCAAATCGACTTTAGCGCAATTTCAAACCGCGACAGCCGAATTGTCATCTGCAATGAAACTCGACGGGCAGGCACACGAAAATATTATTCCGCAGCCGCGTCATCAGGAACAATTTTCATTACATCAATCTCAGCCAGTTGCAGAGCAAGGCTCAAATTTTGTCAGTCCAGAGATCTCAGGCGGACTCACTGACTTTAGTTCACCTGCAACAGTGCAATATGCTTCTAATCATGCGCCAACAGGGCAGGAAGCTTATACACAGCAATATTCAAATGCGTCGAACAATAGTGCTGGATATCAGTCAAATTTAGCGGGTTCCAGACAGCTCAATAATGCATTGCAAAGTTATTTGGCGCCTTTACGTCAAACTGAGTCGTTAAATGATCCGGATACCGCATTGGCTGAACATATTCAGCAGAAAGTCGATGAGCATCCTTTGGGGATTGCCATTGCGCAATTGCATGGTATTTATATTTTGGCCCAAAACACCGAAGGTTTAATCATTGTTGATATGCATGCGGCACATGAGCGCATTGTTTTGCAACAAATGAAAACTGCTTGGGATAAACCTGAGTTTTGGACATCGCAGCAATTGCTGATTCCTAAAGTCGTGAGCATCAGTAGGATGCAAGCGATGCGCGTCGATGAGCTCAAAGAACAATTGGCACGCCTAGGTTTAGAAATAGATCAATATGGCGATGAGCAAGTTATTGTCCGAGGTGTTCCTGCCATTTTGCATAAAGCAGACTTTGATGCGCTGATTCCAGATTTATTAAATGATTTAGACCCAAGTGATCAGGTTGCAGGGTTACTACAAAAGCGCGATCAAATATTGGCAGGCATGGCCTGTCACGGCGCTGTACGCGCACACCGTATTTTAAGTCTATCTGAAATGAATGCATTACTGCGTCAGATGGAACAAACTGAATTTGCCAGCCAATGTAACCATGGACGTCCGACGTGGCGTGCGTTTCCATTGGCACAGCTAGATAAACTTTTTGCTCGGGGAGAGTAGTTTTACATGTCAAATCAATTGCCGGTCATCAACTTAATGGGACCAACTGCAAGCGGTAAAACCGCCTTGGCATGTGAATTATACGAGCAAGGTGGATTCGAATTAATTTCTGTCGATTCTGCTTTGGTTTTTCAGGATATGGATATTGGTACGGCCAAGCCGAGTAAAGCTGAGTTGGAGAAATATCCACATCATTTGATTGATATTATCAGTCCGCTAGAAGTGTATTCGGCAGCGAACTTTGTGGAAGATGCGTGTGTGCTGATTGATGATATGCATGCACGAGGTAAAACACCGATATTAGTCGGTGGTACAATGTTGTATTACAAGGCTTTATTGGAAGGGTTGTCTTCAAATTTACCAAGTGCAGACTATGCCGTACGTGCTGAAATTGAAGCCAAAGCTGAGTCGCAAGGTTGGGATGCTGTATATGCAGAATTGTGCAATGTAGACCCATTGGCAGGTGAAAAATTTAAACCGAGTGATAAGCAACGAATTATCCGTGCGCTCGAAGTTTTTAAGTTAACCGGTAAACCCATTACTCAGTTACAAGCTGAGCAACCTAAAAACGTACCATACCGATACAATTTTCATAATTACGCATTATTGCCCGACCGATTAGAATTACATGAGCGTATAGCTCGACGTCTAAAAATAATGTGGGAAATTGGATTTTTAAATGAAGTGAAAGCTCTCATTGAAAAATACGATTTAGATGAAAATTTACCCTCTATGCGCTCAGTTGGATATCGTCAAGCTTTAGATTTTTTGAAAAATAGTGATCAAAGTAGCGAAAAACAGCGTGAAATGGAGGATAAGGCACTTTTTGCAACACGACAACTTGCAAAACGTCAATATACTTGGTTAAGATCTTTGCAAGAAACGCATAAATTTACTACATATTTAACTGCGCAGCAGGCTCAAGAAGACTTGCGAAAGTGCTACGGATAAAGCAAAATTTACAGACTACCTTTTTGATAATTTTTAATTGAAAAGTAAAGGTAGCTTTTGCGCTGATTTTTATTATTTTTTGGAGTTATAACATGTCTAAAGGTCAAACTTTACAAGATCCGTTCTTAAATTCTCTCCGTAAAGAACGTATTCCAGTGTCGATCTTCCTTGTAAACGGTATTAAATTGCAAGGTCATATTGAATCTTTCGACCAATACGTTGTTTTATTAAAAAATACTGTAAGCCAAATGGTTTACAAACACGCTATTTCAACTGTTGTTCCAGCACGTAACCCACGTCCTGCTGGTGCTCCTGCTGGTGCTCAAGGCGCTGCTGGCTTCGGTGGTCAACAAGGCGGCTTCGGCGGCCAACAAGGTGGCTTCGGTGGTCAAGGTGGCTTCGGTGGTCAAGGTGGCTTCGGTGGTCAAGGTGGCTTCGGTGGTCAAAGTGGCTTTGGTGGTCAAGGTGGCTTCGGTGGTCAAGGTGGCTTCGGTGGTCAAGGTGGCTTCGGCGGTCAAAGTGGCTTCGGCGGTCAAAATGCTGGTTTTGATGGCGAAACTAAATTTGAAGATGCTCAAGACGACGAAAACAACAATCGTTAATTGAGTTAAAAAAACCTCCCAAATGGGAGGTTTTTTTTGCCTATAAAAAGAGTAGATGGTTTAAATACTGGTTTTTTAATAATTACTACAACTAATAATTACTACAACGCTGAATAATGATAAGAATCGACATAAAAAACCAGCCGAAGCTGGTTTTTTGTTTATTCACTTATTTCTTTTTACGATCTAGAGCAGGGTCTTTAATTTCAACATAGGCATTGTTGCGTATTTCACGTAACCAGCTGTCCAGTTCAGTGTCAAATTGACGCTCACCTAAAATCTGACGTGCCATACGTTCTTGTACTTCATGTGTCATGTCTTGTTGACGTGTATCTGTTACTTGCAGGATGTGCCAACCAAACTGAGATTGGAAAGGTTTGCTGATTTCACCTTTCGCTGTTGATTTCATCATCGCTTCAAATTCTGGAACCATAACACCTGGGCTAACCCAACCTAAACTACCACCATTGGCAGCAGAACCGGTGTCATTCGAGAATGTTGAAGCCAAGACAGCAAAATCTTCACCTTTTTGCAGGCGGTTATACAAGCTGTCTATCATTTGTTTTGCGTTTTCAGGACTCACCACTTCAGAAGGTTGAATCAAGATATGGCGAGTTTGGTATTGTGGAACAATGGCTTTTTGTTCGCCACCTTTACGGTCAACCAATTTTAAAACATGAACGCCATCACGTACTGAAATCAGTTCAGTGGTTTGACCGACTTGCAAAGGTGCTACACGTGCAGCAAGTTCATCTGGAATATCAGATAAGTTGCGGAAGCCCATATCTGCACCGTCAACTTTAATGTCTTTGGTGCTGTATTTGTTGGTAATCGCTTTAACATCGTTACTTGCTGCCAGTTCTTTGCGAATGTCTTCAGCGATTTTAACGGCATTATCACTGCTAGCAACGCGTACATGTAAGACGTGGACTTGATTACCTAGCGCAGCTTGACCTTGTGGTGAACTTAAGAAGTTTTTCACATCTTGGTCACTGATTTGAATACGAGAAGTGACCAACTGTTGGCGTAGGCGTTGTAACGCGATGTCTTCAGCGATACGTGCACGTAAACCTGCATAGGTATTTGGTGCAACAGCATCTAATTTTTGCTGAAACGCTTCTAAGCTTGGAGAGCCGGCATCTTTCGCAACTTTAAGTACGGCTTCATTGAGTGATTTTTCATCCGCTTTGACGTTATAGCGTTTCACTTGTTCAAGCTGTGCTTGGCGCGTAATCAGCTGTTCTAAAGCTTGTTGCTGCAAGTATTCGGTCGGTGGGATGGTTTGTTTTTTTGCTTGAAGTTGGTGAGTAATTTCGGCAATGCTTTGATCAAGATCACTACGTAGAATCACGCTATTGTCAACGACAGCTACAATTTCATCTTTAGGTTGCGCAGCAGCAAATACAGATACAGAAGTCAATAGGCAAAGTGCCAAGGCTGACGCTTTAAAAATTTGTTTTAACTGTTTTGTCTTCATTAACGTTCTGTCCAAGATTGATTAATATTGTTAAAACCCAACACTCGGTTTTCAAGCAAAGAGGTTAATTTATTGTTGAAGCCACCTAAACCTTTTAGGGTGAACTCCGCCATAATGGCACGTTTTGGTTTAACATCTGAAGATGTTACATTATCTAAATCGTTATAGTACGAACGACCATAAACTGAAACACCCCAGCAGCATGACTCGTAGTTCACACCAAGTAAATATTCACGCGCAATACTGTTGTCGAGGTCATATTGTGCATGACCGATAATACGCCAGTTATTGTGTATAGGTTGAATAAACGATGCTACTGCTTGGTCATAGCTGTCTTGGCGGTTCGGAATGTCTTTACGATAGAAATAACCGACATTGTATAAATTGCCTTTATTTCCTGTGTAATACATTTGAATATCGCGCTGAGCATTATCACCATTCGCCATCCATGCAGAATTGGCATTGACACTGATGCTGTCAGATAGTTGGCTAGAAATGCTCACGACAGGGCCAGTATGGCGTTCGGTATCAAATTTATCAGAGACGTTGTTTAGCGTGACGCGGCGGTCTTCAAAATAGAAACTTTGACCAACGCTAGCTTTTAAACGCTCAAGACCAACATCATCAAATAAACTATAGCTCAAGCCTAGAGATGCGAAGTTGTTGTCTTCTAAACGGTCATTACCATAGAAGCGACGCGGGCTAAATAACTGGTCATAGTTAATTGACGCTGTGGTTGAGTCAAAGTTCGGGTTAGTGTCTTGGTTTTTGTATGGAGAATACGCATAGAAGAAGCGTGGCGTTAAGGTTTGTAGATAACGACCTTCGCGCTCCATCACAAGACCCGCATCTAAAGTAAATTGCGGTACAACGACCGACTTACTTTCATTTGATGAACTAATGTTTTGTGCATTAACGGTGTCTTGATCGTAAATCGTGTTGACATTACGAATCGTTGCTTCAGGAATCACAAATGACCAAGGAGTACGATAGTTATAACGCACACTAAAGTCGTTATAAATACGGGCGCCGCTTGGCTCATACATTGGCGAATCGCCAGTATTGTTTGGAATATTATTACTACGTAAGTTCTTTTTGAAGTAAGCCGTATCATTGTTAAATTCGTACTGTAAGCCGAGCGGATTACCAGTCTTGTAGTTCAGTAGGAATTGTGGCAAGCGCGCATATGGACGGTCTTCATCACTGACAGTTTTATCCAGTGTTTGGAAGTCTTCCACTTTAAGCTGTGCTTTTAGGCCAGGGATACCATTTTTATAATTGAGTTCCCATGCACGGCGTAAGTTCAGGTCAGTTTTTGAGTTTGGATTATTATTGAGATCTGAGAAATAGTCTTTATCAGATGCATAATTGTATTCTAAATTTGTCGTGAATTGATCGTTAATTTTCCAGTTATGTAGGAAATGTAAGTCTTTACGATCCTGATCATCATACTTTTGGTCGGATGGTAAATACCCCCCCCACACCATCCCTGAACCAAAGTTTTTGGTCAAATAACGGAATTCACCTTCCATCATTGCGCCACGGTCTGCAATATAACGTGGTGTTACTGTAGCATCATAGTTTGGCGCAAGGTTTAGGTAAACTGGTACTGCAAGTTCAATACCGCCATCATTGGTAAAACCAAAGCTTGGGGTCAAAATACCTGTGGTACGGCGGTCATCAATCGGGAAGTTGAAGTAGGGTACAACCATCACAGGAACATCTTTTACATAAAGTGTTGTCCCCTTGGTTTCGCCACGACCGGTTTCTTGATTCAGCTTAATTTTGTCTGCTTGAATTTTCCACGTTGGTTTTTCATCGGGTGGACAGGTGGTATAAACCGCATTTTCTAATTCAAGGGTTTCGGTTGAAGTACGTGAAATTTTCTCAGCGCGACCGTGTGCATGCTGCTGTTCAGCAATAAAGAAACTGTTATTTAAATCACCCTGTTGGGTTCTTAAATTGTAATCAATCGAATCACTTTGAGAAATCAGCCCAGACTGTGCCATTTGTACGCGGCCAGAAGCATTGGCGTAGGTTTGGGTTTTATCAATTTTGATTTGATCGGCACGAATTTGACGACCTTCTTGGTCAATCAGAACATTACCTTCAAGAATGGAGTCGCCATTCGGGTCAAAATGACCATAGTCTGCGGTAATGGTAGAGGTTGCATCTTCAGGTGCGACTGCTTTCGTTGTTGGAGCAACTGGGGTAATCCAGGTGCCTGTACAAAACGCAGAACTTAATTGATTAGTGTTGCGAATCTGTGCTTCAGGTGCAGATTTATCGACATAATATTGTTCGAAGAACTGCTGCCCCGGATAAGCTTCTGAAATGCTTTGTTTGAGTTGTTCTGTATCGTCATCCGTGGACGGGTTTGAAACAGGTGCTGCATAGCTTGGTAACGAGCTACCACATAGAAGGGTTAAGATCGCAGTCGCTAAAGGATTAAATTTAAACTGATGCTTCATTTGTCTCATTAACCAGGTATGCTTAATCGCAATTAATTATTGTCGCATCATAGAGAAAAAGTTGATAAGTAGCTACACTTAGCACTTTAAAAACTCAGCCTGTATTAGAATTTATCGCAAATGAATACACAACGTGAACAATTGATACAAACATGGATTTCATCTGTACTCGATTCAGATCAATTTGAAATTAACTTCTTAGCAGGCGATGCAAGCTTCCGTCGTTATGCACGAATCAAATTGAATAATAAAACATTTATGCTCATGGATGCACCACCAGAAAAAGAAGATTGTGGTCCTTTTGTGTCGATTGATGAATTTTTTGATGCACATGACGTGCGTGTACCACATATCGTGGCCAAAGACCTTGATCAAGGCTTCTTATTGTTAGAGGATTTTGGTGATGTTTTATTGTCCACGTTGTTGAATGATCAAACAGTAGACGCACATTATGCTCAAAGTTTTAAACAGTTGATTCAATTACAGTCAATTGATGGTACTGCTCATTTTCCTGCATATACCTATGAAAAGCTGATTTCTGAAATGGAGCTGTTAACCGATTGGTTATTGCCATCTCTACAAGTGCAGCCTACTGAAGAAGAATCGGCACTGATTAAACGTACCTTTGCTATCTTAGCCAATGCTGCATTGGCTCAGCCTCAAGTGATTGTGCATCGTGATTTTCATAGCCGTAATTTGATGGTACTTGATGGTGAGCAAGATCAGGGTGTGATTGACTTCCAAGATGCTGTGATTGGTGCAGATACTTATGATTTGATTTCTATTACACGTGATGCCTATGTGCAGTGGAATGCAGATCGCGTTTATGCATGGTTTAAGACGTTCTATGATTTGCTACCTGCATCGGCAAAAGAAGGTCGTAGCTTTGAGCAATTCAAACAAGACGCAGACCTCATGGCGATTCAACGGCATATCAAAATTTTAGGTATTTTTGTGCGCTTATTTGAGCGTGATGGTAAGTCGGGTTATCTCAAAGATTTGCCGCGCGTGATGTGGTATTTACTCGAAGAAAGTAAACCGTATGCAGAATTACAACCTTTTATGCAATTTATTCAGGCTAAAGTATTGCCGAAATTTGAAGCCAAATACGGCACTTATGAGGTTGTTGCATAATGAAAGCCATGATTTTAGCGGCGGGTCTCGGAAATCGGATGCGCCCTTTAACATTGTATAAGCCAAAGCCGTTGCTTGAAGTGGGTGGAAAACCACTGATTGTTTGGCATATAGAAAAGCTAAAAAAAATTGGCGTAACTGAAATCATCATCAATTCTGCATGGCTTGCAGATATCCTGATTGGTACTTTAGGTGATGGTTCGCAGTTTGGTGTAGATATTCGTTGGACACGTGAAGCGGAAGGTTTGGAAACAGCTGGTGGCATTATTAATGCTTTACCTTTGCTTGGGACAGAACCGTTTATTTTAGTCAATGGTGACGTTTGGACGACTTACGATTTTTCAGCCTTGCTCAATGTTGAGCTAAAAGATGATTTGGCACACTTGGTTTATGTGACTAATCCAACGCAACATCCAAAGGGTGATTTTATCTTGGATGCAGGGCGTAGTTATACCTTTGAGCAAGAACATGCAGGCGAGGCACTCACCTATAGTGGGATCGCTGTCATTCATCCAAATATGTTTGATGGATTGGAAGCGGGCAAGCGTCCGCTCGCACCTTTATTGAAAGAAGCTATGTTGGATGGAAAAATTTCTGCAGAGAAAATGCAAACTGCGTGGGTTGATGTTGGCACACCTGAGCGTTTAAGTGATCTAGATCTACAGATTCGCCAAGGCATGTACGATTAAGTGCATATTCGCTAAGCGTTAGCTACTGTTCCACGGCTTAGAAATCGGTATACTTCAGTTAATTTTTATTGAGATGTCTTCTTTATGCATCCTTTTTTTCAAGACTTAAAGCAAGGTAGTCAAAAGCTTGGCTTAGATTTGAGTGAAGAAGCATTAAATCTATTGCTGAAATACCAAGATGCCCTAGTGCTGTGGAACAAAGCGTATAACTTGACTGCTATTCGTGATCCTAAAGAAATGTTGGTTAAGCATTTATTGGATAGCTTAAGTATCCTAAATGATTTGCCTGCAGGTCGTTTATTGGATATCGGTACGGGTGGTGGCATGCCGGGCATGATCATTGCACTGTGTCAGCCTGAACGTGAATGTGTGCTTTTAGATGCCAACGGTAAAAAAATTCGATTCTTAAAACAATTTATTGCTGACTTAAAACTAAAAAATGTCATTGCGGTACAAACACGTGTCGAAAATGAAGACAGCATTAATGAACTGGGGCAGTTTGATGTGATCACCAGTCGTGCTTTTGCATCGTTAACGGATTTTGTGGATGCGTCTAAACCGTATATGCATGCGCAAAGTATTATCGCGTCGATGAAAGGCTTAATTCCTGAAGAAGAAGTTGAAACACTAAAAAGTGATTTCAAGATTGATATCGTTGCATTAAAAGTTCCACGACTTGATGAGCAGCGTCATTTAATTTTTCTTAAACGTATTTAAAATTTTCAAAGGACTGGGGTTACCATGGCTCAAATTATTGCGATTGCAAACCAAAAGGGTGGCGTAGGTAAAACCACAACGGCTGTGAACTTGGCTGCATCTCTAGCCATATTAAAAAAACGAGTTTTACTTGTGGACATGGATTCACAAGGCAATGCCACGATGGGTTCGGGCATTCAAAAAAATGATTTGTTGTATTCAGTCACGGATGTCTTACTTGGTGAAGTGCCGATTGAAACCGCTATTTATAAAGCGGAAGTGGGCTATAAGGTTTTAGGTGCAAACCGTGACTTAGCTGGCGTTGAGCTTGCAATTGCAGATCAAGACGGTCGTGAGTTTATTTTACGTGAAGCATTGGCAAGCGTCGAAAAAGACTTCGACTATATTATTGTCGATTGTGCACCAAGTTTAAGTTTGATCACTGTCAATGCACTTGCAGCGGTACGTGCTGTGCTGATTCCAATGCAGTGTGAATATTATGCCTTGGAAGGTTTGGCTGATTTAACCCAAACCATTGACCGTATTCAGCAAGCATTGAACCCAGATCTAGAGATCGTGGGTGTGCTGCGTACTATGTACGATGCGCGTAATGCCTTAACACGTGATGTGTCTGCTGAGCTTGAACAATACTTCGGTCAGAAACTTTATGACACGGTTATTCCGCGTAATATTCGTTTGGCTGAAGCGCCTGCGCACGGTTTGCCAGTGATTTATTTTGAAAAAAGCTCGAAGGGTGCAGTTGCTTATTTGAACTTGGCAGCTGAGATGTTAAAAAAAACCAAAGTAAAAAAAGGAACTAAAGCATGACCGTAAAAAAACGCGGACTGGCTAAAGGTCGTGGTCTGGATGCCTTACTCGGCTCAATTCAAAAAGAAAAACTACAGCTCGAAGCAAAAGCTTTAGATCATGGACAGTTAAAACAAATTGATGTGCATTTATTGAAACGCGGCGAGTATCAACCGCGTCGTTTCATTAAAGAACAAGATTTACAAGAACTTGCTGCATCGATTGAAAAGCATGGTGTCATGCAACCAATCGTCATTCGTCCTGTCGAAGATGAAAAGCATCCCTACGAAATTATTGCTGGTGAGCGTCGTTGGCGTGCGGCTCAGCTTGCAGGTTTAACTGAAGTTCCTGCCATTGTTCGTGACTTGAGTGATCAAGTGGCAATTGCCTTGGCATTGATTGAAAACATTCAACGTCAAGATTTGAACCCAATCGATCAAGCCATGGCTTTACAACGCTTCCATGACGAGTTTGGTTTAAGTCATCAAGAGATTGCCGATACGGTAGGTAAAGCACGTACCACGATTAGTAACTTACTACGCCTCTTGTCTTTAGCGGATCAAGTCAAAGACTTTATGCAGCAAGGTTTGCTCGATATGGGGCATGCACGTGCGATCTTGACGTTAAAAGCCAAAGATCAGCTTAAAGTTGCTGAAATGGTGATTGAAAAAAGTATGTCTGTACGTCAAACCGAACAATTTGTTCGTGATTTGAATGCACCAAAACAACAAAAAGCGAAACCAAGTGTTTCATCAGACATTCAGCAACTGACACAACGTCTCTCTGATCGTTTCAGTGCAGATGTGAAAATTGATCATAATAAACAAGGGAAAGGCAAGCTGGTGATTAGCTACCATACTCTTGAAGAGCTAGATGGCATTTTAAATATTTGTCTAGCTGAATAATTTTTAAATTCGATTTATTGGGGAAAATCAAATGTGGGAATTAGTCAAAGCGGGCGGGTGGTTAATGATCCCGCTCGTCATTTGTTCGATCTTTACGGTAGCCATTACCATTGAGCGTTTTATTCGTTTAAAAAAATCAATGGTGTTGCCAAAAGACTTGATGATGAATGTGAACACATCGGTGAAAGATGTGGTGCAGCAGCTAAAGCAAAGTCCAACTTTACAGCAAAGTACATTGGGTCGTGTATTGGGCGCAGGTTACGCTAGTAAAGATCAAAACGAGCAATATGCACGTGCGCAAATGGAAGTCACAGCGTCACAAGAAATTGGTTATTTAGAAAAAAATATCAACTTTTTGGGCACTTTAAGCGCTGTTGCACCTTTACTGGGTTTGTTGGGTACGGTGATCGGTATTATTGAAGCATTCTTAATGATTGATATAGGCACCAATAGTGATCCAGTGTTGATGATGCCGGGTATTTCTAAAGCCTTGATTACCACTGCTGCCGGTATGTTAATTGCTGTACCTGCATTATTTGCACATCGCTATTTCCAACGTTTGGTTCAGGAATATGTGGCTGAGTTAGAACAGCAGTCGACGTTATTTCATGCCGCTTTGTTTTATAAAAAAACACCTGAAGTAGAAAGTCAGGACATTCAGAAAGCCAGCTGAGTGGAGACTGCGCATGAAATTTAAACGTCGTCAGGTTGAAGATATTCATATCAACCTCACACCGATGATTGACTGTTTGATGTTCATTTTGGTGTTCTTGTTGCTCTCGACTACCTTTAACCAGATGAGTCGAATGAACCTGACTTTGCCAGATGCACAGGGTGTTCCACCTAAAAACTATGATCAAAAGATTGAAGTTGTGGTGGATTCAACAGGACATTATTCTGTCAATGGTCAGTCATTGGCGAGTAAAGAAGTCTCTGATTTGAATACTGCAATTAAACAGACAGCCAATGATCGTCGTGATTTAATGTTTGTGATTGCCGCAGATGCAAAAGCAACACATCAAGATGTGATTCGGGTGATGGATGTTGCAGGTCAACTTGGATTTGTGAATGTCAACATCAGTACCAAAGTTCCAACTCGAGGTTATTAGTGAAGCACGATTTTAAGGTCTATTTACGCCTATTAAGTTATTTAAAACCTTTTTGGGGAATCGGCCTGCTGGTTTTGCTTGGTTTCGGTATTAATGCTGCGACAGAAGTTTCTGTCGCAAAATTATTGGAACGCATTATTGAAGCCATTCAAAACAAAGATCAAAGCTTTACAACCTTATTTCCACTCTTGGTGGTTTTATTGATGTTCTTCCGTGGACTCGGTTTGTTCATGGGGGGATATTTTACCGCAGTGATTTCTCGAAACTTAATCTTTAATATTCGTCAGCAAGTGTTCGCAAAACTCATGCGTTTGCCTTCGCAATATTATTTAGATAATTCGAGCGGTCATATCACTGCAAAAATTATGTATAACGTTGAACAGTTGACGGCGGCATCGTCTGAGTCACTAAAAACGATTGTACAACAGGGTTTGATTACCATCGCATTATTGGGTTATTTGCTGTATACCAACTGGCGTTTAACTCTGTGTATTTTGATTTTTGGCCCAATTATTGGGCTGATTATCCGTAAAGCGTCGAAACGCATGCGTAAATTATCCATGCAAGTACAAAGTACCATGGGTGACGTTAACCATGTGGTGCAAGAGACAGTACAAGGCAACTTGGTAGTGAAGGGCTTTGCAGGGCAAGATTATGAACAAAAACGTTTTTATGAAAGCTCAATGGAGAACTTACGCCGCGGCTTAAAAATGGTTGTGGTGCAGCAACTCAATAGCCCAATTGTTCAGCTGATTATGTCGATCGCGCTCAGTATCGTGATGTATATCGCGCTACGCCCAGAGATTCTACAAGATACAACAGCAGGTGAGTTTGTAGCGTATATCACTGCCGCAGGTATGCTGAGTAAGCCGATTAAAACCTTAACGGATGTCAATGAAAAACTACAACGAGGCATGGCAGCAGCTTATTCAGTTTTTGAATTGCTTGATATGCCTGAAGAAGTAAATAACGGCACGCTGAAGCCTGCTTTGAAAGGTGATGTCGAATTTAAAAATGTTAATTTGATCTATGCCGATGGTCACCATGCGATTCATGACTTCAATTTAAAAGTGAATGCAGGGCAAACTGTTGCATTGGTTGGGCGTTCAGGTGCAGGTAAAACCTCACTGGTCAATCTGTTGGTGCGTTACCAAGAGGTATCCTCAGGCCAATTGTTGCTTGATCAGCATGATATTCACGACATAGAGCTCAATAGCTTGCGTACTCAGATTTCGATGGTCAATCAGCAAGTGGTTTTGTTTAACCGTACAGTGCGTGAAAATATTGCTTATGGTCAGCTCGAGCATGCAACAGATGAACAAGTCATTGCTGCTGCCAAAGCTGCATTTGCACATGATTTTATTATGGACTTACCGCAAGGTTATGACACACCATTGGGTGCCCAAGGTTTAAATCTATCTGGTGGACAACGTCAACGGATTGCAATTGCTCGTGCGATTTTGAAAAATGCACCGATCTTAATTTTAGATGAAGCGACCAGTGCGCTAGATAACGAATCTGAATTTTTCATTCAGCAAGCATTTGACGCTGCGATGCAAGATCGTACTACGATCGTGATTGCGCATCGTTTATCAACCATTGAAAATGCAGACTGTATTGTGGTGATGGATAAAGGGCGTATTATTGAACAAGGTTCGCATACGGAATTGATGGCACAACGTGGTGCATATTACCAACTTCATCAGCGTAATTTTGAGGAAAATTAAGTCATGTCTTTTACACAATTGATTCAGGATGCTTGGAATGAACAGGCAAAGTGGCTCGTTGTGTTTAGACCTTTGTCATGGCTTTATCGTGGCGGCTTTTTACTCAATAAAAAACTCTATCAATCAGGTATAAAGCAAAGCTATAAAGCGCCCATTCCAGTCATGGTCATTGGTAACATCACAGTCGGTGGAAGTGGTAAAACCCCTTTGCTCATTCACTTGGTTAGTTATTTAAATAGCTTAAAGCTGCGTGTTGGTGTGATCAGTCGTGGCTATGGTGGTCAAGGACCATTTCCGGCCTATGTGGATTTAGATTCGACGGCTGAAATCGTGGGTGATGAACCGAGCTTAATCGTTCAGTCTACAGGTGTGCCGATGGCGGTCGGTCCAAATCGCCAACAAAGTATTGAGTTGCTGCTATCTAAGCATGAATTGGATTTGATTATCTGTGATGATGGTTTGCAGCATTGGGCGCTTCAACGCCAGTTGGAGTGGATCGTACTGGATAATAACCGTGGTTTAGGCAATGAAAAATTATTACCTGAAGGTTATTTGCGTGAACCGAAAAAGCGCCTTGCCAGTGGAACGGTCATTGAGCATTCAGCAGATCCAAGTTCTCCACTGAATATGCACCTAGAAGCGGCGCAGCCTTATTTGCTCAATAAAGATCTTGTGACGACATTTGATGCAAATAAAGATTTTTATGCCGTAGTGGGTATCGGTTTTCCGCAACGATTTTATAAAACCCTAGAAAACATGGGGATTCATCAATTTCAATGTCATGAATTCCCAGATCATTATGAATATGAACTGAGTGATTTGCAATTTGAAGATGCCAATCCCATCATTACCACTGAAAAAGATGCAGTTAAAATTTTAGCGATCCTCAAAAATAATCCAGATTTTAAAAGAGAAATATGGGTTGTTCCTGTAGATGCAGTGTTGTCACCTGCGTGTTATGAAACTTTGCATGCGCAGTTGAAAAAACTGGGTCTGAAACTTCCCGAAGGCATTTAATTTATGAAACATATTGTTATTCCTGCACGTTTTTCAAGTTCACGTTTACCGGGTAAGCCTTTACTTGAAATTCATGGTCGTCCGATGATTTTACGTGTGGTCGATCAAGCCAAAAAAGTTGCAGGATTCGATGATCTTTGTGTCGCTACAGATGATGAGCGTATTGCAGCAGTGTGTCGTGCAGAAGGGGTTGATGTGGTACTGACCTCTGCAGAGCATCCATCAGGGACAGATCGTTTAAGTGAAGTTGCATGCATCAAAGGTTGGGCGAGTGATGACATTATTGTCAATGTGCAAGGTGATGAACCTTTGCTTCCCGCTCAATTGGTAAAACAAGTTGCACAATTACTTGTTGATCAACCGACATGTTCGATGTCGACGCTCTGTGAGCCGATTCATAGTCTAGATGAGTTTCAACGTGACAGTATCGTCAAAGTGGTTATGTCAAAGCACAATCAAGCGCTGTATTTTAGCCGTGCGACTATTCCTTATGACCGTGATGGTGCAAAGCAAGCTGAACCAACCTTGCATGATCAGGCTTATCGTCATTTAGGCCTATATGCATACCGCGTAAAACTCCTACAAGAATATGTCACTTGGGATATGGGTGTGCTGGAAAAATTAGAAAGCCTTGAACAATTACGCGTTTTGGAAAATGGTCACCGTATTGCCATTGCTGTGGCAGAAGCGAACCTTCCACCGGGCGTAGATACTCAAGCTGACCTTGATCGTTTGAACCAAATGGATGTTTCGAACTTCGAATAAGGTTAAACGATTTATGCAAAATGAAATTGTGGCGCAAGTGTACCCTTGGCAGAAAAATACATGGAATACATTAACCAGCCGTTTTCCACAATTGGGACATGGCGTGCTTTTGTATGGCAAAAAAGGCTGTGGTAAAGAGGCATTTGCAAAACAATTTCTTGCATGGGTGCTGTGTCAAAAACGTGATGAGCGAACTGAGCCGTGTGGTGAGTGCGGGAGTTGCCAGTGGTTAAAGTCAGATACACATCCAAATTTTGTCCATATCAGTACAGATGAAGACAATAAAAAGCAAAACGCCAAAATTAAAATCGAGAAAATTCGTGATTTATTGCCTTTTGTACAGCAAACCGTAGACGGTTGGCGAGTTGTGTTGATTGAGCCTGCTGAAGCATTAAACATTGCATCATCAAATGCATTGCTGAAAACATTGGAAGAGCCGGGCGAGCGGATTGTGATTATGTTATTGGCAGAGCATTATTTGAAATTGCCGGCAACCATTCGCAGTCGAATGCAGCACTATGCATTGGATCGTATTGAACCGGAACAATCACAGCAATATTTACAGCAGCATTTGCCCGATAGTGGTGAAACCCAGCGCAAAGTTCTCATGAACTTAGCTAGTCAAATGCCATTACAAGCGATTTCATTGGCAAGTAGTGAATGGCTAAATATGCGCCAAGAGTTTCTACAAGATTGGCAAAAACTTGTGACACAAAAAAATATGCCGATGGCAATTGCGACCAAGTGGAATAAAGCTCTGAGTTTTAGTGATTTTAGTCAAATGTTTGAATACTTGTTGTCCGATATAATTTGTGTCAAGCTAAATCAATCCATAAAAAATATAGATTTGGATTTTGGGGTGTTGGCAGAGCAATATTCGCTCGAAACACTCTTTGGGATTTATACAGAATTACAGCAGTCTAAGCAGTTCATTGAGCAGAACGTACAGGGGAATCTGGTCGTAGATGAGCTTTGTATCAAACTGATGAATGTTTAATTAAGGGGAAACATCATGCAACCACGTATGGGCGGGATTGTTCACGCTAATATTCCAGATGTGGAAACACTTTTTGCGAGCTACATGCCTTATGTCGTTGGTGGCGGTTTATTTGTGCCATCAAAGCAAGCTGTGAAAATGGGTGATGAGGTTTTCTTATTGGCGACTTTGCCTGAACAAAGTATAAAAATTCCTTTGACAGGAAAAGTGATTTGGATTTCGCAAAAGCAAAATGGCATTAAACCACAAGGCTTTGGAATTCAATTAAGCGGCGAAAAAGGCGTTTATTTCAAAACAGAAGCAGAACGTTTACTTGCAGGGCTTAAATCTGAGGGGCGTAGAAGTTACACTATGTAGTTACAACAGTGAAGACTTGTAGGTACATATTGTGTTTGTAGATACCCATTGCCATTTAACCATGCTTGACTTAAGCCCTTATGAGGGTAATTTAGATCTTGCATTGGATCAGGCTCGTCAAGCCGGGGTCTCAAAATTTATGAGTATCTCGGTTGATCTAGATGACCATATCGAACTTTCAAAAATTGCTTCACGTCATGCCGATGTGGGTTATTCCGTTGGGGTACACCCATGTGAAGATCCTGCAACGATGGCTCGGGCAACAGAAGAATATCTCATTGAATTAGCACAACCTGAAAAGGTTTGGGCGATTGGTGAAACAGGGCTGGATTATTTTCATAGTACAGACTTTATTGCAGAGCAAAAAGAATGCTTTGCCCGCCATATTCACGCATCACAAGCTGTAAAAAAACCAGTGGTTGTTCATACCCGTTCTGCAAAGCATGATACGGTGGATATTATCCGTGCAGAGAAATCTACTCACGGTATTTTGCATTGTTTTACTGAAGATTGGGAAACGGCAAAAGCTGTCTTAGATTGTGGATATTACGTGTCATTTTCAGGCATTGTTTCTTTTAAAAATGCACAAGATTTGCGTGATGTGGCCAAGCAAGTACCACTGGATCGAGTGCTGATTGAAACTGATAGTCCATACCTTGCACCGATGCCCTATAGAGGAAAGTCTAATGAACCAAAATACGTTCCCTATGTAGCCAAAGCCTTAAGTGATGTATATGATAAGTCAATTGAAGAGATGGCTTTCATTACAATGCAAAACTTTGAAAATCTCCTCAATCTTAAGTAAATAATTTGAATTGATATAAGAGTAAGAGAGTATAGGGTGAAGATGGATCGTCAAGCTCAGTTTAGAGCAAGAGAAGCATTAATTTTCCAAGTGGCAGAGCAACTGCTATTGGAAAATGGCGAAGCAGGGATGACACTAGATGCGCTAGCGGCAGAACTCGACTTGGCAAAAGGGACGTTATATAAACATTTCCAAAGTAAAGATGAACTATATATGTTGCTCATTATTCGTAATGAACGCATGTTATTGGAAATGATTAAAGACACCGACAAAGCTTTTCCTGAACACCTTGCTTTCTTTATGTTGCATCACTTACATCACCCAGAACGTACAGTGTTGTTTCACCAAATTGAAGAGCGTTTATCGACAACGGGTGTGGGTATTCAGCACTTGTTTAGTGAACTATATCAAGTGCGCAAACAACGCCTACGATTGATCATTCGTATGACTGAGCGTTACTTGGAGTCGATTCAAAGTAGCATGCCAGTACGTGATTATCTTGCTTCGATTTGGTCACTTACACATGGTGCTGCAGCAATTTTGAACTCTAGTTTTTATCAGCGTTATTTGGGTTCAAGAGACACCTTGCGGGTTGCTTATATTGATCAAGCCTTGGCCTTACCAAAACAAGTGCATGCGGTTGCTCAATTCGCTTAAAGGCTGCTTATGAAAAGTGCATCACCATCATCGGTTCGTGGCTTCACCCTCGTAGAATTGATGGTGGTGATTGTGATTATGGGCATCATGGCCTCATTGGTGCTTTTGAATATCGGTGGAACAGATCAACGCAAAGCCATGCAAGCACGCGAAGTGTTTGTGATGGATCTGAAACGAATTTTACGCGATGCAAATGATCAAGCTTTGATATTGGCCTTACAGCAAAACGCTGGAACGGATGTCAACACGCAAAGCTATGCGGTACAAGAATATTTACCAGAACAAAAACGTGTAGAAAATAGTATTTTAAATCAGAATAATAAATGGCAAAACTATAAAGATTTTGAAACCCGAGTATTACCTGAAAATGTCTCTTTTACGATTCAGCCTTTAGATCAGCAGTATGCAAATGCCAATAATGATGATTTGTTAAATACCAATGCACCCAAGTTGATTTGGTTGGGCAATGGTGAGGTAAAGCCTGTGCGTATACAGTTTTATTTTGAAGAACGTCCCATTGGTAATGAAATCGAAATCGATCATTTAGGGAAAGTTAATGCGGGCTAAAGGGTTTACGCTACTTGAAGTCATGGTGGCATTGGCGATTTTTGCGACTGCGGCAATGGCTTTGTCTAATGTTGCGATGCAATATACACAGTCGACAGCACACGCAATTTTAAGAAATAAAGCACAATTTGTCGCGTTGAATGAAATCGCTAAGATGGAAATCAATCGTGAATGGATGACGGGTACTGCATCTAAACAAGTCACTGAACAAGGCGAACAATGGCAAATTGACAAAAAAGCCCAAGCCACCATTAGTCCAAATGTACAACGGATTGATATCCAAGTGAGTTTGATGAATGCTGAAACAGGCGATGTTGAAGCAGGGATTAGCAGTTTGGTGTTCTTTAACTATAAGGCTCCGTTGGATGAAAATAATAACTAGAAAAAAACGTACATCTCAAGATATGCCTGTGCTTGTACAGCAAGGAATGAAGAATCAAGCAGGATTTACCTTAGTTGAGCTTTTGGTTGCGATTGCTATTTTCGCAGTGCTGTCTGCTTTGGGTTGGAAGGTTTTTGATTATGTCTCGAAAGTGAAGGAACGAAACGCAACCCATGAGGCAAGGCTTAGTCAGTTGCAAGATGCCCATCAGCAAATTCTCAGAGACACAGTACAAGCTGTGCCCTTAACTGCCAATATTAATGGAGATATTCAACCAGCGTTAGTATTGCAAAATGGCCGATTTAATTTCAGTAAGACAGGTGTCACTGATCCATTAAATCAGGGCATTGCACCTGACGAGCGAGTGGAATATCAATACAAAGCTGATGAAAAAAAATTGTATCGGCTAAAATTTAAAAATCTCAACCAAACGGGGCATGATCAGCCAGATTCGAGTGTTTTACTGGATAATATTGAACAATATAAAATCACGGTACTCAATCCAAATGAGTTGGACAGTTGGCCAGATTCAGCTGCAGATATGAATAATGAAAAAACCATACAACTGTTACCACGCGGCATTAGGATGCAACTCACAGTCGATGGGACAGACTATGAATGGCTATTCAGTTTGTTAAATACTGATTTTTTATTGGATAAAAATAAGAATGGTTAACGGTCAGGTTGTGGGGTCATTTGAAGTTCGGAGTTGCTTATGAAACAGCAACGCGGCATTGCTTTATTAACCATCCTGATGATGGTGGCTTTGGCAACCATTGTTGCAGCAGGCATCGCAAAACAACAAGCCAATACTTCTGAAAATACCGCCTACGTGATGCGCCAAAATCAATCGATGTTATATGCGAAAAGTGCCGAAGCATTTTTTGCCGAACTTCTGGTAAATGATGCTGAAAATGCAGGGCAGGTGGATCATTTACAAGAAAATTGGGCTCAGCCCATGCCTGCTTTTCCAGTGGAAGGTGGAACTGTTGCAGGTGTGCTCCAAGATGAATCTGGCAAATTTAACCTCAATAGTTTGGTTTCAGAGGAGGGTGTGGTAAATGACAAAGCAAAGTTATGGTTTGAAAAAATATTGCAGCGTGTTGGTTTACCCGCAGAATTAAGTCAAGCTGTGATCGATTGGCAAGATGAAGATGATGAGACCTCTGGCCCGATGGGAGCTGAACTGGCGTACTATCGTGGTTTAAATAATGCGGCACTACCGCCAAATGCAAAATTTCATAGTGTGGAAGAGTTGAAATCAGTCCGTGGTTTTGAAGGTGCTCAATATAAACTGATTGCACCCTATGTGAGTAGCTTGCCCTCGCATGAAACAACGGTAAACATTAATACCGCTCCTGCATTTTTGTTGGCAACCATGGATGATCGTTTAGATGTCAATGCAGTCGAACAAGCTTTGCAACAAAAAGCTGCCAAATTTGAACATTTTGAAAATATCAATGATTTATGGGCAATGGAGCCATTTGCACAGGTGAGCACAGAAAATCGAGAAGTTTTAAACTCACAATTGGGTGTGCAGTCGAACTATTTTAAAGCGCAAATTGAAATTATTTTAAATGAAAGAAAGCGTCAATTTACCAGTGAGTTAGTGCGAAAAGATAAAGATGTATATGTGGCTTTTCGCAGTATGGCACCATTTTAGGTCTTAAATATCGCTAAATTTTCATGATGCCTTTTCCCAATTGTGCTGAACAGCAAAATTAATGCCTCTTGTTAGACTTTTGCATTATAATCTCTGAGAACCCATAGATTATTTGATTGCATTACGACATATGTTAATTCGTAAGTTATTTAAGTTTGAAAACGCGCATATCGTGCGTAATTGCACGTCAGACCGCTGCAAACGTTCCATTCATGGACACAGTTATAAAGTCGAACTATTACTCAAAGCGTCGAAACTTGACCATGGACAAATGGTTTACGATTTCGGTTTGCTCAAAGGGGTTATTAAAGACTTATTTGACAGTTTTGATCATGCGATTTGTTTTTGGCAACATGATGATGCCGAGTATATTCGTGCCTGCAAGCAGTTCAGCGCACGTTGGGTTGAACTACCCGTATCGCCTTCAGCAGAACAGTTTTCACGGATCTTCTTTTACTTGGCACAACAAGTTCTAAAATCAACAGAAACTCAAAATGGTGAGGGTGATGTTGAAGTGTATTCTGTGATCGTACATGAGACGGACACAGGCTATGCGCAAAGCTTTTTAGAAGATATCGACAACGCACAAATGGGGCTGTTGCAGTTAGATCAAATCGTCTTTTCCGAACAGGTTCAGTCGGAATGGAACGATTCCCAGATGTATGAAAAATTAAAACAGGGTCAAAAATTTTTAAACCCTGCAGTTGATTTACAAGTTAAAATTTAAGTAAATATTTGGTTTTATTAGGATTGGTTAACAGTGATGTCTTTAACAGAAGAGCAACAAGCAAAACTCGCTAAAGTGCAGCTTGATGCTAGCTGGAAATATGGCCTAAGTGAGTTTTTGCTTAGCCCCCGCATGGATGAGTTAAAAGACTTTCTGCTACAACAAATGAAACAGGATAAAGTGATTTATCCACCGAATCCGCTGATTTTTAATGCCTTAAACACGACGCCTATGGCGAATGTAAAGGTGGTGATTTTAGGCCAAGACCCGTATCATGGGCCAAATCAGGCACATGGCTTGAGTTTTTCGGTACAAAAGGGGGTTGCATTACCACCTTCTTTACGTAATATTTTCCATGAGTTAAATACCGACCTTGGGGTGCCTGTGTCAAAACATGGGGACTTAACACGCTGGGCAGAACAAGGTGTTTTGCTTTTAAATGCGGTACTGACTGTTGAGGCTGGGCAACCAACTTCACATCAAAAACGTGGCTGGGAGGATTTTACAGACCATGTGATTGATGTTTTAAATGAGCAACGTGAGCATATTGTCTTTATTTTATGGGGGGCATATGCACAGCGTAAGGGACAACGCATTGACCAAAATAAGCACTTGGTGCTAAAAGCCGCGCATCCATCTCCTTTGGCTGCAAACCGCGGTGGTTTTTTTGGTTGTAAGGTGTTCTCAAAAAGTAATAATTATCTTAAACAAAATGGCATTGAGCCAATAGACTGGCAGCTGGACGCATGACTTATTCTCCCGTTTCAAAAAATTATCACCCAGATCTGATTGTGGAAGAAGCGAAAAAGGGCTGGCGCATTGTTCGCCTGAATCGCCCAAAATCGCTTCATGCATTAGATGAATCTATCTGTACAGCATTGCTTGAAGTCTTTCAGGACTTTCAACATGATGATGCTGTTAAAGCGATTTGGTTGGATTCCACTACGCCGAAAGCATTTTGTGCAGGTGGCGATGTACGCAAATTGCGACAATTGGTGGTCAATGATGAAGTTGAAACGGCGAATAAATTCTTTGAACAAGAATATGCCCTAGATTTGCTGCTGCATAACTATGCAAAGCCGATTTTGGTTTGGGGCGAAGGTTATGTCATGGGTGGTGGTTTAGGTCTATTTATGGCCGCACCTTTCCGTTTGGTGACACCTTATTCACGTTTAGCAATGCCTGAAATTAATATCGGTTTGTATCCAGATGTAGGTGCGACGCGTTTCCTAGCTGACCGTGGTGCTATTGGTTTGTTTACGGGATTAACAGGCTCGATTATGACCGCAGCAGGTGCTTATGGTATCGGCTGGGCAACCCACATTTGCGATGCACAGCGTGATAACGTACTTGAAACTGTCATCAATATTGATTGGGATCATTATCCAGCGGGCGATTTCCGTGCCATTGATGACACTTTAAATAGTATGCATCGTCCTGTGGGGCCGGGCCCATTACAAAATTCATTAGATGTGATTCAGAGTGTGTGCCGTGGGCACAATTTTGAACATGACTATGAATCAATTATTGGTTTAAGCGATGCACGCAGTGATTGGCTACGCCAAGCCAGTGAAAATCTGCAAAAAGGTTCACCTGCAACCGCAGCATTAACATGGTTATTGTGGCAGTGGGGGAAAAAAGTGCATTCTTGGAATGAAGTGTTTGAACTAGAAACTCAAATTTCAGAGTGGAAAATTCGTCATGCGGACTTTGTGGAAGGTGTGCGTGCACGTCTTGTTGATAAAGATCTCTCCCCAGAGTGGAAAAAAGGTACAGACCTTTCCCTTAAAGGGATTTTGGCTGACGATCCTCCTGTAACCAATATTGACAGTTGGAATGCACTGTTAAGACAGTATGGTGTAATTTAGTTAATTGATGTCTGAACAAAACCAACATAGTGATGAGCATTGGATGCAGCTTGCTTTCGAGCAAGCTGCGCAAGCTGCCGAATTGCAAGAAATTCCTGTAGGTGCAGTGATTGTGAGTCAAAATCAAGTCATAGGTGCAGGGTTTAATGCGCCTATTTCTTTGAAAGATCCCACCGCGCATGCGGAAGTACAAGCTTTGCGTCAAGCTTGTTTAAATATCGATAATTACCGTTTACCTGATGATGCAACTTTATATGTGACCTTGGAGCCTTGCACAATGTGTGTGGGTGCTTTGGTCCATTCAAGAATTAAACGCGTGGTATTTGCGACGACTGAGCCTAAAGCAGGTTCTTTAGTGAGTTCGCGTCAATTGTTAAATTCAGGCTACTATAACCATATCTTTGAGTTTGAGCATGGTTGCCTGCAAGCGCAATGCTCCCAACAATTAAGTGATTTTTTTAAAATGCGTCGTGAACAAAAACGACTGATGAAGTTACAGGAAAAAGCCACTTTGACTGAACTTCATTTAAAAAATCAAGTAAACTCTACTGACAATTAATATTGTCAAATAAAATAGGGTACACCATGAAATCCATTCAAGTAAAAAAAGAATTTAATGCACCGGTCGAGCAAGTTTTTGACTTACTTTCAAAACATTCGACCTATAACGTGGCTTTTGCACCGATTCAAGTGGTGCGCGTCAAAGATTCTGCAGATCCTGAACGTCCTGATGGTGTGGGTTCTGTACGTCGTATGGGCTTTGGGCCAGTGAAGCCGTTACAAGAGCAAATTACCTTGCTTGAGCCAAACCAACGCATTGAATATAAGATTATTAAAAACCCACTGGTGAAACATCATTTGGGTGTGATTCAATTCGAAGCGATTGATGCTGCGCGTACTTTAGTCACTTATACGATTGAATTACAGGCGCGTGCGCCATTCGTTAGTCAATTAATCCTTGCGCAACTGAAGTCAGCGATTAAAATTGGTTTTTCAAAACTTGCAAAAACCGTATAAACAAAAGTGGAAGAACAATGACAGTTCAAATCATTACAATTGATGGCCCAAGTGGCTCAGGTAAAGGAACATTGGCAGCAAAAATTGCGGCACATTATCAGTTCCACTTACTCGACTCAGGTGCGTTATATCGTCTGTTGGGATTGTCATTGCATAAGCAAGACTTAATTGATGCATTAGACTCAAAGCTCGATGAATGCGTAAAAATTGCAACAAATTTAGACATACAATTTGTGACAAATGAAGCAGGTGTTTCGGTGCTTTTAGATGGTGAAGATGTCTCAAAAGTTATCCGTACTGAGAGAGTCGGAGAGTTTGCCTCAAAAGTTGCTGCAATTCCTACACTTAGAACTGCGCTTTTAGAACGTCAGCATGCCTTTGCCCAAGCACCTGGTTTGGTTGCAGATGGCCGTGATATGGCAACTACGATTTTTCCCAATGCTCAAGCCAAGATTTATTTAACGGCTTCTGCTCAGTCCCGTGCAGAGCGCCGTGTAAATCAGTTGCAGGCTATGGGCGTGGATGTTAAAATAAACGACATTTTAGCTAATATCGAAGCGCGTGATAAGCGAGATATGGAACGCACAGTCGCTCCACTCAAGCCTGCGCCAGATGCCTATTTTATTGATAGTTCAACTTTGAGTATTGATGAAGTATTCACGCTGATGACGAATTACATCGATCAGCAATTAGCAAACTAAAGAATTTTCAGCAGAAGCATAGCTTGATCAGTCTTATACGGACTATGTAGACGCTTAATTAAACCGGCCTTGTCTGATCCAAGACCGCTGACTTTACTAGGTATATCATGACCGAATCTTTTGCAGCCCTCTTTGAAGAAAGCGAATTAAACCTCAACGTTGAAAAGGGTGCTGTCATCCAAGGCGTTGTAGTAAACATCGATTCTGACTGGGTAACAGTTGACACTGGCCTTAAATCAGAAGGTATTGTTGACCGCGCTGAATTCTTAAATGAACAACGTGAACTTGAAGTTCAAGTTGGCGACACTGTTGACGTAGTTGTTGAAGCTCTTGACAACGGTATGGGTCAAACAGTTTTATCACGTGAAAAAGCTAAACGTGCTGAAACTTGGACTAAACTTGAAAAAATCTTTGAAGACGGCGAAATCGTTACTGGTGTTATCTCTGGTAAGGTTAAAGGCGGTTTCACTGTTGACATCGGTCCAGTTCGTGCGTTCCTTCCAGGTTCTTTAGTTGATACTCGTCCTATTCGTGATACTACTCACTTAGAAGGTAAAGAGTTAGAATTTAAAGTAATCAAACTTGATGCTAAACGTAACAACGTTGTTGTATCTCGTCGTGCTGTTATGGAAGCTGAATCTTCAGCTGACCGTGAAGCTCTTCTTGCTCAGCTTGAAGAAGGTCAAACAGTTACTGGTACTATCAAAAATCTTACTGACTACGGCGCGTTCGTTGACCTTGGCGGTATTGATGGTCTTCTTCACATCACTGACATGGCTTGGAAACGTATCAAGCACCCTTCAGAAGTTGTTGAAGTTGGTCAAGAAGTTACTGTTAAAGTACTTAAATTCGACCGCGAACGTAACCGCGTATCTTTAGGCCTTAAACAATTAGGCGAAGATCCATGGTTAGCGATCATGAACCGTTACCCTAAAGGTTCTATCGTTAAAGCTCGTGTAACTAACTTAACTGACTACGGTTGCTTCGCTGAAATCGCTGAAGGCGTTGAAGGCTTAGTACACGTTTCAGAAATGGACCACACTAACAAAAACATCCACCCATCTAAAGTTGTTCAGATCGGTGACGAAGTTGACGTTATGGTTCTTGAAGTTGATGAAGAGCGTCGTCGTATTTCTCTTGGTATCAAACAAACTCGTGCTAACCCATGGGAAGAGTTTGCTAAAGAACACGACAAAGGTGAAAAAGTTTCAGGTACGATCAAGTCAATCACTGACTTCGGTATCTTCATCGGTTTACCAGGCGGTATCGATGGTCTAGTTCACTTGTCTGACATTTCTTGGAACGAACAAGGCGAAGAAGCTATCCGTCGTTACAAGAAAGGTGACACAGTTGAAGCGGTTATCCTTTCAGTAGACGCTGAAGGCAACCGTATCAGCCTTGGCATCAAACAAATGAACAGCGATCCGTTCAACGATTTCTTAGCTGCTAACGAACGCGGTGCGCTTGTTAAAGGTACTGTAACTGCAGTTGACGCTAAAGGCGCTACTGTTAAGTTAGCTGACGAAGTTGAAGCGACTCTTAAAGCATCTGAAATCAACCGCGACCGCGTTGAAGATGCAACTAAGTTCCTTGAAGTTGGTCAAGAAGTTGAAGCTAAAATCATCAACGTAGACCGCAAATCACGTTCTATCAACTTGTCTATCAAAGCGAAAGACGAAGCTGAAGAAAAAGAAGCAGTAGCTAACTTGAACAAGACAGCTACAGCAACTTCAGACAATGGTCCTAAGACTATTGGTGATTTGATCAAAGCTCAAATGAACCACTAAGTAAGTGTTTGAATTGTATTGTTAATGTAAATTAATTAATATATTTTACACAATTACTGTAACGGTAGCGTAGTAAGTGATTATTACGCTACCGTTTTGTATTTAAACAGGTTATTATCAGGAAACTGATCCTAGGTAGCTTGATAATTAAAGAGGTCGCAGATGACTACTGAAGCACTTAATAAGTCTGACTTAATAGAGCGTATTTCTCTTAAAAACCCACACTTAGCTGAACCCTTAGTGGAAGAGGCCGTTAAGATAATGATCGATCAAATGATCGAAGCTTTGTCTACAGACAACCGAATAGAAATCCGTGGTTTTGGTAGTTTTGCATTACATCACCGTGAACCACGTGTGGGTCGTAACCCAAAAACAGGTAAATCAGTTGAAGTGGCAGCAAAAGCTGTACCGCACTTTAAACCTGGTAAAGCTTTACGTGATGCGGTAAACGAATCTGCAAACTAATTCAAAACATTGTTAGGGGTGTTTATGCGTTACGTATTGGTCGTAATTCTACTGGTCCTATTTGGATACTCATTGGCTTTGGTTCTACAAAACGGAACTGAACTTTCGGTCGATTTGTTGTTTACACAAGTGCCTGCAATGCGTTTAGGGCTTTTATTGCTATTAACCTTGTCATTAGGTTTGGTGTTAGGTCTTTTATTGGCAGTGCAAGTATTTCGAGTATTTCAAAATAACTGGGAAATTAAACGTCTACGTAAAGATATTGACCGCCTACGTAAAGAGCAAATTCAAACTGCTCAACTGGCTGCTGCTGAAGCGGCTGTACATACGCGTCATGAAAAGACAGTTTTAGATATTGATGCGAATGAGCGTCCTTCTAACCCGTTATAATTGGGTTTTAGAAGTAAATTAACTACTTTTATGAGTAGATTTAAATTTTATATTTAACACTCCGGTGGATCATCGGGGTGTTTTTTTATGGGCTGAAAAAATAAAACGCTTATCTCAAATAAAATAATGAGATAGCTCAATTCAAATTAATCATTTCAAATGACATGAGTTTTATGACTTTCTGATCAAGTTGAATCCATCTATAATGCACTAATTTTGTCAAAATGAAGGGTAAGTCTCTTGAGTATCATCGTTGCACTAGATGCTAAAAGCCAATATGACGCACTTACAATTGCAGAGCAGTTAGATCCTGCATTATGTCGAGTTAAGGTTGGTAAAGAGTTATTTACCCATGAGGGTCCAAGTGTCGTTAAGGCATTGCATGATAAAGGTTTTGAAGTATTTCTAGATCTAAAATTCCACGATATTCCAAACACTACAGCGCAAGCAGTTTGTGCAGCTGCGGATATGGGTGTGTGGATGGTGAATGTTCATGCTTCAGGTGGTCGTAAAATGATGGAAACCTGTGTTGAGCGTTTAAAGACGGGTAACTATAACACTCAGCTGATTGCAGTAACGGTATTAACCTCGATGGGCCGTGAAGATCTTGCGGATTTAGGTTTAGATGTTGAACCCTTTGAACATGTGAAACGTCTTGCGACTTTAACGAAAGAAAGTGGTTTAGATGGTGTAGTGTGTTCGGCACAAGAAGCAAAAATGCTGCGTGAAACTTTGGGTGCTGACTTTGCTTTAGTGACACCGGGTATCCGTCCAGCAGGTTCTGCTGCTGATGATCAAAAACGAATTGTGACACCTAAACAAGCCATGCTTGATGGTTCTACACATTTGGTGATTGGTCGTCCGATTACCAAATCGGACAATATGCGTCAGACTTTAAAAGATATTTTGGCGACTTTGTAAGAATCCCACCCGACCTCCCTTTGAAAAAGGGAGGAGAAAGTCCCTCTTTTTTAAAGAGGGATTTAGGGAGATTAAAATCGTTAAAGCACCGCCAATATACTCACCAATATAGGTGCAAGTACAGAAAGGATAAAGCCGCTGACCATGGCATGTGGAATAAAATCATTCCCACAGGCTTGTTTGACCATAGGTAGGGTGACATCCATAGCTGTTGCGCCCGCAGATGAAATTGCAGAGCGTGGGTAACGCCAGCCAATAATATACATAAACACAATCGCAAAGATTTCTCTGAATAAATCATTCATCAACGCAATACTACCTAGATGCGCATTTTTTAATTCAGTTACGACGATACCTGTCATCGAATAGAAACCATAGCCTTGTGACAGCATAATCAAATCTTTCAAGCTGATTTGTGGCAATAGATAGGCAGCAGCAAAAGCGCCCAAAAGTGAACCGACGATACAACCGAGTGGAACAAGTAGAATTTTCCAATTTAACCAAGAGCGATCGAGCGGTGAGTAGGCGAGATCAAGCCCAATCAGAAACATGAAGACTAAAAGTAGATCCCAAGTACTAATATGTGGCTGAAGACTAAAATGTGCTGCCATTTCGGCAAAAGCATAACCTAAACCTAATGCAATAAAAGCATAGCTAATATTGATGAGTGAGCTTGTCACTAACTGCATGGACACTTTGCCATGACTGGGTTTATAGCCTAAAAGCTTAAATAAAATATAGCAGCAAATAAAAGCACCCACTGAGGTCAATAGTGCAATAAGTACTGATGAAGAAAGGATTTGCAGAGGTGCTGGAATAGTGTGTAATGTTTCAGAAAATTCGATCGCAATCGCAAATAACAAAATATAAGTAAAATACGGCAGCAGTTTAAAGGCGATTTTTTCAAGCCAAGTGGGTAGGCGACGTGCAAGAATAAAACCAAGCCCTAAACAGGCCAAGAGCTGGAAAATCAGCCAGAAAGATTGCATACAAAAATAGGCAGATAATGAATACCTGCCTATTATGACCTGTTATTGCTTAAGCTGCATGACTAGATTTTGTTTTACTGAGGAGTCGAAAATCGGCTGGATTTATTTTTCGAGTAGCGAGCCAATATTTCCATGTATAAGTCGGCCAAAGTGCAAAATTTTTACCGCCATTTTGTTGATACCAACTCACACAGCCTGATTGCCAAACTGTTCCATCAAGCATGTCTTGTACATGAGTGTTAAATTGATCTTGCACCTGATCTTTGACGGCGATGGCTTGAACATTAGATTTTGAAACCAATTGCATCATTTGTAAGATGTAATCGACTTGTGCCTCAATCATAAATACCACTGAATTATGGGCAAGCACAGTATTGGGGCCTAATAATTGGAACAGATTTGGAAAGCCTTTGGTGCAAATGCCATAAAAGCTTTCTGCGCCAGCTTGCCAAACTTGTTTGAGTTCTTGAGCATTTTCACCAATACATTCAAATGATTTTAAATAAATTCTTGGATCGGTAATAAAGCCTGTGCCATAGATCAGACAATCGATTTCACGGGATTTTCCATCTTTGGTAATAATGGCATTTTCAGTGATTTCTTGTATTGCATCACTGACCAATTCCACATTCGGTCGATTAAACGTTGGAAAGTATTTATTAGAAATTAAAATGCGTTTACAGCCCATGATGTAGTTTGGGGTTAGTTTCTTGGCAAGTTCAGCATCTTTCACTTGATACTTAATATATAGTTCTGCCAGTTTTTGCGCATATTTCATGGTGGTTGGTTTAACAATTGGCACGACACGTGATTCGTTGGTCCAATACAGGCGAGCACGGTGAATTTTTCGAAACCAATCATATTTTTTAAATAGTGATTTTTCTAAACCATGATAACTACGCTCATCTCGTGGAATGACCCAAGCAGCTGTACGCTGAAAAACATACAGTTGCTTTGTTTGTGGTGCGATTTCAGGAATGTATTGGATGGCACTGCCGCCTGTACCAATCGATGCGACTTTTTTACCTGCTAATGGATATTGATGATCCCATTGCGAAGAATGGAACACTTTACCCTTAAATTTTTCAATGCCTGGAATATGTGGAATTTGTGGGACATGTAACGGGCCAGATGCAAAAATCACGTATTGAGCGATAATTTTAACGCCATCTTTAAGTTCTAAATGCCAATCACAGGTTGATTCATTGTATTGGCTTGAAAGCACTTCACTGTTAAAGCGACAGAATTGTTTTAAATTATATTCACGGGTGACATGTTGGATATAATCAAATATTTCCGGCGCTTCGGCGTAACGCTTTGACCAATCTGTTTTGGGTGCAAAAGAAAGTGAATACATATGTGATTGCACATCGCAGGCAGCGCCAGGGTAGCGGTTTTCACGCCAGGTTCCACCAAAATCATTGGCTTTTTCGAGGATCAGAAAATCTTGATTACCTTGTTGTAAAAGTCGTATCGCCATAGCAATACCACCAAAACCACCGCCGATGATGGCGATTTGTGTATGTATTTCAGAATTGGCGTTTGGGGTTTGCACTGTTTTTGTTTGCGCTTCCTGCATCATTTTTTTAATTCCAAGCGAGATTACAAACTAAGCATACTTGAGTTCATGATCAGAACAATATGATTGAGATGACAGAAAAATTGATCGAAACGGCAATGTTCATAATTGCAAATTTGTAGTAAAAAAGAAGAAATTTAATGTCATTTTACGATTTATGAAACGATCCATTCTAAGCCTGATGTATCTTGTACAAGGAATGCGTAAAGCAGGCGTAGATGTCGATCAACGTTTGCAAACTATCGGGCTGCGTGTCGATGCACTCGATCCTACTTCGGTGATTCATCCGAGTTTGGAGTGGGATGTACTGAAAGTCATTGGTAAAGATGTAGAACCTGAGCAAGGGTTATTTATTGGTCAGCATTATACGTTGGCGGGTTATGGTCCGTTGCTGATGTTATTGGTCACCAGTGATACTTTACGCCAAGCTTTAAATCAGGGGATTCGATTTCAACAGTTGACGCATCTAACTGGGCGTTTGAGTTTGCAAATCAGTCAGCATAAAGTGGCCTTATGTTATCAACCCCAAGATGTGTATGCACCACTGGGTGCATTATTGGCACAGTCGGAAATTTCTGGAACGTATAAATTCATCCGTGATCTGTACAAAATGATGGGTCTATCTACACCGCAAGTTCAAATTGATTTGCCGTTTGCTGAACCCAAAGATCCTGAAAAATTAAAAATGTTTACTGATTATTATGGCTCTCAAGTTCGATTTGGTGCGCCATTTGCGGCATTTTGGTTCGATGAAGATGTTTTAGATATTCGGATCCCTTCCGCAGATATTATTACTTTTCGATTATATGAGTCGAAATGTATTGCGGAGTTAGAACGTTTAAGCGCCGATGAAGATGCGCCATCATTGGTTCAACGTGTGCAAGATTATTTGGAATTACAAAGTGGTGCGATGCCAAGTATGGCAGCAACTGCTCAAGCGTTGAACTTGCCTGAAAGAACTTTGCGTCATCAACTGCAACAGTTAAATACCAGTTATAAGCAAATTCGTGAAGATATTATTAAAGATAAAGCACTCCGTATGATTGAATATAATGAATATTCAATTGAAATGATTGCAGAATTGCTGGGCTATTCAGAACCTGCGGCGTTTAATCATGCGTTTAAACGTTGGTTTGGGCATAGTCCGAGACAATATAATAAATAGCCAATGCGCTTTACTGCCAAAGTGTTATATCTTCGAGTTTATTCTTCGTTATAATTCATTTAGCCCAAAAAAGTATTTAATGATATGTCAGATTTTCAGTCACCACACAACACCGCATTTACTCCGATTTCACCGGCTGAGCGTTATGCTCAAGCTTTAGCATCTGGTCAGTTTTTACCAGATCAGGAACAGGCGCAAGCGGTGCATGAGTTGGATCGAGTTTGGCAAGAATTAATCCAACGTTTTAAGGCTTCTAAAAAAGCGTTTCGTCGTTTCCGTCGTCAAACTGCACCGAAAGGGGTGTATATGTGGGGCGGTGTAGGACGTGGTAAAACGTGGCTGATGGATCAGTTTTATGATTCTGTGCCATTTCGACGCAAAACTCGTATGCATTTCCATCACTTTATGCAGTACGTACACCGTGAATTAAATAAGCTTTCAGGTCAGCGTAATCCACTAGACCTTGTTGCCGACCAAATTTATAAAGAAGCAGTCGTGATCTGCTTTGATGAATTCTTTGTATCCAATGTCACGGATGCAATGATTTTGAGTGATCTATTCCAAAAATTATTTACGCGTGGGATCACCCTTGTTGCAACATCTAACATCGCACCAGATGGTTTATATAAAAACGGGATCCACCGTGACCGTTTTATCCCAACCATCGAAATGGTAAAAAAGAACTGTGTGATTTTAAATGTAGACTCAGGCGTAGACTATCGTTTACGTGTATTGAAACAAGCGCAGTTGTTTAAGTCGCCTTTAACACATGAACATAAGTTGTGGATGGCACAGCGTTTTACAGCATTAACGCAAACCCAAACGGTTTCACAAGAGCCAATTATTATTAATCAGCGTATTGTAGAAACCATTGGTCATACGGAAGATGTGCTGTGGTGTGAATATTCTGAGCTTTGCCTAAAACCACGTAGTCCAGCGGACTTTATTGAAATTGCCAATATTTATAATACGGTCTTGGTAAGTAATGTGCCGCACATGACCGATTATTTGTCTGAAGGGACACGTCGTTTTATCTACTTGGTTGATGAATTTTATGACCGTGGGGTGAAGTTGTTGCTTACTTCAGAAGATACGATTATTGAATTATATCAAGGTGAAAAATTGGCATTTGAAATTGAGCGTACACGTTCGCGCTTATTGGAAATGCAATCTGATGATTATCTACATACCTCTCACCGTCAAATCAATGCACCAGAATCTACCGCAGAAAATTAAGCCTTTCTGTTGGAATGAAAAAGAACGTCTTATTGGCGTTCTTTTTTTTGATTTTTTGTTTTAGATAATTTGTATAAATTAAGAAAAGCTGTGGAACGAACAATAGAAGTTAAAGCCAAGTCTCAAGATAAAAGCATCATTTAATAAGAAGTAGGGCAGTTTAATAATTCATCGATAAAAGCGTTAAATTTAAACTGATTGGTTGAAGTTGTAGCATCGACATTGGCAGCATTTCATGGCTTAATCGAGTGAGTTTGTTTGACGCTTGGGTCTATTTGTTCAGTTTTAGAACAAAATTCTGCACTTAAGTCTAATTTCGACATTTCAAAAACTTTATACACTGTAAAAAGGTATTCAGGCTGATGATGACGTCGTATTTCTGATCTTTATTATGTTGAATGATGAGGGTATTTCATTACATAGAAAATGATCATTATTTAGGAATGTGATAGTACTATTCAGCAAAGTATAAATGGGTATACTAGAATCTCTTGTTATAAAAAATAGCAATATCAGGAAAGACAATGACTGCACGTATTCAAAAAGGCAAGTTAGCGATTGCTAAAGAACTTTACGATTTCATCGAAAATGAAGCACTACCGGGTTCAGGTTTAGACAGTGAAACTTACTGGAAAAACTTTGAACAAGTCGTTGTCGATCTTAGCCCAAAGAATAAAGCACTATTGGCTAAGCGTGACGACATTCAAGCTAAAATTGATGAATGGCACCGCAACAACAAATTTGAACTCGAAGCTTACAAAGCTTTCCTTACTGAAATTGGCTACTTATTACCAGAAGTAGAAGATTTCCAAATCAGCACAGAAAATGTAGACGAAGAAATCGCATTATTGGCTGGTGCGCAATTGGTAGTACCTGTGCGTAATGCACGTTACTGCTTAAACGCTGCGAACGCACGTTGGGGTTCACTCTACGATGCTCTTTACGGTTTTGACGTGATCTCTGAAGAAGGCGGCGCGGAAAAAGGTAAGGGCTATAACCCAGCTCGTGGCGCAAAAGTTATCGAATTTGCTAAAAACTTCTTAAATGAAACTTTCCCGCTAGCTAATGGTTCGCATGCAGATGCAACTAAATATGCAGTAGAAGGCAAAAAGTTAGTTGTAAGCCTAAAAGATGGCTCAACTGCAACTTTAGCGAAAGAAGCTCAGTTTGTTGGTTTTAATGGTGACGAAGCTGCGCCAACTGAAATCGTACTTTTAAACAATGGTTTGCATGTAATCATTGAAATTGATGCGACGAGCCCAATTGGTTCAACTGATGCTGCGGGCGTTAAAGACTTAGTTCTTGAAGCTGCAGTAACCACAATTCAAGACTTAGAAGACTCAATTGCAGCAGTTGATGCTGAAGAGAAAGTTGAAGGCTACCGTAATTGGTTAGGCTTAATGAAAGGTACACTTTCTGAGTCAATCGAGAAAAATGGTAAGACCATCACGCGTACATTAAATAAAGACCGTACGCACAAAAACTTAATCGGTGGTGAAACTACGCTTCACGGTCGTTCATTGATGTTGCTTCGTAATGTAGGTCATTTGATGACAAACCCTGCGATCCTTGTAGATGGTGCTGAAATCTACGAAGGCATCATGGATGCATTGATCACACCGTTATTGACGTTTGCAGACATTAAAGGCGAAAACGAAAACAAGAACTCTCGTAAAGGTTCTATGTACATCGTTAAACCAAAAATGCATGGTCCAGAAGAAGTTGCATTTGCAGTTGAATTATTTGAGCGTGCTGAACAAGCGCTTGGTCTACCTGCGAAGACTTTGAAAATCGGTATCATGGACGAAGAACGTCGTACTTCTGTGAACTTGAAAAACTGTATCGCGCAAGCGAAAGATCGTACGATCTTTATTAATACAGGTTTCATGGACCGTACGGGTGATGAAATCCATACTTTCATGGAAGCAGGTCCATTCGTTCGTAAAGGCGAAGTGAAGTCTCAAATCTGGTTCCCTGCATATGAAAACCGTAACGTGATGATCGGTCTTCAAGCCGGCTTACGTGGTAAAGCGCAAATCGGTAAAGGCATGTGGCCAAAACCAGATATGTTGCTTGATATGTACAAAACTAAGATTGAGCATCCAGAAGCTGGCGCAAGCTGTGCATGGGTTCCGTCTCCATCTGGCGCTGTAATTCACGCGATCCATTACCATCAGTGCAATGTTTCTGAGCGTCAAAAAGAGTTGTTGAATACTCAGCCGCTATCTTTAGATGACTTGTTAACGCCGCCTTTAGCGACAGATACAAACTGGTCTGAAGAAGAGAAAACCAAAGAACTCGAAAACAACCTTCAAGGTATCTTGGGTTATGTGGTTCGTTGGGTTGATTTGGGTGTAGGTTGTTCAAAAGTACTAGACATCAACAACGTTGGTTTGATGGAAGACCGTGCAACTTTACGTATTTCTTCTCAACACGTTGCGAACTGGTTACGTCACGGTATCGTAACTGCTGAACAAGTTGAAGAAGTATTTAAGCGCATGGCGAAAGTTGTAGATGAGCAAAATGCCAACGATCCACTTTACACACCAATGGCACCAGGCTTTGATGGTTATGCATACAAAGCTGCTTATGACTTAGTATTCAAAGGTGGCGAGCAGCCTTCTGGTTATACAGAGCCGCTTCTTCATGCTTACCGTTTAAAATTAAAAGGTTATACAGGTGACTAATCTGTAAATCAAAAAAAGCCTCTTCGGAGGCTTTTTTATTGCTTGAGAAAGTTAGAATGTCGACATAAAAAATGAAAAGGAAACTCCATGTATTTATGGAATGTAAATCGGTTGGTGGATGATATACGACTGAATAAAGTCTCTGAAACCCATTATAAAAACTACTATATTGCCAGCTCAATATTGATTTTCTTTAGCTACTTAGCACTGACCTTAACCCCAGAATCCAAACCTACAGAAGCTTGGGCTTCGTTTGTTTTACAAGTTGGTCTACTGATTAGCTGGGTGAATGCCATATTTAAAGCCAATGGCGGCGAGCAAGGCCGAGATTTTTTAAAGCGCTTTATTGCATTGTATCTGCCGGTGACGATTCAGAGTTTAGTCCTGTTTATCTTGATCGCTGTGGTTGTCGAAGGGCTGTTACCTATGTTGACCCTAAACATGGAGGAGGCTGCACTTGAGCAACTCACCACAGTTAAAGACCTGAGTTTTGAAGTCATTATTAGCTGTTATATTTATTGGCGAATCTATAAAGCGATGCGGCAGATTCATCAGCCGGTTTAGATTAAAGGGCTGCACCCGAAATTATTTCTTAAAGTTTCATCCTGTTTTTCTCATAGCTTTTCGATGCTGAAGCCTTTACATTGGAATGAATGATAAAAATGGGATAGAAGCGATGTCAACATATACCGCATTAGATTTGCAATATATTGGTGGGCAGTGGCGGGCAGGGACGTCAACCCGCCACATCAAAAATATCAATCCTTTTAGCCAAGCAGAGATTTTTGAATTGCAGGCAGCCAGCAGTGTCGATGTAGACAGTGCTTATAGTGCGGCAGAAGCTGCCTTTAAATTAGAAATGACCAAGTCTATTAAAGTACGTCAGCAAGTTATCAACAAATTAGCTCAAACCATTCAGCAACGCAGAGAAGAAATTATTCAATGGCTGATAGATGAATCTGGGAGTACACGTTTAAAAGCCAATATTGAAGTTGATGCTGCGCTCGGCATTATCCAAGAATCGTTGTGTTTTCCTGAAAAAATGCAAACTATGAAGCTAGAGAGTAAAGACCCTAGCCGCAAGAGTTTTGTACTGCGCAAACCCTTGGGAGTCATAGCAGTGATTAGCCCTTGGAATTTTCCATTTCATTTATCGATGCGTTCTGTGGTGACGGCGATTGCTTGTGGAAACTCTGTTGTTCTTAAACCAGCCAGTGATACGCCAGTCACAGGTGGTACATTACTCGGCAAATTATTTGAAGAAGCAGGTTTGCCGCATGGCGTATTGAATGTTGTTGCAGGCAGCGGCAGTGAAATTGGGGATTATTTTGTAGAACATTCTGTACCTAAAATGATTTCTTTTACTGGCTCTACAGAAGTCGGTAAGCAAGTTGGCGTGAAAGCTTTGGCAAGTTCACGAATTAAGCGGCTTGCACTAGAGTTGGGTGGTAATGCGCCATTGGTAATTTTGGATGATGCAGATTTAGATTTAGCTGTTGAATTGACTGTAATGGGGCGGTTTTTGCATCAAGGTCAAATCTGTATGAGTACGAACCGCGTCATTGTGGATGAATCTATACATGATGCTTATGTGGATAAGCTTATTCAGCGAGTAAAAACAATTGTCGTCGGTGATCCAAATGCTACTGAAACCCTCATAGGGCCTATCATCAACAAGGCGCAGGTTGATAAATTAAAAACCATTATTCAAAATGCTATTCAGCAAGATGCAATTTTAGCCTATGCAGGCGGCATTGAAGGTCAATTGGTTGCACCGCATATTTTTACCCATGTGGATGCACACGCTGATATTGCATTGGAAGAAAGCTTTGGGCCAATCTTGCCGATTTTAAAAGCGCGAGATGAAGCACATGCACTAGAATTGGCGAATTCAACCCGATTTGGTTTATCGAGTGCGGTATGTACGTCAAACTTAGCGCGCGGCGGAGAGTTTGCTGCCAAACTCGATATAGGCATGACGCATATCAATGGCATCAGTGTGGCGGATCATTCTAATGCACCCTTTGGTGGTGAACGTAATTCAGGCCTTGGCCGTTTTAATGGTGAGTGGATATTTGAGGAATTTACCCGCACCCATTGGCAGACTTTCCCCGCTTAAAATACACAAAATGAAGTCTATTCTATCTTGTGCAATAGACTTCACAACAGGTTCTGTTGCGCAGGAGCAGGACCTCTCTAGTTTATTTCCATGAAATATCAGGAAGTATATAGTCCCAAAAACGACTCCAACGTGTTTTGTAATACAGAAAAGCGCCAATATCCTGACTTGAACAATTATTCTGATAGTACATTTGCTGATTCATCAACAGCATAGGCTTACGTTGCAAGGTCGTTATATACAGCTTTACCTGCACTTTATAATTGTAGATTGAATAATTAGAAGAAATAGTCTCGGTTTTCATTTTTTGGATATTGTTAATATACACATCAAACTTCAAGCCATTTTTGTAATCCGTTGCCTCATGAATTGTTCGATCTTCGATTGGAATAAGCGAATTGTTATCACTAAACGCTAAATATGCATTATGTTTTTGTTTTCCTTGTTAATCATTAAACTGAATAGCTGAATTTGCAGTGGTGAAATAGGGGAGCGCATCCAGAGGATTGATCTTAAAAGTGCCTGTACAATCTGTCCTGACACGGCCTTCATCTGTGTTCACTGTAAACCAGTCAAATTGATCTTCTAATTCTGTCGTGTGGGCTTCATCTGCGTCAGGAAGAATCACGCCAAATTGATCTCGTTGTCTTTGCTGATTTTGCATCAAGCGATAACTATTTTGAGCATGTTTTGCAAAACGGATTTCAGGAAACATTTCTGGAGATGTAATTTTAAAGTCAGAGACATTGATCATTTCACCATAGGGCAGGATGACTAATGAGAACTGCTGCTCTTGGGTGTTGGGAAGATTTTTGACCGTGACCCAATGATGTGTACTGATCATTTGCTGATTGCGAAAATGCTTATATTGAATGCGGTATTTGCCTGCAGGGATCTCGATTTCATTGATCAGGCTTTGTTTAAATGGATATTCATTGAGATATAGCGCGTCGAGACTAAAAGGTAGAAATGAAACGGTATGTACAGAAACTTTTGCTGCTTTGCAGTTGGATATAGACTTAAACTGAGAATTAAAACGATAAAGCGACTTCGGTCTAGATTTTTCATTTATTATAAAGATTGAATTTTTGCGGATTATGGCAAATATGTGTGCCAATTTCAAACCGATTACCTTAGCGCAATTAAAGTCGCAAAACTTGCCTGAAATCAGTTTTGAATATCCTGAGGAAGTCTATCCAAATTATGATTTACCGCTGCTCTTTAAGTCTGAGCAAGGGCTAGAGTGGCGAAAAGTGGGTTTTGGCATGGTGCCTAAATGGGCCGAAGACAAATCTATTGCACTAAAAACCTATAATGCCCGAAATGAAACTTTGTATCAAAAGCCGTCTTTTATCAATGCGATCTCAAAATGTAAGTTTGGCGTAATTCCAGTGTCTGAATTTTATGAGTCTATGTATATCGACAATAAACCGCAGCGTTGGAGTGTTAAACGCAAAGATGGAGAAGCGTTTTATATCGCTGCCTTATATGACATTTGTCGGCAAGGTGATGAGATTGTACGTTCTGCAACCATGATTACGATGGATGCTATTCAGCATGAGATGATGAAACACTTTCATGAGCCAGGTAATGTAAAACGCTCAGTGATTGTGATTCCGCATGCACGATTAGAGGAATGGCTGAGTTGGAAATCACCGAATATCCAAAGTTTTGTACAGGGTTTTCCTGTTGACGAATTTGAATGTGAGCATGCACCCAAAATAAAAATCGAAAAAATCAGTCCCCAACTGAACTTTTTCGATTGATACTTCGGTGATGCAGAATGCTTAGCGCGCTAAGTTTTTGAAAATGTGCTTTAAACTTTCCATGGTTTTTTCAATTTGTAGCGGTGTTAAGCCTTCAAAAGATTGTTCTAGAACGACATTCGTTAGATCGTTAATCTTTTGCGTCATAGCAGTGCCTTTATCGGTTAACACGACGCGAGTAATACGTGCATCATCTTCACAAGAATAAGTGTCTACTAAGCCTTCATCTTTTAAGCGATAAACAATTTTGGTTGTCGTCGACATTTTAGACACGACCATTTCAGATAAATCCGAAACGCTCGCATGTGGTTTAGACTTGAGTGCGAGCAGGATGCGACGACGTGAATTATCTACGCCATACTTTTTTAAGGCATGGTCGACGTTTAAAACATATTGTGAATGCACCTGAGTGACCCAGTAGAAAGGAAAATTTTCTAAACTAAAGTCATCGGTGGATGGTAAAAATTTTGAATACTTTTTTGTCATGAAGGAGTCCCCTGAATATTTGTTTTAATTTTATTTAATGTTTTAACATTCTATTGAAAAATAGAGGGTAATAGCAAGAGTTCACAATAAAAAAATAGAAAGTAGAAGATATCTCATTTTTAGATTATCTTAATAGATTATATTGATATTCTTTCCAAGCGATTAAAAGAGAATAAAAGCAAAGTTGGGTAAAGAGATAGTGTAGTGAAAATAAATAAGTTTTTAATTTGAATTGAATATTAATATTTTTTACCAAAAGGTAGAAATAAATAATTCATTAGATTTGTCATACAATCTCATACAACGTATTTAATTACATTTAATTAAAAGTCAGGTGAATTCATACTTTTTTTAAAGTGGAAGAGGAGATCTCAAAAAGTAGGTTTTAACATCTAGATGTGTATTTTATATCGCCCATTCGATTTGTAATACATTCAGCGTTTTTAACATTTTGTCATATTGTTGCTGCGAAAAAATATGCTTGAATACATTACAAATGCGCAAGATTATGCATAATGGAATGGTCTCTAGTTACACAGGTTAAATTTATGGATCCGTCGCCGTGCGTTGGTCTGATTGAAGATATTCTTACAATCCAGAATGAGGAAGAGAGCTAATGGAATTTTTGTTAGATCCTGGAATCTGGGTTGGTTTACTTACATTAATTATTTTAGAAATTGTACTAGGGATTGATAACCTAGTCTTCATTGCCATTTTGGCAGAAAAACTCCCTCCAGAACAACGTGACAAAGCCCGTATACTTGGTCTTTCACTCGCATTGTTAATGCGATTAGGATTGTTATTTGCAATCTCTTGGTTGGTCACATTAACAAAGCCCTTGATTACCGTTTTTGATTGGACATTCTCTGGTCGAGATCTCATTTTATTGTTCGGTGGATTATTCTTAGTCTATAAGGCGGTCACAGAGCTGCATGAGAAATTAGAAGGTAAACCAGAAGTTCAAGTGACAACAAAAGTGGCTTATGCGAGCTTTACAGCAGTCGTGGCGCAAATTGTTGTCTTAGATGCAGTTTTCTCTCTAGATTCTGTCATTACAGCAATCGGTATGGTCGACAACATTTATGTCATGATGGCTGCAATGATTGTTGCAATGGCTGTGATGTTACTTGCATCTAAACCGTTAACGGCCTTTGTTAACCGACATCCGACCGTCGTGATCTTATGCTTAAGCTTCTTATTGCTTATTGGTATTAGTTTGATTGCAGAAGGTTTTGGTTTCCATATTCCGAAAGGCTATATCTACTCAGGTATTGGTGTTGCGATTATCATCGAAGCCTTTAACCAGTTTAGTCAGCGTAATGCTCAAAAACACGAAGCGAAAATTCCATTACGTCACCGTACTGCAGACAGTATTTTAAAGCTGATGGGTGGACGCTTAGAAGCCGATCAAGTCGGTAATCAAGCACAAGAAACCTTTGCAGACGAAGAACGTTACATGATTGGTGGTGTATTGACGCTTGCAGAGCGTTCAGTTGCGTCGATCATGACCCCTCGTAATCAAATTTCTTGGGTTGATTTAAATGACACACCTGAGCAAATTCGTGAGCAAGTACTTTCAGTGCCGCACAGTTTATTCCCTGTGTGTCGTGGTAGCTTGGACAAAGTGATTAGTATTGTCCGTGCGAAAGAACTTATTGATGTTCTAGATAGCGAAGATGATCTAAAAGTATTGATTAAACGTCATCGTCCGATCTTTATTTTCCAAAAAATGAAGGTGATTGATGCGATTAATACCTTGCGTACCTCTAAAGGCTCTTTGGTACTAGTTACGGATGAATTTGGTGCGGTACAGGGTCTGATTTCACCACTCGATGTGTTTGAAGCAATTGCTGGTGAATTCCCAGATGCGGATGAACAACTTGATTTGATTAAAATCGATGATGAACATTGGAAAGCTTCAGGCATGCTCGATCTGTATCAGTTAGAACTTGAATTGGAAATGCTGGATTTGATCGAAGAAGATGATGGTTATATCAGTGTTTCAGGCCTTATTTTAGATCAGACTCACGGTAATGTAGAAGTCGGGACTGTGGTTGATTTTAAAGGCATCCAATTTAAAGTCACGGCAATGGATGAAAACCGCATTAAAACGGTTGATATTTATTACCAAGCTTAATGCTTAAATTTTAAAATAACTCAAAGACAGCTTTTCGAAGCTGTCTTTTTTGTATGACTAGAAAGTATAAGAAATCCTATCCAAGGGGGCTGTAATTCACGATGTTAAAACGTATTATATTTACATGATGTAACAGTCAAAAAACGCTGCATCTTTTGAGCTTGTTAGAGGGCTAAAACGGTTCAAAAGTAAAAAATTTTGATATGGTTGGTTTTAAAGAGCATAAGTTAAATAGCGATTTATTTTAGCTCGGGGTTTTAATCATCATAGATGATCTATTAATAATTTTTATTTCGTTTTATATATCGGTTTTGAAAAATTTATAACTAGGTACTTTGAAGAAATTCAAAGTTAATCCATTAAAAAATGGGTGTTGGTATGGCGATTACTGAAAATATCATTGATTTTAGTAAGCTCAAGACTGAAGAAAAACATGAGTTGTTTCAACGGCTCTGGGAGTTTGATCAATGTATTTTTCCGACTTCGAAAATTGAGCAACTCTATCAATATATGCATGACCCCGATATTGTCGCATTACCGATTATTCAGTATTTTGAAAAAGATAAACTGATCGGGCAAAACATTGTACGCATATTAAAAATTATGCATAACAATCGGCCGATTTTTATTTTTAATTCACGTGCTGGGGTATTGGTTGATTATCGTCGGAAAAACCTGACCTTAAACTCGGCGATTAAAGTGGCGATGCAACATCAGATACGATTTCCAGCGATTCCGATGTGGTTTGTGGCTACATTGGCACAACCAAAGGTATATACATTATTTGCCTCGCGCTCTGTTAAGTTTTATCCAAGGCACGGTATCCCGATGCCCACTGAGTATGTGGATGTTTTAAATAGTTATAAAATCCGTCAGCATGATGTACAGCATCGGGCTGAGGATATTTTTGTTCATCGTTGTGATTTACCGAAGGTGACGCCTGAGCAGTTGGTGCGGCTACGGAAAAAATCTGATGAACATGTTCAATTTTTTATGCAGCACGTGCCAGATTATTTTGATGGCATGGGTTTAATGTGTATTTGTAAATTAAATGTTTCAACCATTTTCGAAGCAAGTATGAATCTGGCAGTTGGGCGGGCAGTTTAATGACGGACATGGATATGTTATGCGACAAATGATGATATATCGATTATTCGGTTTCGGTGCGGCAATCTTTTTAACGGCTTGTCAGCCTGCAGAGCAAAAAGTACAAGAGCAATCGCAGAAATGTGTTGCCCCCGAAAAACTGGTCAAACAAATTTATGATCAAGAGTTGAAGTTACATGCTTTGAGTAAAGATCAACTTACTGCCTATTTTGAGCCATCGTTAGCGGAACGTATGCAAGAAGAAATTAACTGTAAGCAGTCGCAACAAGCGTGTAATGTGGATTTTGATATTTTCACGGATAGCCAAGATCCGCAGCAAGATTCGAAAAAAGGTGTTCAGCCTAAACTGAGTTTTGATGAAAATAAAAACGTCGTTCGTGCTGAGTTTAAAATTGGTGATGAAGCCAAAGTCTTAAATTATGAAATGAGTGATGGCGACTGTTCAAAAATCAAAAATATTGTTTATGCGGGAGACTATGACCTCGACATGATTTTGAGTAATCCAACAGAAACGATCGAAGATTCAGAAATGTTTGATGCTAATGCTGCAAGTGACAGCACGGCACAGTAAGCTTTTGACGCGTTCTAATTATAAAAAACAGCGTGAAACCCTGAACAGCTTGAGTCTTTTACTCAAGCTATTTTTTTCTCAAGCTATCGTAGCTTCATAGTGCATAAATTTGCATGTTGGCAAGTTGATTGAAATCATCTTCATTGAGATTATAAATTTCATCTAAAAATGCAACATTAAAACTGCCGACACTTGAGCTAATTTCATAGGCTTTTTGACCCGCAATCGCAAAGTGCAAATGTGCTGCGACCGTGCCAGCAGTTAGTGATTCACTTACGGCGCAATAAGCTGCTGTTAGCGCACCTAAAGCGCAGCCAGAAGCCGTCACTTTGGGTTGTAAGTAAGACCCACCATTAATCTGTATCACTGCATTCATTTCTTTCGATAAGATGAAATCTGATTCGCCTGAAATTGCCACACATTCACAGTGTTCTAACAAGGGCACAGCATTTAAATAAATCTCGGCACTATTGAGCGTGCTATCGACACCGCGGGATTCACCTTGATTACCTGCAAGACAGCTGATTTCTGATGCGTTGCCACGGATTATGCTTGGCTTGTACTGGAGTAATTGGTCAACCATTTCAGATCGCCACGGCAAAACGGGGCCATAACCGACAGGGTCAAGCACCCAAGGTTTATTTAAATTTTGTGCTGTTTGTGCAGCAATTTGCATGGCCTGCATTTGTTCAGACGTTGGCGTGCCTAAATTGATATTCAAGGCACTGGCAATTGAGGCAAAGCTTTCGGCTTCAAAGGGATTGTCAATCATTGCAGGAGAAGCACCCGCAGCCAAAAGGACATTGGCGACGTAATTGCTCGCAACTGCATTGGTGATGATGTGCACCAAAGGTTGTTTGGATTGAAGTTCAATCCACGCATTAATGACGCTTTGCAAAAGCGGGCTATTTAAGTCAGTCAATTCACTGTTCATGGTCGTTTCAAAATTTTCAGATTGATTCATCGGTTTCTCCCTTAGCGGGTGAAGTAATGGTCTTGATGTTTACAATTACGGCAGAACAGGGTCACATAATCTGCGGCATCATAATCGACAGAGAGTTCTTGTGAACCACAGTACATGCAACGCTTTGTGGAATAAAAATTTAAGCGAGGTTCGATTTTTTTCCAAGCATGGCGTATTGGTTGCACAAAGATACTTTCATCGAGTCCTAAAAAGTTAAAGAGTAAAATTTCACTCATTTTACTAAAGGGGAGTTGTGGCGGACGAGGGAGGGTAAAGGTTTCCCATTTTTCCTGTAAGCCACGTTCACGGTATTGCTGTAAGGTCTTTTTTAACAGATTGGTGTTAATGAAATTTTCATTACGAACTTGCAGGGCTTTTTGTTTATGTAGGTATTCGAGTGCTGACTGAATCATATAATAAATCTGCCCAACCGCAAGATGGTCGAGTAGGCGATAACAGAACACTTGAAAGCTTTTATTCCCTGCAATTTGAATGCCCCATGTCTTACAGTAAAACTGCATGAATTGGACAATTTCTTGAAAAAGTAGGAGATACAAGCATTCTTTCACTTCGTCAGCACTTTTAAAGGGAACACCCAAGGCTAAATTTTCATAAAACCAATGACGGAGTTGCTGCGCTACGCTAAAAAGACTGGGCTCCGAATAGCCATCCAGACGGACATTGATATAATACTGTTCAGCTTGTAGTGCATCATCTTTCACAATCAAAATTTGCTCATGCACGAGATGCTTTTTGAGTGATTGTTGGAAGAAATAATTCGGGCTGATGTTATGATACTTAATAGCGTCCCAGTCGATAAATTCTTGATGCGCCGTATGTTCTTGGACGTGATTATCCAATAAAGCCAGCAAAAAGAGTTTCTGTAAAAAACTCAGTTCACTTAATTCACGTTCAACGATATCTTTATTTTTAAGTTTACGCTGTTCTTGTAAGCGGGTTTCTTTGAGTAGTTTTTTTCGTGCGGCCTGACAGTTTTCACAATGACAGTTGTATTGCTGTTCTGGAAATATTTGATGATGACAGTGGCTACACTGATAAAAATTAAATTCTTGCTCATCTAATTTTTCAGCATCTACCCAATACATAGATGCACGACACAACGGGCATTGCGTACTTTCATCCATTTGTTTGCGTAGAATATTGAACATGTTGCCAGCGTTTCTTGAAAGGTTAAATTGATTATACACATCTCTGTTTAAAGACGGGTTTGCAATTTCAGTTGCAGCAGCTCAGGCGAGAAGTCGACAAATAAAAAAAGCTGCATAGTGATGATGCAGCTTTTAGTTAGAATGGATTATTAATAGGCGGCTGGGCATGGGATCGATTCGTCCTCCTCTCCAAGTTGTTTGGCTTGTATTAAAGCTTGCACTTTTTTAGACGCCACTTTTTTAGTGCCTAATGCACTATATGAGTTAAGTAATGAACTGACCTCAAAGGCTTTGAGTGGAATCCCTTCGCAGGTCATAAACATTGCAATCACTTGATGGTCGATATTTGCAGCATCAAGCGCTTGCAGAGTCTTCATATTTTCAATACGGATGATATGTTCTTTAATAAACATAATGCACCTCTTGTTGTTTTAGTCTGAATATTTTGCTTTTGGCAATTAAGTAGATGCAAAACACGTGCTCAAATGTTTTGAGTGGATATTTAAAAGCAGATAAACTGTATATTTATTTGATAAGATATTGAAAATAAATTATTAATTTAAAAGTAACAAAATGATATTGATGCGTATTACTATCTCAGATGAATTCTAAAACTGCTTAAACTGTTGAAAAAGAAATATCTTGGTGCAAGGTCTAAACAGAAGTCTGCAATCAAATCCAAATGAGAAGAGGGATATGATTTGAGAGCTAGGCGCTTTTTAGAAGGAATCACCTAAGCGATTGGATTTGAAAAGTATATTTGTATATATTGAACTTATAATTTTTTAATGATCTCAACTTTTAGAATTGAAACCAAGCGGAATCTACTGAACTTGATACACAATATGATTCAGCTTGATTTCTAAAGGTTTTGATCTTTTTAACCCTTTCTCTGTATGGAATACATATGTCAGACGCACTTAAAAACAGCAATATCACTCGCATGCAATTATATAAGCAGCCACAGGGTACGGTTGGTGCGCTGATTATTGGGCATGATCAAACTTTAGAAAAGACGATCGAGTTACTGGGCCTAGCGCAGCAACATCAAGTATCAAAAATTTATGTGGCGGGTGCGACGGCAGAAATTCAGCAATTCCTCAGCTCAAAAGTCACGGCATTTCAATTTTACTTTGCTGCAGACTATGACCGCGCACTCGATTTAATTTTCGAAAATCAATAATCCTCTAAGTCTTAAGCAGCAAAGTTTGAGCACAATAATTTGAAGTTACAGATAGAAATAAAGAACCTGTGCTTTATTTTTCTAGTATATAGGCGCTTTATTTATTTTAGGTAGATAAAAAATTTGCACATTGTTATAGCTGTACTCAACTCAGGCATTTATTTTGCTTAAACATGGCGAAAATATGTGCCAGCCTTTAAATTATTCTATAAAGATGATTGAAAACAACATGCGCTGAGCCCATATATAAATCATTGTAAATGCGAAGACAGCTTATGCATCTTGTCGTATGATCAAGTCATTCACAATGTGTTCAAAAAGCTGATGAAGCAATAACTAAGGAATAGGACGAGATATGAATATTGCGGCAAATCCAGTGGTCGAAGCAGACCAAACTGTTTATTTAAAAGATTATCAAAAACCATCATTTGTCGTAGATAGTATCGATCTTGATATTCAAGTCTTTGATGACCATACCAATGTAAATGCAAAATTAGTGATGCAGCGTCAAACGGCAGGGGATTTGGTGTTATTGGGTCGTGATTTGGAACTCAAATCAATTCGCTTAAATGGTCAAGTCTTGCCAGCAGATGCCTATGTTGTAGATGCAGAACAACTGGTGATATCAAATGCACCTGACCAAGCTGTCATTGAAACCGAAGTCGTGATTCATCCTGAAAGTAATACTCAACTCGAAGGCTTATACCAAGCGGCAGGCGATCTATTCGTCACTCAAAACGAGCCTGAAGGCTTCCGTAAAATTACCTATTATCCTGACCGTCCTGATGTGCTATCGGTATTTACCACACGTGTCGAAGCGGATAAAAAATTCCCTGTATTACTTGCCAATGGTAATTTGATTGAAGCGGGTGAAACCGGTGAAGGTCGTCATTATACCGTTTGGCAAGATCCAACCAAAAAACCATCGTATCTTTTTGCTTGTGTGATTGGTGATTTGGCGGTACTTAAAGACTCTTACGTGACGTCTGAAGGTCGTAATGTTGCTTTAGAAATCTATGCAGAAGAAAAAGACATTCCAAAATGTCATATTGCGATGGAAGCTTTAAAGCACTCGATGCGTTGGGACGAAGAACATTATGGTCGTCCTTATGATTTAGACAATTATATGATCGTGGCAACCAGTGCATTTAATATGGGTGCAATGGAAAACAAAGGTTTGAATATTTTCAATACCTCTTGTGTGCTTGCTGATGAAGAATACACCACTGATGCAGCGATCATGCGCGTTCAGTCTGTGATTGCACATGAATACTTCCATAACTGGACGGGTAACCGTATTACCTGTCGTGATTGGTTCCAACTCTGCTTAAAAGAAGGTTTGACAGTATTCCGTGATCAGTCGTTCTCAGAAGATTTACAATCTGCTGCGGTACAACGGATCGATGACGTTGCTGTGTTAAAAGCTCATCAGTTCCCAGAAGATTCAGGCCCGCTTTCACATCCACCGCGTCCAGATCATTTTGTTGAAATTAATAACTTTTATACCGCAACTGTGTATGAAAAAGGTGCGGAAATTAACCGCATGATGGCGACACTCTTGGGCAAAGAAAAATTCCGTGCAGGTACTGACGAATATTTCAAACGCCACGATGGTCAAGCTGTGACTGTTGAAGATTGGGTAGCAGCTCTGACAGCGGGTTCTGGTGTAGATTTGTCGAGTTTCTTGATTTGGTATAACCAACCGGGTACACCAAAACTTGAAGCAAAAGGTGAGTACGATGCTGCAAATCAAACCTATACTTTAAGCTTGAAACAAAGCTTAAAAGCTCATCCGAAATATCCAAATTTAAAAGCTGTGCCTATTCCTGTGGCTTTGGCATTGTTTGATGCGACGAGTGGTGAACAGTTAGTTCTCAGCTCAGATGCATTGGTTGAAAATGGCATCAAAGATGGCGTGTATTTATTTGATACCGATACTGCAACCATTACATTTAGCGGTGTAAAAACTCAGCCTGTTGTTTCTTTACTACGTAACTTCTCTGCACCTGTTAATCTTGAATTTAACTATTCAGATGAAGAGCTTGCATTCCTTCTGCAGTATGAAACCAATGGCTTTAACCAATGGCAGGCGGCGCAGAGCCTGGTCGAAAACATTCTGCTGAAAGATCATGATGCGCAAATTTATTTAGATGCGATCAGTTCGCCTAAGCTGCTGCCTCAATTGGTCTGCAAAGATCCGTTATTGGCTTCACGCTTGCTGGATGTTCCGGCTGAGGGCTATTTGGGCAGCCGTATTGATGAGAACTACAATCCAGCCATGATCCAAGAAAAGCGCAATGCTTTACTTACCGCTGTTGCATTGTCATTTACCGGTTTCTGGAAAAATATTTATCAAACATTAGAAGCGCCTGCAGAGTTCAGTCAGGCAATGGGTGTGCGCGCGCTGAAAAATATCGCTTTGAATATGATGGCGCGTCAGGGGGATAAGTCAGTATTTGATTTAGCCTTTGAACAGTTTAAAACCACGCAAAATATGTCTGAACGCCTTGGTGCTTTAAAAGTATTGGTTTGGAATGATGCACCACAAGCACAGCAAGCTTTAGAAACCTTCTATACACGCTTTAAAAATGAAGCTTTGTCGATAGACCAATGGTTTATGTTGCAAGCGGCTCATCCGAAAGCAACTGCGGAAACCATCAAAGCACTGACTGCTCATCCTGACTATGACTTGAAAGTACCGAACCGTATTCGTGCGGTTACAGGCGGTTTAAATAGCAATCCTGTTAATACATGGAGCTTTGGTGTGCAGCACATTGTTGAATTGGCAAAATTCCTCGATGAGAAGAATCCAATTGTCGGTTCACGGTTACTGCAAATTTTGTCCCGTTGGTACACTTTGGCAGAACCGCAGCGTAGTGAAGTCAAAGCAAAACTTGAAGCACTTAAACCTGTTGTGAAATCGAAGAATGTGTCAGAAACATTAAACAGTATGTTGAGTGTTTAATCGTTCAACCACATTGTACGATTGATTTGAGTTAAATCAGTCGTACTGAAATGAGCCTATTGCCATGGCTATGGCAGCAGGCTTTTTTATATCCAGTCTTTTTATCCAATCTTTAGCTAGGATTGAAAATCAATCATGTTTAGATGACTGGAACTGAATGATTTTCTCTAATTATTCATTTAAATTGCATAATAATTGCAATACAAATCACATAATGGCGTTACAATGATTTCGGTTTATCCTATTTATAACTGTATGCGGTAAGGCATCCAAGTTTATGAATGTTTAGATATTTTTATCTATTTCATTATGCAAGATTTTTGAGGCGAGTCATGTTAGTTAAGGTTGATGATGGTTTTTATTTAAACTCACATCATATTATTGCAATTCGGATTAATAGAGATTTGCTTGATACCTTTGTTGTTTCGGTAGAATACACACCGAACAGTGTGCAAAACACAGGTGTATTTGAAAAGAAATTCAATGCGCGCCGTGACGCAGAACAATACCTACAGACTCTGAATCAAATCATTGGTAAATCGTAAAAGCTAAAGTGCATATCGAATATTGTCTAGATTGAAAGCGATATGATATGCATTAGACTTAGATTGACGTCTAGCAAAAGGGATGAAACGCATCCCTTTTTTTGTGCTTATCTGAGCGAAACTAATGTGAAGAATTGAAAATAAATCATTCTATCGATACAACTCGATTTGCACGTCCGATATTTTCCTGACATGCTGTAGCCATCGAAAATGAGTTAAAACTATATGCGAATCAGTATTGTGGGTGCAGGTCGTGTTGCACATCATTTGCTCAAAGTACTTCATCCACAACATCACATTGTGCAAGTTTATGCGCGAAATCTTGAAAAGGCAGAAAAACTTGCAGCAAGTGTAGGTGCAAAAGCCGTTGATACCCCGACAAAGTTGAATGCTGAGATTGATCTTTTGATCATTGCGGTGAGCGACCAATCGATTGCAACCGTTATTCAGCAAGTTACAGCCTATCTGCCACAGGTTTTGATCGTGCATACTTCAGGTAGCACCAATATCACGGTACTGACCCAGCAGCATTTGCGAGCAGGGGTGTTTTATCCTTTACAAACCTTTAGTTTAGATCGAGATGTGGACTGGACGTCTACACCGATCTTTGTAGAAGCCGCGGATTCTACAGATTTGAGGACACTAACAGATTTAGCAAACAGCATGAGTCAAAGGGTTTATCAATATGATTCGGCACAACGTTTAAGTCTGCATCTTGCTGCGGTGTTCGCATGTAATTTTAGTAATTATTGTTATGACATGGCAAAGCAGGTTGTCGATGCAAAATACGTCGATTTTAGCTTGCTTTATCCATTGATTTTAGAGACAGCCAATAAAGCGACTCAGGCTGAACCGCGTAACATGCAAACAGGCCCTGCAATGCGTGGGGATCAAAATATCATGCAGATACACGCCAATATGCTTGGGCAAGCGGATCAAGTCGATCTGAAAGCGGTCTATGAAATGCTGAGTCAGCAGATTTTTGAGCATCATCAGAAATAAACAATCTATAAAGAACAATGAATATTTATTAGCATAGAAATACATGTCAATCAGGATGTTACATGGCAAAAGATTTTAATAACCCGCAAGTGGTCGAAAGTTATGATGCGCATATTCGAAAATTAATTCCCGGCTATGAACTTGTCCATCAGCAGATTCAGGCGGTGTTGAATTGCTATGTCACTGAAGATGCCCATGTACTGATCATTGGATGTGGGACGGGCTATGAACTGGGGTATCTCATGGCCTTGAATCCAACATGGTCATTTACCGTTACAGAATTGTCTGAAAATATGCTGAATCAAACACGGCAACGAGTTGAAGCCGCTGGACAGTTGCATCGCGTCAATTTTGTTTTGGGCAGTCATACCACTTTTGAGCAGATGAGTTGTTTTGATGCAGTTCTGAGTATTTTGGTGACGCATTTCATTCCGTTGTCAGAGAAAACGAATTTTTTAACAAAAGCTTTTGAATTGCTTAAACCGCAGGGCATTTTTTTAAGTTTTGACTTGATGCAAACTCATTCGAATTTTGAGCAGCGTGTCCTGCCTGAATTTTGCCAAATGCAAGGTTTATCTGCTGCGCAAGCGACAAAAATGATGCAGCGTTTAGAGGATGACTTTGAACTGATTAGTCAGCAGCACTATCAAAGCTTACTGAGGGAAATAGGTTTTGATCAAATCTATTGTTTCAGTCAAATCTTTAGCTATGCGGCTTACTGTGCTTTTAAAACATCGATTAATTAAAAAATAATAGAGTCCAAGATTGGGCGTATCAAGTTCATCGATCATTTGGACAGATATTGTTGCTACCTTGCATGAGTGAAGCATGAAACAAAATTTCGATCATCAGTTTCATCCTTCTTGCACGGTATCGCGCTCACTATTTTAAAAAAGAAACTTTTCAGTCAGGGTTAAATCACTTATTGTGCATTTATAAAAAGAATCAATTGGATGAAAATAATGTCAAAAATGGAATTTGATTATATTGTGATTGGTGGCGGAAGTGCGGGATGCGTACTGGCTGCACGACTCAGTGAAGATCCGAATATATCTGTGTGCTTGCTAGAAGCAGGTGGACAAGGTGATCAGTGGACGGTCAATATTCCAGCTGCATGCGTGGTGAGCTTGCCGACCAAGATCAATAATTGGGCTTTTGAAACTGTGCCACAAGCTGGCTTGAATGGTCGTAAAAGCTATCAACCACGTGGAAAATGCCTAGGCGGTTCATCTAGTATTAATGCCATGATTTATATTCGTGGTCATAAAAATGATTATGATCAATGGGCGGTACAGGGCAATACTGGTTGGTCATACGACGAGGTCTTGCCATATTTTATTCGCTCAGAAAATAACAACCGAATACACAATGAATTCCACGGAAATGACGGCCCTCTATCCGTCACAGATGTACAAAGTGACAATATTTTCCATCAACGCTATACCGAAGCGGCTCGTGCACAAGGCCATAAAGTCCTCGATGATTTTAATGGTGCAGAACAAGAAGGCTTAGGGGTTTATCAAGTTACGCATATCAATGGAGAGCGTTGTAGTGTGGCGCGTGCGTACTTATTTCCACATTTAGATCGGCCAAATTTAACCGTATTGACCAAAGCCACAACGCATAAAATTACCATAGAGCATCAAGTTGCGACTGGTGTAGAAGTACAACATGCAGGGCAAATGAAACACCTAAAAGCCAGACGTGAAGTCTTGCTCAGTGCCGGAGCGATGCAGTCACCGCAGATTTTAATGTTGTCTGGAGTGGGAGATCAGGCCGAGCTACAAGCGCATGGCATTGAATTGAAGCACCATTTACCGGGTGTAGGAAAGAACTTCCACGATCATCCCGATTTCATTTTTGGTTATAAAGTCAAAGAATATCAAGGCACATTTGGGGGGTCCTTACCAGGCTCAATTGATATGTTTAAGCAGATCAGTCGCTATCGTAAGGAGCGACGGGGCATGATTGCTTCAAATTTTGCAGAATGTGGCGGATTTTTAAAGACTTCACCAGAGCTGGAAATTCCGAACTTACAATTACATTTTGTTGTGGCACTTGTAGATGATCATGCACGTAAGTTCCATGCCAGTCACGGCTTGTCTTGCCATGTATGTCTGCTGAATCCACGTAGTCGCGGTACAATTAAAATCAGTGGTTCGAGTATTCATGATCCATTATTGATTGATCCAAACTTTTTAGGGGATGAACAGGATTTAGAAGATTTGGTACAAGGCTTTAAGTTGACGCAGCAATTAATGATGTCGCCGTCTTTATCGATTCATTATCAGCAAGATTTATTTACCTCACTGGTCAAAACCGATGATGACATACGTGCAATCTTACGTCAGCGTGTGGATACGGTTTATCACCCTGTCGGCAGTTGTAAGATGGGCGTAGATGAGATGTCTGTGGTTGACCCTGAATTGAAAGTCTACGGGATTCAAAACCTTCGTGTAGTCGATGCTTCTATTATGCCTTCTGTGGTGAATGGCAATACCAATGCGCCGACAGTGATGATTGCTGAAAAAGCCGTGGATATGATTCGACAAAGTCAGCTCCAAGCGCAAGTAGCCTAGTGGTTATTTGTTTTTATGTGATTTGAAACAACACAGAGAAATCTCAGATCAAAAATAGCAATAAAAAAACCACCGCTAACGGTGGTTTTTTGCTTCATTCAAAATTTAATTTACTTTTTTGAAGATGAAGTCATTAATTTTATGGCCTGCTTCAATTCCGCGACGTTCAAACTTAGTTTGTGGACGCCAGTCTGGACGAGGGTAGCTATTGCCTTTACCTGCAAGGTTTTCAAGACGTGGACGTTCTTCAAGCACTTCGATCATCCATTCAGCATACGGTTCCCAGTCAGTTGCTGAGTGGAATGTGCCGCCGATTTCTAATTTTTCTTCAACCAATGGCATACGGTCATGAGATACAAAACGACGTTTGAAATGACGTTTCTTCTGCCATGGATCTGGGAAGTATAATTGGACAGTATTAATACTGTTGTCTGGCATTTCACGTAGCACTTGGATGGCATCGGCATCCAATACTCGTAGGTTAGTTAAACCTGCAAGACCGGCTTCATACACACATTGAGCGATACCCGGAACATGCACTTCAATGCCGACAAAGTTGCGTTCTGGATTTGCTTTTGCCATTAGTACCAAAGAGCGGCCCATACCAAAACCGATTTCTACAGTTAGTGGGCGTTCAGGGTGTTCAAAATGCTGACGCAAATCACCAACAGGGTATTCCAAAATTAGATGACCATATTGTTCCAGCGCAGTACGTTGCGAAGTATTAAGTGGCGCAGAGCGGCGCATAAACGTCACGATTTCACGGTGTTCGTTTAGGTTATCCAGATCTACTGCGTGCTGGTCTAATTGATCGTTCGACATAACTTTGGCAAATGTAAAAAATTCGAATGCGGTATTTTAAGTCCTGAGATGCACAAGTCAAATTTTTTACCGTGAATAAATCCGCTTTTTGCTCAATCTCACCGACTGAAGCCGTGCTGAGCATTTGCAATGAGCAGTCAAATGCTCAGCTCAAAAGTCATGAATTAACATTAATCTAGGCTGTTTTTTCATCAAGATCTTCACTGTCAGCACCATCAGGTTTAAATGGCAAAATGGCCTCAATAACGGTACAACCCGGCTGTGACTGTATTTTAAATTCACCACCGATACGATGGATTCGTGTTTGCATACTATGTAGGCCGACATGTAGGCCTTGCTCAACTTCGTCAGGGTTGAAGCCGATACCGTTATCTTCAATACGTAATATCAGTTGAGTCTCTGTTTCGCACAAACTGACCTGAACTTTGCTTGCCTGACTATGCTTTAGAATATTGGTCAGGGTTTCTTCTGCGACACGAGTCAAATTGAGACATTGGGTCGCAGAGGGTGAGTGAATCCATTCGGTAGCAAATTTCCAGCTTGAGCTCATGTCTAATTCTTCAAAGAGCTGTACAAAGCGATGGCGAATCGGCGCCGCCCATTCGATCGGGGTGTCTGGAACTTTCGTCCCTATACTTGAACCCGAATCGATGACTTGTCTTAAATCATTACGGAACAGTTTAAGCATCGACATGATTTGTGGTTTTTCAATTTTGTCATTTTGTTCTAACAGTAAAATTGAACGGACAATTGATCCGCCTAAACCATCATGTAAGTCATGAGATAAATGAATTCGTTCTTGAAGTCGTGCATTTTCAAGCGCGAGTTGATGTTGTTGACCAAGTGAGGTAGCGAGTTTCAGTTCAGCTCGTTGTACATTTTCAGTTAAGGTCTTATTAAAACGCTCAATTTGACGGGTGTGTCGAGCTAAACGCAAAGCCAGTACGCCGCCCAAAACGAGGGTGGTTAGTGGGCCAGTATATGGTGAGAGCGCATGGCCTTCCATGGTCATCATAAAGTGCGCATCATGTACCGCAATTGGTAAATAAATCAAATACAGCGTTGCAAGCAAATAGGTTTCAGCCATTTTGGCTTTATACGCCAAGTAGGGGTAGCTAATACATTTGGCCACAAAGACCAAAACAAAGAAGCTAAAACAAATTTGGATGACGGTCTTTAAATAAGCCTCTGGTGCAAAACCGATACAGAGTGCTGCGATAGTGGCAAGGCTTAATAACAGCTTTTGAATTTTCGGGAAAGGATGGTTTGCAAAATACCACGCACCAATACAGCCAAAAACCGTATAAAAACAGAAAATGATATTTTGTAGGCGGTCGACCTGTACGGTGGTTAGAAATGAAATTGGTCCATTAAAAATAATACACAGGCTATAAAATACCCAAGCCATGCCTGTGATGGTTAACCATAAGTAAGCTCTTTCATTACGATTGGCGAGCCATGCTAAAAAAAAGAACACAGCCACGACGAAATTAATCATCGTATTGAGTTCGACTAATTGTCGTTGTTCGAGTAACCAAATTTTAAAGGTGTCATAGACTTGCTGGTATTCCCCAATTTGAACTGAACTGAGTCCTGATTTTTGGGTCACTGAACCATACACTTGCACCCAAATGGTATTAACACCTTGCTTTAAACTCGAGCTAGGCAAGTTCAAAATTCTTGGTTGATGTTGGCTTCGTGAAAAATGTTCTGCTGAAATGTAATCTTGCCAAAGTAGGGCATCGTTGATATAAACCCGACCACTTTGGGTGATGCCTTGTATAGCGATAGCAATGGGTTGATTTAACTGATGGAGGTCACAGTTCAACTTAAATTGGATTTTGTACCAAGCGATACCATGATAATCCGGCCAACGTTTATTCCAAGTGTCTGGAAGCTTTTGCAGATTTTGCCAACCTGTACGTGGGCGCTCTTGCTCGACAGCGCTTTTAGCTGTGGCAATATGGGTAATTTCAATAAGACAATGACTGCTTGAGATCTGAGGGGTGGCATTGGCAAAACTGGGTATAGCAATACAACATAGCAGGCAAAATAGACTCGCTAAGACCAGCAGCCGATTTGCTTGAATGCAGTGTCGTGACCAAAACCATACCATCAAAATTCCCCCAATTTTGTGTATCCACAATTTAAAAAAATAAATAGAAAGTCACATCAAATCTTTGTTTTATTTTTGATAGTTATAATTTTATGAGATGAATTATACAGTTAAATCGAATGAATGGTGAATTTTTCGCTTTTTTATAGGCTTAGTATTTTATGTAATGTCATTACAAATGAGACTTTGATTATTGAAACCCTTTGCTATATATATCCTGCTTAGGGTCCCAATAGGTCGCGCTTTATTGAAAATTGATTTGATTCAAAGTGAATATTTCAAAAATCCATTAGTCACTGACACGGTCAAGTAAAGTGCTACTTGCTTCATTTAAGCCAAAAACCTCTACTTGAATCTGTTTTGACTCAAATTTTTGCACGACATTTTTTAAAATATTGACGGAAGTAATATCCCAAATATGTGCATGACTCAGATCAATTCGCACATGACTAACCCTCTCCTGAAAATCAAAAAATTGATAAAAACTCTCAGAGCTACTAAAGAAAATTTGTCCATAGACTGTGTAGCTACGAATATTGTCTTTAAGTTCTGATGTGACTTTTACCGAACTTTCCAGTTGATTGATAATAAACAACGCAGAGAGGAGCACACCAACCAATACGCCAAGCGCCAAATTATGTGTTGCAAGCACCACGATCACCACAGTAATCATCACGACATTAAAAGACATTGGATGCTTTGAAAATTGCTTGACTGAATTCCATTGGAACGTAGTGAATGACACCATGACCATAATCGCGACTAAGGCCGCCATTGGGACATAGGCCAACCAGTCTTTTAAGAACACCACCAAACACAACAAAAATACACCTGCAACCAAAGTGGAAAGGCGAGTTCGCGCGCCAGAACTAACATTAATAATCGACTGACCAATCATGGCGCAACCTGCCATGCCGCCCATAAAGCCACTGACAATATTGGCAATCCCTTGACCACGACATTCCTGATGACGATCTCCTTCGGTTCCAGTGACTTCATTGATCACTGTCGTGGTCATCATGGTTTCTAATAGGCCAACTGTTGCTAGGGTGATGGAATAAGGGAAAATAATCGTGAAGGTTTCAAGATTGAAAGGAATTTCAGGAATCAAGAAAATAGGTAGAGTCTCTGGAAACTTACCCAAATCACTCACAGTACGCAGGTCTGCACCTAGAAATAATGCCAAGCCACTGAGGACAATAATGCAAATCAGCGGTGATGGAATAGCTTTGCCAATTTTAGGTAGATATGGAAACAGATAAATAATCGCAAGCCCTAAAAGCATAAACACATAGCCCCAACTATCCATCTTTGACATTTCAGGTAGCTGTGCGACAAAAATTAAAATCGCGAGAGCATTTAAAAAACCATACACCACTGACTGCGAGACGAAGCGCATAAGTTTTGCGACTTTAAAATAGCCAGCAATGATTTGAATCACACCAGTTAAAACCGTGGCAGCCAAAAGGTATTGCAAACCATGATCTTTGACCAATGTGATCATAAGTAAGGCCATCGCACCCGTAGCAGCAGAAATCATTGCTGTACGACCACCAAAAAAGGCAATGGTGACGGCAATACAAAACGAAGCGTACAAACCAACCTGAGGGTCAACCCCAGCAATAGCTGAAAAGGCGATCGATTCTGGAATTAGCGCCAGTCCAACCACCAAGCCTGCGAGCACATCGGTACGAATATTGGAAAACCATTGTTCTTTTTTAAGTTGTAACACGGTAACTTTTCATCAAATCTTAAACGCGGCTATGTTAAAACAACTGAGTATAAAAATGCATAACAGATTGACTTGAATTCTTCTTAATTATGGACAATAGTCAATGAGTATATGTGTTTCAGCATTTACGCTTTTTTGCAATTTACAGGTTTGATCACTTGAAAGTTTGACAGAAGAGATTTAAAACATTGAATAGTACATAACAAGGATCAGATATGAAGCTTTATTATTCTCCAGGTGCATGTTCATTAGCATCACATATAATTTTAAATGAAATTAATGTCGATTTTGATTTGGTCCGTGTTGACCTAAAAAACCATAAAACAGAAAAAGGGGTGGATTATTACGAGATCAACCCAAAAGGTTATGTACCTGCATTAGAAATTAACCCAGGTTTGATCCTGACCGAGAACGTGGCAATTTTACCGTTTCTTGCACAGCATGATCCAAAACAAGATTTAATTCCGCCATCAGGTTTAGGTCGTGCCAAAGTTTTAGAATGGCTTGGCTATTTGAACTCAGAATTACATGATGCTTATGCCGTATTCTTTGGTGCTCCACTAGATGCAGACGCTAAAGAAAAAGCTTATGCAGAAATTGATCGTTTATTGACATACATCGATAAAGCGATTGGTGAATCGGATAACGACTATTTGGTCGATGATAACTTTGGCCCAGCAGATGCTTATCTCTTTGTACTGACAAATTGGTCAAATGGCATCGGTCATGATTTAACGCCATATAAAAATATCATTGCTTTACGCAACAAAGTTGCAGAGCGTCAATCAGTTCAAATTGCGATGCGTGATGAAGGTTTAATTCCTTAAGTTAAGTTTTGAAATTGAATAAACAAACCGCCGAAATTGGCGGTTTGTTTATTGCTAGATTGGCATTGCTCAGGTTCAACTTAGTACTCGAACTGTGTATAGAAATCATCAAAGTTAATATTTTTAAGCGTCAGTTGCTGTGGTGATTTGAAGGTTGACCATTTGGTTTGAGTTTTGGCATCTTCAAACATATTGCCGCCTACAATTTCCTTACGTTTTAAGGTCGAAAAATTATAGCTTTTCGATGTTTCTTCACCTGAAGCTCGGTGAAAGCTACTGTAGTCAAAACCAATCAGGTTAAAGCGTTGATTTTGCCAACGGAAGGTATAACTATGTCGGGGCCATTCCCAGCCACCACAAGCCATAAAATAACTAAAATGAACGAGTAAATTGCCTTTACTGATTTGGATGTCTTCTGCTTCAGCAAGTGGGTCAAGTAAGCATGAATTGGGTTGCTGAGCGACAGGGATGCTATTGTTTTCAACGATACGTTGATATCCCTTTGCGGTTTTAAAAAACACGATGAGTTTTCGTGGATGGTTATGAACGACTTTGCCATCGTCATCATAGGTCGCCACATCGACTTTTTGTTTTTCCACGATCATCGCAATATCTGGCTTTTGATCTTTGTTTAGGTCGCCAGTCGTAGTCATCAAAATGTTCCAACCTTGAGGCGCAAGTGATTTGGCTGTGCTAGGCACTTGGGCAGACAGCCAACTAGATGCGGCACAAAGACTCAAAGTACACAATATATGGGATTTTTTCATTGTTATCAGGTTTTCAAAATCAAAAAGAGGACTCAATAGAGTCCTCTTTTATACCGTGAATGAGTTCTTATTTAAAGAAGTATCCGGTTTCAGGTGAACTGGCATTTGCCATGCGTTTACGCGGCATACGTCCTGCTAGGAATGCTTCACGACCGGCTTCGACTGCTTTTTTCATCGCTGAAGCCATTAGAACAGGGTTTTGAGCTGCTGCAATTGCCGTATTCATTAATACGCCATCACAGCCCAATTCCATCGCTATCGCTGCATCACTTGCGGTACCTACACCGGCATCGACCAAGACAGGCACTTTGGCGTTGTCTTTAATGATCGAAATAGTATGTGGGTTGAGAATGCCTAAACCTGAGCCAATAAGGCTACCTAAAGGCATAATGGCTACACAGCCCATGCTTTCGAGTTCTTGTGCCACTATTGGGTCATCTGAGGTATAAACCATGATTTCAAAGCCATCGTCAATCAACGTACGTGCAGCTTTTAAAGTCTCAGTAATATTTGGATATAGGGTTTTCTCATCCCCTAAAACCTCAAGTTTAACCAAATTGTGACCATCTAAGAGTTCTCGTGCCAACATGCAAGTACGGACCGCACTGTTCGCATCGAAACAACCTGCTGTATTTGGCAAAATCGTATATTTCTCAGGTGGAACCACTGAAAGCAAGTTCGGCTGGTCTGGATGCTGACCAATATTCACACGGCGAATGGCAACGGTCACAATTTCAGCACCACTGGCTTGAATGGCCTGGTCAGTTTCCGTTAAGTCCTTGTACTTACCTGTACCAACTAAAAGTCGTGAATTAAATGTACGTGAACCAATGATTAGGGGTGTATCTTCCATGGGAGCTCCATTTTAGCCGCCACCTACGGCATGAATAATTTCAATATGATCTTGCTCAGTAATTGGGGTTTGTTCCAATTTACTTTTCGAGATGATCATTTCATTTTTTTCAACAGCGAAGCGTTTGCCTTCCAATTGTAATTGTTGAACCAATTGCAAGAGGTTGACACATTCGGTTTGTGTAGCTTCGCCGTTTAAATAAATTTGCATTTGTGGATTCCGTTCTTGCAGCCTTGCCAATTGCATAAGGCCAATATCTGCTGTTGATTATTTTGCGTATTTAAACGCATTCCATGCCAATATGAGCCATCCAGCAATCATCAGCGCTCCACCAATCGGGGTAATGGCACCGAGACCGCGTGGTAAGCCTAGAGCCATCACATATAAAGAACCACAGAAGAAGAAAATACCAATTTGTATGAGTAGGAAACTGGCTTTTATTGGAAGTTGGGGAATGACTTTGGATAAGATCGCGAGGGCAAGTAAGCCCAGTGCATGATAAAAGAAATAGTCCGTTGCAGTTTGCCACCAAGCCAATTGGGCTTCAGTCGCGCGAGCTTTTAATCCGTGTGCACCAAAGGCACCAAGCATCACAGCAAAAGCTAAGTTAAGTGCGGAAATGGCAATCCACATGTGCATTCACCTTAACAAAATTTGCGCATAACCATAGCATATTTAGCGTGCAGGATTAAAGCAAAAATGCCCAAAGTTTTTGTGTTACAGCCTATCATTCAATAATATTCAGAAACAAAAAAAAGAGCATCGAAATGCTCTTTTTTAGAATAACAATGAAAAGCCTTCAACTTAGTTTGAAGACATTGCGACTTTAATTTTTTCCATCGCATTTTTTTCCAACTGACGAATACGTTCAGCAGATACATTATATTCCGCTGCCAATTCATGCAGCGTCGACTTTTCGTCATCTAACCAACGACGTTGTAAGATGTTACGCGAACGATCATCCAGCTGATCCATGGCTTCATGTAAAGCTGAAGTACTCTGTTCTTCGTAATCTTCATCTTCCGCTAAACGCGCAGGGTCATAACGGTTATCTTCGAGATAAAGGGCAGGAGCGACATGAGTCGAACCTTCATCGTCGTCATCACTTTGAGCTTCAAATGCAGCATCATAAGCGGTTAAACGGCCTTCCATTTCTAAGACTTGTTCGGGTGTCACATTTAAGTCATTGGCAATCGACTGTGCTTCAGCCAAAGTTAATTTTTTAGATGACTTTTTTAAGCTACGTAAATTAAAGAATAATTTACGCTGCGCTTTAGTGGTCGCAATTTTGACAATACGCCAGTTACGAATCACATATTCATGAATTTCTGCTTTAATCCAATGCACAGCAAAAGATACGAGACGTACACCCATATTTGGGTCAAAACGTTTTACCGCTTTCATTAAGCCCAAGTTACCTTCTTGAATCAGGTCACCTTGTGGCAAGCCGTAGCCTGCATAGCTACGTGCGATATGCACAACAAAACGAAGATGTGACATCACCAGCATTTTAGCTGCGTCTAAATCTTGGTCATAATAATAACGTTCGGCCAGCTCTTTTTCTTGTTCGGCCGATAAAATTGGAATCTGATTAACAGTACTAATATAAGCACCAAGATTCACCCCAGGTGCCGATAATGACAGGGGCATCAATTGATTGCTGCTGTCACTCATGTTTTCTCCTTGAGAATTAAAATGGGTAAGCCCAATAACTAAGATTCATCTTAATCCAATATTTCCGTAAATTATGGAAAATTGGGTATAGAAATGTAAACTTTTATTCAATTATGAAGCAATTTAGTTTAGCTGAATCTTTTTAAGATTCAATTAAGTAATGAAACTCAGAATCGGAAATTTTGCGCATTTCACAGTTTAACTGATGTATTTGACAGTATCGTGATACATCTTGTTGGCTGTGCGGATCGGATGACTTTAACAATAAAGATTGGTCTGGACTTTTCTTTAAAGCTTTTTTGAGCATCAATAGTGGCATCGGGCAGGGTTTACCCATTGCATCTACAGTTAAAAGCGAATTTTGGCTGTCACTCACGAAGCAGATCCAACATGTTTACATTTCAATGGAAATATTAGCAAATACAGTGCCAAATCCCAACCTAAAATAGGTAAAAATCCTTTGTGATTTATAACTCAAACGATGTGAAAAAATAAGAATATTCAAAAGGAAAATAGATCAAAAAAATCTATTAATTGCGGTAAACCCGTGTTAAGCTCGTTGCGTTGTTAAGATTTTTGTTGGCTGTGAAGCCTCTTAACTCTTGATATATTTGGATGTAACCGGGATTTTGTTGATAGTTTTACAGAATGATTACAAGCTTAGAAATAAAAATATTTTTTTTAACCTTGTTTGGTCTGCTGTTTGCAACACCGGGTGGTCCTTCTTTTTTAAATACGATAAGGATTAACTTATGACAGCTCGTGAACAAGGCGTTGTTAAATGGTTCAACGACACTAAAGGCTTTGGCTTTATTCAACGTAACGGCGGCGACGACGTATTCGTTCATTTCCGCGCAATTATGGGCGAAGGCCACCGTTCACTTCGTGACGGCCAACGCGTAGAATTCAGCGTTGTTAAAGGTCAAAAAGGCTTCCAAGCTGAAGAAGTACAACCTTTAGACTAATCGTCTGAATGTACTCAAAAACGCTCCAATGTAAATTGGGGCGTTTTTTGTTTATAATGCTTCAGCAATTTTGTGATTATTCAATTAGGGCACATCTATATGTCATCAGGTTTTGAAACCTTAAATTTACATCCGAACCTTAAAAAAGCCATTGATGCTTTAGGTTTTAAGGATATGACGCCTATTCAGCAAAAGGTTTTAAAATTTACATTGGCTGGACATGACGCTATTGGTCGTGCTCAAACTGGTACAGGGAAGACAGCTGCTTTCTTGGTCAGTGTGATCAATGACTTGTTGAATAATCCAATTAAGGAACAGCGTTATCGTGGTGAACCGCGTGCATTGATTCTTGCACCTACGCGCGAACTTGCTTTGCAAATTGAAAGTGATGCAAAAGAATTAGTGAAATACACTGATCTCAATGTCATGACTTTGCTCGGTGGGGTAGATTTTGATAAGCAAAAAAATCTATTAAATCGTAATTTTGTCGACATTATGGTTGCAACCCCAGGTCGCTTAATTGACTTTGTGGAACAAAAAGAAGTTTGGCTCGATCAAATTGAATTTTTAGTGATCGATGAAGCTGACCGTCTTTTAGATATGGGCTTTATTCCTTCAGTGAAACGTATCGTGCGCTTTTCACCACGTAAAGAACAACGACAAACTTTGATGTTCTCTGCAACATTTAGTTATGACGTTTTAAATTTGGCACAGCAATGGTTGTTTGAACCAGTAACTGTTGAAATTGAACCTGAGAAAAAAACCAATGCAGATGTAGAGCAACGTGTCTACATGGTGGCGAAGTCTGATAAATATAAATTATTGGAAGACATCTTACGTGATGAACCAATTGAAAAGGTCATGATCTTTGCCAACCGTCGTGATCAAGTGCGTAAACTTTATGATCACCTCAAAAAAGATGGTTATAAAGTGGTGATGTTGTCAGGTGAAATCGCTCAAGATAAACGTTTGAAAATGCTTGATCAGTTCAAAAATGGTCAACATAACATCATGATTGCAACAGACGTTGCGGGTCGTGGTATCCATGTCGATGGTGTTTCTCATGTAGTGAACTTCACACTTCCTGAACAGTCTGATGATTATGTACACCGTATCGGTCGTACAGGTCGTGCGGGTACTCGTGGTGTGAGTATTAGTTTCTTGTCTGAAGATGATGCTTTTTCACTGCCTGAAATTGAAAAAGCCATTGGTCAAAAATTACCTTTAACCCGTTTAGACGGTTATTGCTAATTTTGCTTCTAAATAGCCTGCAGATTTGCAGGCTTTTTTATTTCATGTCGACTATTTCATTTTGAGTTAATGACAAAACAAAATCACAGACTAACGTTTTAGTTTGCACGGCAACTAAAGGTTAGTACAGTTTGGTAATCATCATCCTTGCTGATGCTACCGCTATTTCCTGTAATGGTACCAAGTACGCCAGCTGCCGCCTGAATCATTTGACCTGTCTTTTCATCGACCACGCCTTTTAAAACTCCGTTGTATTCTTGCTTTTCATCTACCACGACAGGGGTCGCATTTTTACCACAGGTACTATTTGCAGCTGCAATTGCATTATTTTTTGCCGCTAAACTGGTTTTACCTACGGCAGTCACTTCATATTGATTATTTGGTTTTTGAATCGCTAAAGATTTTGTTGGCGTAGATGTACATGCAGCTAAAAGCACAGTTGCGCTTAGCGTGCTAACAATGGCAACAGTTTTGTTGAATTTTTTCATGCGGTGCCCCGAGTTAGAAACAATTTGATTTATTTGAACATAAAATTTCTTATAGAACAGGGAACTGCTGTACAAGTTATGCGGTTTTTTTATAGTAAATCTGTGAATAAAGCTGACTTAACAAATAAGCACCGAGTCTGATGTAAACATTCTAGAGTAAGTTATTGAGAATATGCTAATCTTGAGCAAACGTTTTAAAGTACAGTGTATAGATGTCAATTCTAAAATCAGCAGTTGATACAGTTCATCAAAATATTCATCAGCGTCAGTCGATTGGTCATTTAATTGAACCTGCGCCGAATGCTGAGCAATTGGAAAATGCGTTTCAAGCCGCTTTAACGGCGCCAGATCATCATCGTCTTAAGCCTACGCGTTTCGTGATTATTCCTGAAACTGAACGTGAAGCATTTGGTGAATTACTTTCACATGCCTTAGCTGATACTGGACAAACAGAAGAAGCGCAGTTGGAACGTGTGAAATACCATCCATTTCGTGCGCCACTATTGGTTTTGGCTTTAACTCAATTACAAGATCATCCCAAAGTTCCGCATTTCGAACAAATCTTAAGTTCAGGCGCAGCAGTACAAAACTTTTTGCTCTCTTTACAAGTACAGGGCTTTTCAACCATGTGGCGTAGTGGGGCGGTGGTTGAATCTAAATTGTTTAAACAAGCCTTAGGCTTAACGGAAAATGATTTGATTTCAGGCATTATTTATATCGGTACAGCAGTGAAAGCAATTCCACCGCGTGCTGAAATACAGTCTGCTGACTTTGTAAGCCATTGGCATAAAGCAAACCAATAAAAGTGAAAAATAGTTCGATTGAACAAGATCGATCAGTAAAGAAATTAGGATAAAAGAACAATGTCAGAACTTGATTTTGCAAGTCTTGTTAGCCCTGTGTCAGTTGACCAAAAAACTGCACTGCGTGTTACGGTATTGGGTGGCGGGAGTTTTGGTACTGCGATGGCCAATACCGCAGTACGTAATGGCTGTGACACCATGATATGGATTCGTGATGAGGCGGCGGCTGCGGATATCAATGCAACACATATCAATAAACGTTACTTGCCAGATTTTCAATTAGAAGCTGGGTTGCTCGCTGTTTCAGATTTAGAAAAAGCAGTATGTAATCGTGACATTATTTTAGTGGCTATTCCGAGCCATTCTTTCCGTAGTGTTTTACAGCAGATCAAACCTTTTATCACGTCACAAGCAGTGGTGTCTTTGACCAAAGGTATTGAAGCCAATACCTTTAGTTTTATGAGCGATATTATTCGTGAAGAACTTCCTGAAGTCCCTTATGGTGTGCTTTCAGGGCCAAACTTGGCGAAGGAAATTGTTGCGGGACAACCTGCGGGGACTGTGATTGCAAGCCAATCTGAACTGGTTCGTTATGCAGTTCAACAAGCGCTACACAGTGCTTTGTTCCGTGTGTTTGCAAGTGATGATGTGCATGGTGTGGAATTGGGCGGTGCACTGAAAAATATCTATGCAGTCGCGATGGGTTTAGCTGCAGCTTATGGTGTCGGTGAAAATACCAAGAGTATGATTTTGACACGTGCTTTGGCAGAAATGAGCCGCTTTGCAGTGAAATTAGGCGCAAACCCATTAACATTCCTAGGTTTATCTGGTGTCGGTGATTTATTTGCAACTTGTAGTAGTCCGCTCAGTCGTAATTACCAAGTCGGTTTTGCACTCGGCAGTGGTAAAAGCTTAGAACAAGCGACCAAAGAACTAGGACAAACTGCGGAAGGGATTAATACTATTGTGCAAGTACGCGCACGCTCTGAGGAGTTGGGTGTATATATGCCAATTACCAGTGCATTGTATGAAGTGATTTTTGAAGGTGCGCCGGCCCTGAACATTGCTTTGTCATTGATGAAAAATGGACATCGCAGTGACGTTGAATTTGTCTTGCCACATCAGCAAGTTTAAGTTTGCTGATTAATATGCAATACACATAGCTTTGTCATACTGGCTGTATATAATGTGCGGAATAGAATAAGGAAATTTTATGCAACTGACATTGGTTAGGCATGGCGAAGCTGCTCCACCTGTAATGGGGAATGATGAAAAGCGTCCTTTAACAGCGCGTGGACAAACTCAAGCGGAAGAAACTGCAGCATATTTGAAAGATTTAATTCAACCAGACGTTTTTGTGGTGAGTCCGTTACTGCGTGCGCAGCAAACACTTTCATTTTTGCAAAAACATTTTCCACATGTACCTGTGGTTATTTGTAATGCCATCAAACCGGAAGATGATGCCAAAGTTGCAGTGGAATGGTTGTCACATTTACCGTATGAGTCTATTGTGGTGGTGTGCCATATGAACGTTGTGGCACATATGGCCAGTGTTTTGGTCTCAGAATATTTTAATCCCTATGCTTTGGCAGAAGCGCGCATTTATGAACAAGCGGTCATTGCTCCAGGGTTATCAACTCAAATTAAAACGTTTATACCATCAACATAAAAACCAATTAAAACGGCAGAAAAATTAATGTTGTATTTATGGATGCCCGAAGCCAATGGGGTTTGGCAATGGTCAGAAGGGGATTTCTGGAAGCAGTCATCGACACTTGAACAGTTGATTCAGGAAATTCAGCCACATGCGGGAAAGGAAGCGGTTGTTTTCTTTCCGAGTCGTGATGTACAAATCATTCAGCAAAATTTTCCAAAAAACCAATATAAAAAACTTGGCCCAGACGGCGTAAAATATTTACTTGAGGAATATGTCATTTTGCCTTTGGATGCAATGAAAGTATTGCATCATTTTCAAAGTCCAGATGAATTAACGGTCATGGGGATTGCACATAGTGCAGTCGAAACGATGCAGCATGCTTTGACGCTAATTCCTGTAAAAGTTATTTCATTATTACCAGACTTTTTGGTCTTACCAAGTCCAGAATCAGGGCAACATGTTTTGGCAAATGTCAGCGGTCATTTATTGGTCCGAAATAATGAATATGTCGGTCAGTCTGTTGATGATTTGGCATTGTATTTAGATTATCAAATTGGTCAGCCGAACTATAAGATTTCAAATCTAAGTTCAGATCAGACGCATAGTCTTGAAGCCGCTGTAACGCATGATTACATTGAATCTTTTCATTATGAACTACCCAATATAAAAAAACCGAAACAACATCCACTGAATGTTTTGCCGAAAGCCAAAGCCAATACGGGTGTGAGTGGTTATTGGAAAGCATGTGCAGCAGTTTTGGTTGCGGCTTTAATTACACAGTTTAGCTATGATGCAGTTCGTTGGTATCAATACAAAAAAGTGGCAAATATCACTGCGTCACAAGCGATTGATCAGTTTAAATATTGGTTTGGTCAAAGCTATCCTGTGACTGAACAAACGCTGAAAAGCCAGTTCGAATCACAATTGCGTCAGAGTCAAACAGGCAATGCGCAGGCTTTGTCTTTACTGAGCCGTGTCGGGCCAGTTTTAATGCAAAACCAAATTTCTGCAAATCGTGTCAGCTATGAAGCCTCGATGTTGAATATGGAGCTAAAAGCCAATTCGGCAGAAGTACTACAAACCCTAACCAATCAATTAAAACAACAAGGTTTTAAGGTTGAATTAGGGAATATTCAACCAAGTGCCAACGGCGCGATTGGATTGGTGAAAATACAATAATGACAAAAATGGAAAACTTACAGCAACGAATAGATGGGCAAATTGAGCGCATCACTGATTATTTAGACCAACTTTCTACTCGTGAACGAGTCATGGTGATCTTTACCACGATTTTTGTTGTAGTGGCAGCGATTGGTTCGGCACTGTTTTATATGAACAAAGCTGCAAATTTTCAACAAAAGCGCGTGAATGAACTCAAAGATACTGTTGTTTGGATGCAAAGTAATGCCGTCACGATGAAACCAGCAGGTGATACACAACTGAGCGCGTTGGAAAAAGTTCAGCGTGTATCGCAACAACAGGGCTTGTCAGTAGCATCGCAACAAGTCGGTGAGCAAATACAGATTGCAGTGATGCATGAAAATTATGCAATTCTGGCCAATTTTTTGACGCAATTGGTTCAAATGGGCTTAAGTATTGAAAAGATGGAATTAAGTTCTGAAGCGGGACAGGTCAAATTAACAGCGAGTGTGCAATAATCGGTAAAAATAAAGATCTGCTAAGCATGGTGTTTTATTTGTGCTGTGCCTATAATATGCCGACTTAAAAAGCAGTAGACTTTTATAGATATGTTGTATTCTCTAGCCCGCCCTTTGTTGTTTACTTTAGCACCAGAGCGTGCACATGAGCTGACATTATCGCTGTTGAAATCTTCTCACAAGATGGGAATGATGCGTCAAAACGTGGCGTCTAAACCAGTGACATGTATGGGAATCGAATTTCCTAATCCAGTTGGTTTAGCAGCCGGTCTTGATAAAAACGGTGCTTATATCGATGCGCTGGCGAGCCAGGGCTTCGGCTTTATTGAAATTGGTACAATTACCCCACTTCCACAATCAGGTAACCCTGAACCTCGTTTATTTCGTTTACCGAAAGCAAAAGCCATTATTAACCGTATGGGTTTTAACAACGATGGCGTGGATCAGCTGATCGAAAATGTCAAAGCTGCAAAATTTAAGGGTGTACTTGGGATCAATATCGGTAAAAATGCAGTTACACCTGTTGAAAAAGCAGTTGATGATTATCTGATTTGTCTAGAAAAAGTTTATAACTACGCTTCTTATATTACGGTTAATATTTCATCTCCTAACACTAAAAATCTTCGCAGCTTACAAAGCGGTGATGCTTTGACTGAACTGTTAGAGACACTCAAGAAACGTCAACTCGAGTTGGCGGATGAAAATCAACATTATGTACCCTTAGTACTTAAAGTTGCACCAGATCTAGAACCAGAAGACATTAATTTTATTGCCCAACAATTGTTAAAATTTAAAATTGATGGTCTGATTGTTACCAATACGACTTTGTCACGTGAAGGTGTTGAAGGCCTTCCATATGGTGATGAAGCAGGTGGTCTATCCGGTGCGCCAGTCTTTGAAAAAAGTACGGCATGTTTGGCGGCTTTTGCTAAAGTATTAAACGGTCAAATTCCATTGATCGGTGTAGGTGGTATTTTGTCGGGCGCGGATGCTGTTGCGAAACAAAAAGCAGGAGCTAGCCTTGTACAAGTGTATAGTGGCCTCATATATACAGGTCCGACACTTGTAAAAGACTGCGTAGACGCATTGTAAATATCATGAATACCATTGATATCTTTATACTGATTATTTTGCTCATTGGAGGGCTTAACGGTTTGCGTCAAGGATTTGTAAAAGCCTTTGCGAACTTCATTGGATGGATTCTTGCACTTGTCATTGCGGCAAAGTATGCAACCGTCCTTGCACCTTCGATGACATCTTTAAGTACAGATCCAGTGGTACAGAAGATTGCCGCGTTCGCATTTATTGTATTGTTGATTGTAGTCATGACTTGGGTCGCGACATGGTTATTGAACAGTATTTTGAAAACATTAAAGCTCGGTCCGTTAAATCGACTGGCAGGTGGTGTTTTTGGAAGCTTAAAAGGATTGTTGGTGGTGCTGATCACTATGCAGGGGCTAGGTCCTTGGGTAGAAAGTTCACCACATTGGAAACAATCTAAAATGGTTCAGTCATTATTGCCATATGCGCCTTGGGCAACCGAATTGTCCAAAGATGCTGCAAATCAAGCACTTCATCATATTCAGTCTGAAGATGCTCAGAAATCTTCAGACCTCCCATCTGAGTCGCAGAACAGGCACGGACGTTCTGGATCGGATGAGTCAACAAATAATCCTTTTTATTAACCCTAGCTTGTCTGCGAGGTTGCTATGTGTGGAGTAGTTGGTATAGCTGGTAAATCACCTGTTAACCAAATGTTGTTTGATGCGTTAACGATGTTACAACATCGTGGACAGGATGCAGCCGGGATCGTAACTTGTCAGGATGGTCGTTTATTCCTGCGTAAAGATACGGGTATGGTACGTGATGTGTTCCACACACGTCATATGCGTGCATTACAGGGTAATTATGGTATTGGCCATGTTCGTTACCCAACTGCGGGTTCTTCTAGCAGTGCTGAAGCTCAGCCATTCTATGTAAACTCACCTTATGGCATTACGCTTGCACATAACGGTAACTTAACCAATGCTGCTGAAATTCATGATGACTTGTTCAAGACTGACTTACGTCATATGAACACCGATTCAGACTCAGAAGTATTATTAAACGTATTTGCTCACGAATTGCAAAAACGCGCAAAACTTACACCAAGCGCTGAAGATGTATTCCACGTGGTTTCACGTGTGCATGAACGTTGCAAAGGTGGTTATGCGGTTGTTGCTATGATCACCGGTCAGGGCCTTGTTGGTTTCCGTGATCCAAATGGTATTCGCCCATTGATCTACGGTTCGCGTGAGACTGAAAATGGTATGGAATATATCATTGCGTCTGAATCTGTCGCAATTACAGCGCTCGGCTTTAAGGTTGAGCGTGATATTGCACCGGGTGAAGCAATTTATATTACTGCTGATGGCGTGATGTCGACCAAGCAGTGTGCAGTAGCCCCTGAATATCGTCCTTGTATCTTTGAATACGTATATTTTGCGCGTCCAGATGCAACCATTGACGGTATTTCAGTTTACAAAGCACGTTTGAAAATGGGCGAAAAACTTGCTCAGAAAATTCTACGTGAATGGGGCGATGAGCACGATATCGATGTCGTGATCCCAATTCCTGATACTTCACGTACTTCGGCGCTAGAACTTGCAAATACCTTAGGTGTGAAATTCCGTGAAGGCTTCATGAAGAACCGTTATATCGGTCGTACCTTCATTATGCCGGGTCAGCAACTTCGTAAGAAATCTGTGCGTCAAAAGCTTAACCCTGTAGAGCTAGAGTTCCAAGGCAAAAACGTACTTTTGGTCGATGACTCGATTGTACGTGGTACGACTTGTAATGAAATCATTCAAATGGCGCGTGATGCGGGTGCGAAAAAAGTATTCTTTGCATCTGCTGCACCGATGGTGAAATATCCAAACGTGTATGGTATCGATATGCCTGCCAAATCTGAACTGATTGCGTCTGAACGTAGCGTTGAAGAAATTCGTGAAATTATTGGTGCTGATCGCCTAATTTTCCAAGACTTGGAAGATCTAAAATCTGCTGTTCGCACCAAGAAAGTCCCTGAGTTACAAGACTTTGATTGCTCGGTATTTGATGGTAAATATGTGGCAGGTGGTATTGATGCTGAATATTTGGCAGCATTAGAGCGTAAGCGTAATGACTCTGCAAAAAATGAAAAGCCAGCTTATATCGATGTTAACATTGATGCAGCTTCTGTGGATTTAACAGGTGTTCGCGAAGAATAATCTGCTGAAAACACACTGAAAAAGCGGGAATTTCCCGCTTTTTTCATTTATGATGAGCAAACAAAAGACAATGTAGCTTAAGGGTATTACATTGAGACGTGTGGGTTATGATTTTATAAAAAACAAAAATATGTTTTGGCCTGTCACCATGTGTATGGCGGCAGTGTTTTTGACCGTCGCAATTATTAATGTAATTGTCGGTTTAATTGTGGATTATTATGATTCCACTCAGTCTATCTATTGGCATGTCCTTAGCCCATTTTTAGTGGCGGCTGTGCTGCTGATTATGTTGGTTTCAGTTCTCTATGATTTTTACACCTTTCGCTTAGGTGGTTATTCACTTGCCAAACAGTTAGGTGCGCGTCGTCTGAGTCTGATAGAAAGTATTCCAGAAGAAAGTGTTGCACTGCGTATGACTGAGCAGCTGGCAGATACCTTTCTAATCGATACTCCCGCACTTTATGTCCTACCTGATGAAGTGGGCGTGAATGCGCTCACCGCTGGTTTTAGCCCTCGAGATACATCGATCATTTTAACTTGGGGTGCCTTACAAACCTTAGATGAGATGGAAATGTATGGTTTGCTGAGCCATGAATTTAATAAAATCTTGTCGGGCGAAGCTGCAGAAAATACCCGTTTGAAAATCTTATATAGCGGGTTGACGACCTTTAGTCAGTGGGGCAGTAAAATTGCAAAACGTGGCTTCTATAAAAATGGACAAGCACGGGACAATAAGTTTGAAACCCTCTTTGTAGCGATTGGCGCGGTCATTTGGTTGATCGGAAGCTTAGGTGTTTTGATTTCCCGCTTTATTAAATATATCTCTTTGGGTTCTCGAACCTATCGTAATGACCAGAAAACCAAACGTCTGATTCAAAATGATGCTAATATTCAAACCTTATTAAGGATTTATGTGCATCATTCAGGTTCGCAAATTCATAGTGAATATGCGGAATCGATTTCTCATATGTGTTTTGCAAACTCACTCAGTCCGCAAAACTGGATGAATATTCACCCAAGTATTGAACAGCGTATTTTTGAATTAAATCCGGCGCTCATTCATGACCTGCAACTAGAAAATTTAAAAAAACTGCGAAACCAGCCGCTATTTTATTTATTCCGTTCACTAGAAGAAGCTAGTCCAGATGTTGCAACACCATGGAACTCGCCACAACCATTACCTTTACTGCGCTTGTCACCGATTAGTTTTGCGATACGAGATGCAATTAAACCGTTGAACCCTGAGATTCGTGAAAATTGGCAGCGGCCTGAATTGATCCAACGTGCCTTGCAAACAGCAACGGGTTCGCGTGAGGTGATGGTTGCTATTTTAATGATTCGTCAGTATCGAGAGTTTATTCCGACTGAAGCTGAAGTGAGTCGTGCGATTGTAGATGCATTATTGAATCTTGATGGTCGTGTGCATATCTCCATTTTTCATGAGGCATGTAAAAATATTGGCACTATGCCTGCAACAATTTCACGGCAGTTCTTAACCAAGCTTGCCAAGATTATTCAAGAAGATGGTGAAATTGGATTACTCGACGCCTTACTACTTGAAACAGTGAAATATGAGTTGAATCTGTTGCCTGCACATACACCTACGTCTTTAGAAGATGTAAAACCGAGTATTGTGCGTTTGATTGATGCCTTGTTGCATGTGCAACAAATTAACAGTGACAACCAACTCGAAGTGCGTGAAAAAATCCTCAATCGAATCTTAACGAAAGAAGAACTTGAGTTCTATCGCGATATATCTGATGAGCCAATTGATTTGGCTGAAATCCTAAATGATATTTCTGGGCTGCTGCTGCGTGAGCGGTTAAGCATTCTTGGGGTTGCTGAAATATGTTTATGGAATGATCGAATTATCACGCAAGATGAGTTGGATGTTTTGCAACTATTATATTGGCGTATTGGATTTGAATCAGCTGAGATAGTTGAACTAATGCAAAAGAAAAATAGTTTGATGATCGTATAATTATTTATAGCGGCTTGATTTATGAATAAATTGTTTAATTTTAAGTCAAAATTAGTCTGAGCAATTCTAAAGAATCTTTAAAGAAATAGTATGATCTAATTGATTTATAAAAGTTCAGCAAAACAGAGTGAATCCCGTTAGAATATCAAGCCTTGAATAGGTGAAAATGAAAGCATGATTGGGCATCAGCGAAGCATAATGGCGGCAATGGGAATTGATGTATGGATTCCTCAGGCGGCACCGTGTCAGCAATTTAGCTCAAATATCTGGCGAGATCAGGCGGCTCCTGAAATAGTCTCTGAAATTCTACTCAAAAATGAGCCTCAGCCAACGCCTGTTTCATCACAGACTGAGCTTAAAAACAACGTTGATGTTGTTGTAAATCAACCTGTAGAAGCACCTAAGGATGAACCAAAGGTTTTTGAACATGTTGAAGTTCGTCCGATTGTTCAAATCCCTTCGTTTAACTTAGAAGCCATCTGTTTAATGCACTGTGTCATTGTCATTGATGCCACCGAATTAACTGCAGAGCAGCAAGTTTTGTGGAGCAATATTCAGCGCGCAGTCAGTGCCGATTTCTTTGCTTTACAGTGGCCATTTGGTTGGGTGAATTTGGAAGATGGTCGTGGTGCAGCATCTTATGTGCAGGGCTTTATTGATGCGATGAGCTTGGATAAAAATGTTATTTGCTTAGGCGATATTCCGCATTTAGAGCATGCGAAGGTGTATCCATTGGCATCTTTACAGCAAATGATTGAACAGCCTTTATTGAAAAAACGCTTATGGCAATTTATGCAAAATAAGGCAGGACAAAATACTTAAATTACGTAAATGGAAAATTTATGCAAAAAAAAGTAGTGGTTTTTAGTCAAATAGATCAAGAAATAATTCAACGTTTAGAACAGCAATTTAAAGTTTTCCAAATTAGCCCTAAATTGGGTGATGTGAATCAGCAAATTCTTGAGCATTCAAAAGATGCTGACGCCATGATCGGTGCGGGACGTTTGTTGAATGCTTCGAATTTAGAGCATGCATCACAATTAAAAGTCATCTCAAGTGTAAGTGTCGGTTATGATAACTATGATCTTACATTTTTAAACCAAAAAAATATATGGTTGAGCCATACTCCGCATGTATTGACGGAAACTACAGCAGATTTAGCCTTTACCTTGCTGATGAGTGCAGCACGGAAAGTGCCTGTATTGGATCAATGGACCAAACAAGGGCAGTGGAAGCGTACAGTGGGCCCTGAGCAATTTGGCATGGATGTCTTTGCTAAAACCATCGGAATTATTGGCTTAGGACATATTGGAGCAGCGATTGGGCGTCGTGCTCGCTACGGCTTTAATATGAATGTGCTCTATCATAATCGCCGGGAAAAAATTGAATTGGCTGAATCTTTATCAGCGCAATATTGCGATTTGGATGATTTGTTGCAACGTGCTGACTTTGTGGTCGTTGCAGTGGATTTAAATGCAGAATCGAAAGCTTTAATTGGTGAGCGTGAGTTGGCCTTGATGCAATCACATGCGGTATTGGTCAATATTTCACGGGGTTCAGTGATTGATGAAGCCGCATTAATCGATGCATTAAGTCGTGGTCAAATATTTGCAGCAGGCTTAGATGTGTATGAGCAAGAGCCACTTCAAGAATCCCCTTTATTTACATTAGCCAATGTCGTGACATTGCCCCATGTGGGTTCAGCAACAGCGGCAACCCGTAAACGTATGGCAGAGTTGGCTTATCAAAATTTAGTGGATGTTTTGGTACATGAGCGCGCGCCGCGCTATGTGGTCAATCCAAAATTTGAATAAACAATCACAACAGTTTTCTCCATAATTCACCAAAATTCAATGCTATATTCGATGAAGTACGAATATGAAATTTAGAGAATAGACTTTGAAAAAGATTTTACTGGCATGTGGTCTCGGGCTTTGTTCGACATTGGCGCAGACGCAGTCCGTAGATTTTAGTTCATCCCCACAATTTTCTGTGCCTGAAATAGGTAGTGGCGTCGGCTTGTTGGATCAACAAAAAGAGCGTGCCATTGGCGAGAAGGTGTATCGTGAGGTGCATCGTCAACTTCCTGTGACTGAAAATCCGTGGATGGAAGATCGTCTTTTATCTGTCTTTACGCATATTTTGAGCCAAACCCAACTCAACCAACCGGTCGGTTTGTTATTAATTAATGATCCACAAATTAACGCTTTTGCTGTGCCGGGAGGTTTATTTGCATTAAATGCTGGATTAATTAATTCAGCTCGCAACATGGATGAAGTGGCAGGGGTGATGGCGCATGAAATTGCACATGTCTCACAACGTCATTACAGTCGTTCACAAGAAGCTTTTAAAGGGCAAGGTTTATTGTCACTAGCCGGTATTTTGGTCGGAGCCTTGGTGGCCTCACAGGCAGATGGTGATGTCGGTGCGGCTGTAATGATGGGTTCACAAGCCGCTTTGATGGATAAACAGCTAACCTATAGCCGCAATCAAGAACGTGAAGCAGACCGCATCGGGATGCAGTATATGTACCGTGCAGGATACAATCCGCAAAGCATGGCTGACTTTTTTGAAGTGATGCATCGCTCTACGAGTCGAGTGAGCTTTCTGCCTGATTTTTGGTTGACACATCCTTTAACCACGGAACGTATGAGCGAGGCGCGCTTACGTGCCAATCAGTTGCCTCAAGTTAAAACTAGTTTGGTTGATCAAGATTTTGAAATTCTGCGCTGGTATAGTCGAGTACTCTCAGGTCAGGCAACTGAATTGCAATTAAATACAATGGTGGCACAAAAGAATTATGCAGCTGAGTTGGCTTTGGTGAGCTTGCATATTAAACAAGGTGACTTTAGTGCTGCTCAAAAGTTATTAAATGAAGCAGCAAAACAAAATGCATCGCATGCACTTTTTACTATTTTGCAGACCGATGTGCTGTTGGGCCAAAATAAAGCAGCCGATGCCGTGAACGCTGTGAAAAGTTCGGCAATCATCATGCCTGAAAATCGTGCATTAAATTATAAATATGCAGAGGCTTTGATTCGAAACAAAGAATATGCGCAAGCACAACTGATTCTACAGCGATTTTTACAAGCGAACCCACGTGACTTGAGTGGTTGGCGACTGATGTTGCAAATGGCTGATGCAGACAAAGACGCAAGCTTCCGTTCTATTAATGTGCTGCGCTATCGAGCTGAAGTAGAGTATTGGGGCGGGGATGAAGAACGTGCGATTAAATCTTTGCTACAGGCGCAGCGCATCACCAAAGACTCGAAAAGTCTTTCTGCAAAAATCAAGCAGCGTGTAGACGAAATGCAAAATGAACGGAAATTAAAAATATAAAGATTTCAACTGTGATGCACTTATCTATGTCGATTATAAAGTGCAAATTGTAGTTTTAGTGGCTTAGATTAATCAGTGTAAACTAGCTGGATGTAAAAAGTTTATGATTAAGAACTTACAAATGAAAAATATGATTTTGGCGGCCTGTCTGTTGGGCTTAGCAACGAATATTGCAGCAGCTAGCGCAGAACAATATGTGATTGCTGTGAATGATATTAACGAAAAATATAAAACTGATGTACGCCAATTTTTTAGTCAGTTAGACCCGCAGCAACAGGGATTTAAAGCAGACCAGCAAGTGAAATACTGCGGTATTGTTCAGACTTATGTGAATGATCTTTATCGTGCTGCAGACGAAAATCGTGCATTTTTAGATCGTGAGTACCGTAATATGAATAAGCAGGATGTGATTCAGCAGGTGATCGCATCAAAAGAGATGCAATTATTAAAAAAATATAATGTGCAGTGTGCCCTAAATTAAAATTGGTTTTACAAACATTTTAAATCATTGCGAGAAACTGAAAAAAATGAAACTCGATGATTTTGATATAAGTCATGGCAGAATCACGCTTCAGTTGATTCAGCGTCACGATGCAAAAGCACTTTATGAAGCGATCTGTCAAAGTATAGAGACCTTACGAATGTTTCCTGCAAGTTTGGCTTGGTCCTTACAAGAACCTAATTTAGATGCTTCATTGGCATTTTGTGATTCGAGAGTGTTGGCTGCGTTAAATCAGGAAAATTTTGTTTATGTGATTCGTGAGCAACAGTCGCATAACTTTCTAGGTGTCATGGATATTCATCAAATCAATTGGATGGAAAACCAAGCTAACGTTGGGTTTTGGGGAAATGTTGAATTTAAAGGGCAGGGTTTGATGACAGAAGCTTTGCAGTTATTTATGGATCAATTATTGAATGATCTAGGATTTCAGCAATTAAACGCTTTTGTAGATGTAGAAAACAAGCAAGCACGACGTCTATGTGAACGAGCAAATTTTAAATTGATTGAAATCGATGAAGCGGCAATTCAAAATCCAGTAGATGGAAGTTGGCGAGATATTTGTAAGTATGAAATCGTTAGATGATAAAGAAAAAATAAATGATGTGTGGATTTGAATTTTTTTGAATTTGGATAATTTGGCTATTTAAGTCATCAGCGTACTTAAATAGACCAAATCAAACAATATAGATGAAAGATTAAGAGAGTTTCGCTTTAATTTTAGCTGAAACTTGTGCAGGATCGGCACGTCCGGCTATGAGCGGACGTAGAGAGTTCATCACCTTACCCATATCTTTCATGCTAGTAGCTTCTTGCGCAGTAATTGTTTGCGCAATGATGGAATCAAGTTCTTCCTCAGTCATAGCTTCTGGTAGAAATTGAGATAACACCTCAATCTCGGCTTGTTCCTTACTAGCTAAATCATCTCGATTTGCACCTAAAAAGGCTTTAACCGATTCTTTGCGTTGTTTGATTTGCTTTTCAATGACCGCAAGAACTTGCTTATCGTCAAGCTCTATGCGCTCATCGACTTCGATTTGCTTGATTGCTGCCTGTAGACTACGTATTACCGTTAACTTGTCCATTTCTTTAGCACGCATAGCGGCTTTTAAAACTTCAGTTATTTGGTTTTTTAAAGTAGTCATTTATCTTGTCCAGGTTAGTCAATCAATCACAAATTAATCTTAGTAAAGGCGAGTAGTACGTACTGATTCGCGAGCCAATTTCTTTTGGTAGCGTTTAACAGCAGCAGCTTTTTTACGTTTACGTTCTTGAGTTGGTTTTTCGTAGAATTCACGTTTACGAACGTCAGCAAGAACACCCGCTTTTTCGCATGAACGTTTGAAACGACGGATAGCTACGTCTACTGGTTCGCCTTCTTTCAATTTAACTTGTGGCATGAAGAATCCTCATTAAGTTATGGATAAGATCTCGGGTCGAATTACCCTTGATCACAAGTGAAGGTCAGTATTTTACTCATTTACATCTCATATCACAAGTCTATAATAGGTTTCGCAATATTTTGAAATGGGCAAAAGGCAGTTTAATGATCGTTTTAGGCTTGGAAACTTCGTGTGATGAAACAGGACTCGCACTCTACGATAGTGAGCAAGGATTACGCGGACAAGTATTGTATAGCCAAATCAAACTGCATGCAGAATATGGTGGTGTGGTACCTGAATTAGCTTCACGTGACCATGTGCGTAAGTTAATTCCGTTATTAAAACAATTGCTTGAAGAAAGTAAAGTTGATAAATCAGAAATTGATGCAATTGCATATACTCGCGGGCCGGGCTTGATGGGTGCATTAATGACAGGCGCATTGTTTGGTCGTACGTTGGCATTTGCACTGAATAAACCTGCAATTGGTGTACATCATATGGAAGGTCATATGTTGGCGCCTTTGTTGTCTAAAACTCCACCAGAATTTCCATTTGTGGCACTTTTAGTCTCTGGCGGACATACTCAATTGATGGCTGCTTATGGAATTGGTCAATATGAATTATTGGGTGAGTCGATTGATGATGCAGCAGGTGAGGCATTCGATAAAGTCGCTAAAATGATGGGTCTACCATACCCAGGTGGTCCAAATATTTCGAAATTGGCGATCAATGGCGACATCAATGCCTTTGAATTTCCACGTCCAATGCTACACCAAGGTTTAGATTTTTCATTTAGTGGTTTAAAAACTGCCGTTTCAGTTCAATTGAAAAAAGTTGAAGGCGAAGGTCGTGAGGCGGATATCGCTGCATCATTCCAAGAAGCGTTGGTTGATACATTGGTGAAAAAATCAGTCAAAGCCTTAAAACAAACTGGTTTAAAACGTTTAGTTATTGCCGGTGGTGTAAGTGCAAACAAGCGTTTACGTGAGCGCTTAGAAGCTGACTTGGCAAAAATCCGTGCAAATGTGTTTTATGCAGAACCTGCACTGTGTACAGATAATGGTGCAATGATTGCGTTTGCAGGTTATCAGCGTCTTAAAGCGGGTCAGCATGATGGTTTGTCTGTTACAACTACACCGCGTTGGCCGATGACTGAGTTGACTAATCCAAACGAAGCGTAAAAATCGTTTAAAAAGGAGGCTAAATTAGCCTCTTTTTTATTGTGTGTTTCAAAAAAGAGATTGTGGTTTTAGATCATTATTGTGGATATGATGGCTCAATAAATAATTAGAGCCATGTGAAATAATGACAAAAAATAATGAAGCTTTGGATCAATCAAAACCAAATCAAAGTCATATTGACCTAAAGAAATTTTATAAAGGTGTTTCTTTACCCTATGAAACTTTGGATATCCACAATATTCCAGATGGGGCAAAACAAGACCATTTTATTGAAATTCATTGTGGAGGTTTTGGGTCGGAAATTTTCTCACATCCCACTCAAAAATATCAATTTTATGCTCTTACGGATCGAGGTCCGAATACAACCTATGATGTGAATGGAGATAAAGGCAAGATATTCTTAGATCCAAGCTATACGCCAAAAATCAGACTTTTTGAATTGCAGCTCGATGGATCGATTAAAAAATTGAAAGAAATATTACTCAAAGATCCAACTGGGAGACCTATAACAGGTTTGCCAAATCAGCATTTCGGTGCAACAAAAGAAGTGGCTTATGATCAAAATGGTGTGGTTTTAGCAATTGGCACAGATGAATATGGCTTAGATTCTGAGGGTTTGGTTGCATTAAAAGATGGCACATTTTGGGTGAGTGATGAATATGGGCCTCATCTCGTTCATTTTAATAGCGAAGGCGTGGAAATAGACCGTATTAATGCATACAAATAAGATGAGCGTTGCAAGTCGGGTTATTTTCTTCCAAATGCATTTGCCAATCGTAAGCAAAATCGAGGGATGGAAGGTTTGACGATTACACCAGATCAAAAAAAATTGGTCGGCATCATGCAGTCGACGATGAGTAATCCAGATTCATCAGTCACAACGTCAGACTTGGTTCGTATTGTGGTGGTCAATTTAGACGATGGGTCAATTGCACAATATTTATATCGGCAAGAACTTAGGTCAAACTCAAATACAGCTATTGTTGCGCTGAGTGAGACATGCTTTTTAGTAGCTGAACGTGATGATGATTTTTATAAAGATAATTCAAACGCTTTTAAACGAATCTATAAAATATATCTCGATGCGGCGACAAACCTAGAAAAAGTTCAACTAAGTGATCATTTTCAGCAAAATGAATCTTTAGGATTGCTCATTGATGGGCAAACACTTGAACAATATCTGCTTAATGATGGTTGGGAAGCACTCAAAAAGTTAAATATTTTGCCTGTGGCAAAGAGCTTAGTTGTCGATTTAGTCGAAACTTTACATTATCCACACGATAAAGTTGAAGGCTTGAGGGTGATTGATGAACAGCATTTGGCAATTATAAATGATGATGATTATGGTTTTACAGAAACGGATGGGATCTTGGAGCAAAAATACCTTGATGCGGAGAAAAGTGTGATTGATTGCAATACCTTATATGTGATTGGTCAACTCAATTTAGCGCCATAAGTGGTGTGTTCTTAATGATTTTCAAGCAATTGGTTCAATCAAGAGTTTATTAGCATTTAAAAGCAGCCAACGAGGATGTGGCTGCTTTTAGCTGAAATTGTCTGACTTGCTTTGCAGAACTTATATTTTCAGATCATAAAAATATTGTAGACGTTATTTTTCCAAAGCCTTTAGATTTTCAGACCCAATCCAATGCTTTGAAAACTGATAAGCAGCACGGCCTGAACGCTGCCCACGAGACTGACACCATCTTAAGGCTTCAGCACGAACTTCGCTGGTCATGGCTAAATCAGCCTTGGCAAGATAGTGTTCCACAATTTCGAGATATAAATTTTGATCCATTGGGTAGAACGAGAGCCAAAGCCCAAAACGGTCAGAAAGGGATATTTTTTCTTCGATCGCTTCTTGTGGATGGAGCTCAGTATATTGAGGAACATCTACCTTAGTTACAGGTGTATTTTCATGCATGAATTCAGGTAATAAATGACGACGGTTGCTCGTAGCATAAATTATAAAATTACTTGAACCTGACTGTAATGAACCATCTAAAACACTTTTTAAACTGCGATAGTTTTCATCTTCAGCATTGAATGCCAAATCATCACAATATACGATAAATTTTTCAGGACGATTTTCAATTAACTTTTGAATTTCTGGCAAATCAGATAAATCATCACGCTCAATTTCAATTAAACGTAAACCTTGGTCTGCATAATGGGTGAGCAGAGCACGGACGATGGATGATTTACCTGTACCACGAGAGCCAGTGAGTAAAACATCATTGGCAGGTAAGCCTTTTAAAAACTGTAAAGTGTTTTGAATCACTTTTTCTTTTTGACGTTCAATTCCTTTTAAATCTTCTAAATACATGACTTTGGGCTGTTGAATGGCTTTAAGCTGTTTATCTTGCCATTTAAACGCGATACTCGAAAAATCGGGTGCTTGTTTAAGCTCAGGCAAACTGTGCTGTAGTTGTAAGAGTACAGTAGATAGCGATTGAAGGATGTTGTCAGGTAAATCAATTGTAGCCATGATAAGTCAGCTTGTCGTGTCTTGTTGTTGGTTAGTATATGACAGCAGTGTACATCAATAATGCAGTTATAATTGCTGAAATATGTCAAAGTTAAATGATTGTTCTGGCAGATCTGCGCTATTCGAACAACCAAAAAGTTGTTATAAATCTAGCCGAGTGAACAGTTTAAAATGTGCTGAGGGATAGTCATGTTGTTTACAGAGTTTTCAAAAAGTATTAATCCACATCAGGCATATCGGATAAAAAAATTAAAGCGTCAGCTCGACCGTGCTGAATGTTATGAAGAATGGAAAGATATCGCACTTAAAATAGATGAAGAATCGGGTGCGCAAGAATGGAAACTCGATAATAGTTCACCGTATTTTGATGCAGAAATTATTACTCATCGTTTAGGGTTGCTGAGACGATATCGAGCTCAGAAACGTACTCGAGATTTGATGTATATTTTAAGTGAAGGTTTAACTTATGATGTGGGCAATATTGCCCATCCCTTGCTGTTTACAGTAGCCTACGTCGGCACCAAAAAAATTATTGAAGACTATGTTGATGAGGTGAGTCAAAGTTTGGCTTTTATCGCATCCGAAGAATGCGTTTGTCTCAATGCCGCACAAAAAATTGAATTTTTTGAACAAAGCCAAAAAGCGTATGGTCAACCTGTTTTGATGTTTTCAGGCGGTTCAACTTTAGGTTTGTTTCATACCGGTGTGTGTAAAGCACTGATGGAACAAGATTTAATGCCAAAAGTTCTGTCTGGTTCCAGTGCTGGCGCCATTATGACCGGGATGTTGGGTGTATCTAAACCGTCAGAATTTACCAATTTATTAAACGGACAAAACTTCTTTAGTGAGGCATTTCACTTTCGTAAATTGACTGAGTTAGTGCAGGGTAATGGCGGTTTGGCAGATGTAAAATATCTGAAAAAGTTTTTGGTTGAAAACTTAGGTGACTTAACTTTTGCCGAAGCATATAAGCAATCAGGTCTACATATCAATGTGGCAGTTGCGCCTTATGATGCATCACAAGATGCAAGAATTATGAATGCGTATACCTCACCCGATTTGTTGGTATGGAGTGCGGTGTTGGCATCTTGTGCAGTGCCTATTCTATTTCCACCGGTACGACTGACCAGTAAGCGTTATGACGGGCAATTTACGCCATATATGTCGGCTACACGTTGGGTGGATGGTAGTGTGCGCAGTGATTTCCCACAGGAGAAAATGGCGCGTCTATATAATATTAATTATAGTATCGCCAGTCAGGTCAATCCGCATATTGTGCCATTTATGCAGGATGATGCTTCACGTTTTCGTAAAAGCATGTTGAGTTGGCCTGAGCGGATCGTTCGTCGTCAAGGCAAGGTGATTAGTAAAGGGGTGATGGATTTTGCCCGTGAGCGTGCAGGAAGTATTCCACCGGTAAGACGTTTGCTTGATCATGGTTATGGTGTGGTGGATCAGCGTTATTATGGTGATGTCAATATTGTTGGGAAATATGGCTTAAGACACTATAGTTATATGTTGCAAAATCCGCGACCTTATCTGTTTAAGGTCTTGCAGCGTGAAGGTGAAAGAGCCACATGGCCGAAAATTTCATTAATCGAAACGCAAGCCCGCATCGGTAAGACCATTCAGCATTGTTTGGAATTATTAAATTATCAAAATGCACCCAATCAACGCCATGCAGAATTTATTGCGGTTTAAATCCACAGATTTAACGCAAATCATTTATGAGCCAAAAACCAAATCCAAAAGTTTGGTTTTTGGCCGTCGTCTATATCAATTTCAATTCAATCAACAACTTTATTGGCTCAAGGCGCAAGTCAGTAACAGCAGCCTTGAACATGCAGCTAGTTTTGGTCATGAAATTGAGCTGTATAAACTATTCAGTCAAGCGTCTAGACAAAACAGCATCACGTTACCTTTTCAAGTGATAAAAGAGAAGCATCTCAGTATTCAGCAAGAGCCTATTGATCACTTATTAATACTGCCCAATGCTGAGCCTTGGTTCTTACAGCCTGTATCGAATTTGAGCATTGAGCAGGTGAGGCAAGTGCTATGGCAAGCAATCGATGTGGTTGAACGATTAAGCTTGCACGGTTGGATACATGCAGATTTAAAACAAGAGCATTTTGTGAATTGGCAAGGGCAGTGCAGACTCATCGACTTTGAGCAAGCGCTCCCGTTGGCTGTTGACCAGCAAAATGCCTTAACTGCGACACCACGTTATATGGCTCCAGAACTTTTCCATGGACAAGCAAAATCTTTGCACAGTGATATCTATGCGCTGGGGATTATTTTCTTGGAATGGCTGACATCACAGCGTTTAGAGGCGAAAAACTATCAAGATTGGGCCTATTTACATTGCCAACGCTTAAAGCTTGATCTGCCAATGCAATATCAAGGGTTTAGTCAGCTATTGCAACACATGTTGATGAAGCAAAAAAATGACAGATTGGTGGATTTTTATCGCTTAAAAAGCGACTTAGTTGCTGAATTTGCTTAAGAAAAATACAAAAAAAGCACTATTGTTTTTTATTTAAACAAACAAGATGCTTTTTTATAAAAAAGGCTTGTCATGTAGGGGTGATCTCTATAATATACACAGCCATCGGGGACGTGGCGAAATTGGTAGACGCACTGGATTTAGGTTCCAGCGCCGCGAGGTGTGAGAGTTCGAGTCTCTCCGTCCCCACCACTGAATTACTAAACATGAGTTTAGTAGTGAATGTCACAGAGGATTGGTGTAATGGTAGCATGACGGTCTCCAAAACCGTTCGTCAAGGTTCGAATCCTTGATCCTCTGCCAAGTTTTAAAAAGTCTGACATTGTCAGCAACCCTGTTGGGGACGTGGCGAAATTGGTAGACGCACTGGATTTAGGTTCCAGCGCCGCGAGGTGTGAGAGTTCGAGTCTCTCCGTCCCCACCACTTAATTTATTAAGTTGCCAAATAAACAGGTTTTTAAAACAAATTAAAGTCTGACATTGTCAGCACCCGAGTTGGGGACGTGGCGAAATTGGTAGACGCACTGGATTTAGGTTCCAGCGCCGCGAGGTGTGAGAGTTCGAGTCTCTCCGTCCCCACCATTAGATTAAGCAAGGTTTTATACCTTGCTTTTTTTGTTTTTGAAATTCGAAAAAATCAGTGTCTTAAACATGATCTTTTTTGAAGACTATTCTAATAAAAAAATCTAATGAAAGAATGATGAACGAAGAGATACAGCAAGATGTCTAATCTTGCTTTTTTATTGTCAGAAATTTCACTCCTTAAAAATGTGTCAGTAAAACAAAGGTGAAAAAAAGCCCGCATATACGGGCAAATTTTGAAATGCGGATTCGAATCAATCGAATTAAATCATTTATTTCAAATCGTTCGAATAAATTATAGAGAAGATTATGCCTTTAAATGATCTTCAAACTCTTCACCGAGCTGCATGGCCAAAGCATTACCAGACAAATCTACAGTCACTAGACCATATTCTTTTTTAAAACTGAATGTAAATCCACGATTATCTGCCAGTGTACGAACAGAATATCCTAACTTTTCTAACCAAAGACGGAAGGCAACTAAATTTTTTGCTTTAACCACTTTTTTCACGAGCGAACTCCTTATCAATCATTACAATATTAAATAGGGGTGTCAAAATATTTTTTAAAGGGGAAATGGAAAACTTTTATTTAAAATATGAAATTTTGATGGATAAATAAACAGATTATCGGCTTGTAAACGGTATAAACTCATTTAACTTGCTGTTTTATAAAAAGCTAAACTTAATGTAAGTAAATATAACGTATTTTAAAAATTAGGTTTTTGGCAGTTGGATTAAAATATATCCTATGTGCATAGAGAAGCTGTGCGCAAAATAAACGATTGCTTGGCTTAGAATGCACAGCTGTTTGGGCATGCAGTTGTGGATTGCAAATAACAGCTTGTTCAAAACCTAATTCGCTGGATAGGTGAGCTTGCAATGCTATTTCTCATCAAGATTTATCGAAAAGCTTTTATACTATGTTCTATTGGTATAAGTAGATTGAACGCATGCAGAACATTGAGCACGCTGTAAAAGCAAAAATTGAACAGATGCAACAAGCGGGACAGACGCCTGTTGCGGTGATGCTTGGACATGAAGATTGGTTGGTCTTTTCAGAGCAATCCAAAGTGGCATATACACCATTTGGTAGTGCACGACGTTATCAGCCGGCATTAGGTGGTTTATTGATGGTACGTATCGATGAAATGCAAGCCGTACGAGTTGTGACTCAAGCTGAATTGGATGAGTTTGCTGCAACCAATCAAATTTTATAAACATAAAATGAAAAATCGGCCCGAAACATTCATCACAAATAAAACAGTTTATTTGTGATGAAATCTAAAATGCTTATACCTCGCAATCCAATTAAAAATTGTCTTTGAGTTCTCTTAAGCGTTGAAATGCTTCAACACTTTCTGCGCGTAAAAATGGATTGGTTTCTAGTTCTAATTCAATGCTGCTTGGCAAAGTACATTGCCCGAGCATGCGTAGGGATTCAACCTCATCAAACCGCTGTTGTATGGCAAGGTTGTCGGGTTCAACATGCCGCGCAAATTGCGCATTCGATAGGGTGTACTCGTGAGTACAATACACTTGAGTTTCAGCAGGGAATGCGGCTATACGGTTCAAGGAATCGTACATTTGTTGAAAGGTGCCTTCAAATACACGTCCACAACCCATAGCAAATAATACATCGCCACAGAAAAGTGTATGAATGTCATCGATAAAATATACGATATGACCGAGGGTGTGGCCGGGAGTTGCTGTAATTTCAATTTCAAGACCATGAAATTCAAAACGGTCATTATGATCGAGAGGATAATTCACCCATGGAATACGGCTCAATTCTGCACGGGGACCGTAAACAGCAATGTTTTTATCCTGAATAAGTTCTGGTACGCCACCAACGTGATCTTTATGCCAATGCGTTAGCCAAATTTGCGTAAGATTGAGCTGATGTTCCTGACAATAGCGCTCGACCAAGGCAGCTTCAGTAGGATCTACTGCAATGACATCATAACTTTCGGTGTGCTCAAGCAGCCAAATATAATTTTGCAGTGAATTTTTGACATCCAATGTATGTATTTTAAACGCCATATCCATTCATTCAATATTTTAAATTAAGTTAAAGTTAGCATGAAAATGCTCAAAAGGTATGATTATCCATTTTCAACCCTAAATAAACGACAGAGTTCATAGCGCTATTTTAGTTTGGTGTCTCATCTACAGATACAGGATTACCAATGGTATAAAAGTGCCCGCCAGCAACATGATGTAGGCTTTTCCATTCATCTTCTACTTCATGATAATACCAATGTCCGTTACGGAAGACGCGGTCGTCTGCATAGGCAGCAATGACTTCGCCAATAAACAGATCGTGTGCTTGTTGATTGTGCGGCTCAGGAATAAGTTTGCACAGTAGCCAAGCAGCACAACCTTCAACCACAGGAATATCTGAGGCATTAAATTGAAATAATTCCACGCCACATTGGCGTAATTTTTCTGGCGCATCACGTTGGCTCATCATACCAAGTGCATAGACCAGTTTGAGTTGTTTCAGTGTCGGTACTTGTAAGGCGAAATAGCCTGAATTCTCAATAATCTCACGTGTTTTAGTTGATTTATCCAGTACTACCGTCACTTTTGCAGGATTGAACTCTAAGGCGCATGCCCATGCTGCAGTCATGACACCAGTATGGGTTTGATCCTGAGCAGAGACGAGCACAGTCGGCCCATGATTTAAAAGTCGGTATGATTTTTCTAAAGGAACGGGGTGAATATGCGTTTTCAAAATTGTGCCTATATTTAAGTTCATCTAAAACTTAGATGTTTTATTAAAAAGTGTTGCTACATAGCATATAACGCATGAAATATTTTCAAAAGCCTTTAATATAAATCACTAAATCAGGAGTTCTATCAATGAAAATGTATCAAGTTGACGCATTTACCCAAGTGTTATTTAAAGGCAACCCAGCGGCGGTTTTGGTGTTGGATGAATGGTTAGATGAACACTTGATGCAACAGATTGCTTTGGAAAATAATCTGTCTGAAACTGCATTTGTGAAAAAAATCGACAGCAGCAATTATGAAATTCGTTGGTTTACACCGACCACTGAAGTGGACTTTTGTGGACATGCGACATTGGCCAGTAGTTATGTGCTTTTTGAGTTTTATACGGCTGAAAAAAACATCCAATTTCATGTCAAAAATCTCGGTATTTTTAGTGTAAATAAAGCTGAAGATGGAAAAATTCTGATGAATTTCCCTGTGCGTCGGGCACAGGTCGTGAGCGAATATCCTGAAGAGCTACGTCTAGGGTTGAGTCAACCTTTTAAGCAGGTTTATCTGAATGCGCAGGCGTATATCGTGGAATACGAAACGGCTCAACAAGTCTTGGACGAACAACCGAATTTTGAAATCTTAAAACGTCTTGGCAAAATCCGCACCGCAATTACAGCGCCGGGTACGATTACTGATGTTGCAATCACTGCGGCAGCCCAGCAATATGACTGCATTTCACGCTATTTTGCACCGGGTAATGGCATCAATGAAGATCCTGTTACGGGTTCTATTCATACCGGAATCGTCCCTATTTGGGCAGAACGTCTACAAAGACGTCAGATCTTGGCATATCAAGCATCAAGTCGTGGTGGTGAACTACACTGTCAAATGCTTGAAAATGACCGGATAGAAATCTCAGGCTATGCGTGTTTATATATGCAGTCGGATATTTATATCTGAACATAAATCAAATACATGCTGTCGAAATCTGCGGCATGTATTTAATAAAAAGTAACTATTAATCCTGAAAAGCTCAGCATAAAATCAAAACCAATCTGATCGACAGCACTACGCTGATCGATGCTAAATATAAAGGACACTTGAATTACATGCGTATTAAACATTTAACGCTTTCACTTTTTTTTGCAGGTTTAAGTACAAGCCTCTTTGCTCAACCTGTATTGGTTAAAACTGAACAAACCATTGAAGAATATAAATTAGATAACGGTTTTCGTGTGGTTTTGGCGCAAAACGATAAAGAAAGCAAAGTGTTTATGAATACGGTGTATTTCACGGGTTCTTTAAATGACCCTGCGGGCAAAGGTGGTTTGGCACATTTGCTCGAACATTTGGCTTTTAAAGGCACTGAAAATGTCAAAGGTGATGAATTTCAGCGTCGCTTAGACCAATTCACGCTGATGACCAATGCCAGTACGGATTATTATTCAACGAAATACACCAATGTGATTCGTCCTGAACAAAGTTCAATCGATCAAGTTTTGCATTTAGAAGCAGAACGGATGGATAAATTGGTACTTCAGGAAAAATTTGTACCGACAGAAATTGATATCGTTAAGCGTGAACGTGAAATTCGTTTAGATCAGCCATTTTCAGTGTTAATCGACCAAGTTTTAAAAGAAGCCTATGGCAATCAATCTTTAGGCCGCTTACCGATAGGTGATTTGAAAGAACTTCAATCCATCAATATGAACGAATTAAACCAGTTCTATCGCCGTTGGTATGCGCCAAATAATGCAGTGATGGTGATTTCTGGTAAGTTTGATAAAGCGGCTGTATTAAAACAAATTGATCAACAATTTAGCCCAATTGCCGCACGCCAAATTCCTGAACAGGCCAAAGTCCCTAAATTAGATGGAACGAAATTAAAGCAACGCGAATTTACAGTTTATAAGGGCAGTGACTTTGGCAAATTTAATATTTATTTAAATGGTGCAGTCGAACCAATTAAAACTGCTTTGGCGGTATCTCCAACTTTGTATACCTTACAGCCAAGTGGGCATTTGTACCAAAGCATGGTGGAAACAGGGACAGCAACCGCAGTTCAATCCACCACATGGTTAGATAAAGATTTTAATTTGGTGTTTATGGGGGCGATATATGGCCCAAGTCATGATGCAAATAAAGTGGCAACCAGTCTTGCACAAGGTGTGGAGCAAACTAAAGCATTTAATGATGTCGAGCTAAGCCGTGTTAAAAGCCTGACTCGAAATATGGCTGACAATGTCAAAAATAGCGCAACAGCACTTGGCGAGCGTCTTAGTTCTTATACTGTGGCTTATAACGGGGACTGGTCTCAATATTTCCGAGACTTAGATAAAGTACAAAAGCTGAGTGTAAGCGACGTGAATCAAGTGTATAAGAATTTTCTAAAGCCTGAATACCGTGTGACAGGAAATATTCTACCAACACCTGAAGACCAGAAGAAAGCACAGCAACAGGCTGCGTCGAAACCTGCTGAAACTTTAGATCAGCAAGCGCCTGCAGAAGAGCCATTGAAAGATGCGAGTGTTTATCGTGCTGAAGTGAAGCAATATGTTGCAGAGTCTAAGCAATATTTAAATCAGAAAGAAAAGCAGATTCAGCGCGCTAAATTTAAAAACGGCATTCAGTATGCGTTGTTTCCAACTAAAACCCGTGATGACAAAACCTATGCCACGATTGCTTTGGATTTTGGTACAGCGCAAAGCTTAATGAATAAAGGTGAATTGCTAGATTTGACAGCTTATCTCATGTTCCGTGCATCTAAAGATCAAAGTTTGCAGCAAATTGCCGATAAAATTATTGATGTTGGTGGTGGTGCAACGGTCAGTGCAAATGATAATGGCCTGATGATTCAGGTGGTTGCACGTAAAGAAAAATTTGCTGATTTTTTGCAATATGTTATTGATGTTATTAAAGCTCCGGCCTTTGAGCAGTCACAATTTGATTTAATCAAAGCGCAAAGTTTATCGAGTTTAGATCGACCTTATACAGAGCCAGATACCGTTGCAGCAATGACACTGTCGCGTATTGTCGAGATCTATGAGCCGGGGGATATTCGTTATCACTTCGAACCTGAACTTGCGAAAAAACAAATTGAGTCGGCTACACGTGATCAAGTGCAGCAGTTACATCAAAAATTCTTTAAAACACAGCATGCACAAATTGCGGTAACAGGTGATTTTGATACCAAGCAAATAGAAAAAATTCTGAAAAAAGAATTTGCAGATTGGAAAACCAGCGAGCCATATCAACGCTTAGAGTCTACATTTACAGCGTATCCTGCACAGAAAGTGCATGCATTGTCTGAACAGCGTGAGTTTGGTAGTTACCAAGCCATTATGACTCTACCTGTAGGTGTAGAGCATACCGATTCTCCTGCGTTACAAGTATTACGCCACATACTCGGTGATTCACAGTTATCTTCACGTCTAGCTCAAGAGTTACGTGAAAAGAATGCACTGGTTTATGGTTTTAGTGCAGACATTAATTTTGATGAATGGGTGAATTCAGGTGTACTGAGTATTGATGCAAACTACACTGCGGGTAAATCAGCACAAGTTTCTCAGTCTGTTCATAAAGTTTTGCAAAACTTATTGAAAAATGGCGTGACGGAACAGGAAGTAGAAGCAGCCAAAGCCAGTATTTTGAAAAAGCGTTTAACTGCACTTGAAGATGACCGTCGCATTCATAGTATGTTGATTCCACAGTTAGAAAAAGGTCGTGATTTAAACTATCGTGAAAAGCGTGATCAACGCATTGCTAGTTTGACCAAAGCGGATGTTAATGCTGTCATCAAAAAATATATTCAACCTGAGCGTTTGGTTGAGGTGATGGCTGACCAATATGGTCAAGCTGTAAAATCTACTCAAAAATAAACCGAATAAAAAAATCCTCCAGATGGAGGATTTTTTTTGAGCCGCAATGGATAGCTTGATAGCAAAATAGCTTAATGAACTTATAGGCGGTAGAACTGACGCGCATTTTGTTGGAAGACTAAAGTCAGCGCATCAGGATCATAACTCGCGACCGCATCTGAAAAGGCGTCAATAATATTCACCAAGGATGCACTCACACTATCCATCGGGAAGTTAGAGCCAAACATCACACGGTATTTCCCAAAGCATTGTAGAGCATGAGAAATAAGCGGAAAGGCGCAATCGAAAATCTCTTGTTTGGATGCAAGGCGTTGTTCTTTATGAAACTGATGACCCAGCACCGGCATGAATAATCCAGACATTTTGGTATAAACATTTGGGCAACTTGCCAGTTCAGCTAAATCATCTTTCCAACGAAACAAGATATTGTCACGTGAAGTTTGGGTTAAGCCTGTATGTGAGCCGACAGGTCCAAAGGCACCGACAGGTGTCCCAAAATGATCCAGAACGATAGATGTTTCAGGGAAAGCACGTGCTAAAGCGGTTAAATCACGAATTTGGTCTGAATAAACCCATGCATCAAAACTTAAATTCATTTGAGCAAGAGCTTCAAAACCTTTCATAAATTTTTTATTGGTATAGAGATGGGGCTCATTGGTCCATGCATGAACTTTTGGGTCTTCATGTACAGCTGCCATTTTTCGTATGCCACGAAAATGTGGGGAAGCTTGTTTATGCATTTTAAGAATTTTCTTAAAACTACTGTCACATGGGTCTGCAGTGCCGACTATGGCGCCAAGTTTAATCTTTTGAGCATTAAAGTCTAAAGATTCAATAAACTTTGTTTCACCAACCACCCCTTTGCCTTTATGGTCATGCCAGCTCGCTTCTACATGTACGATTTGATCGACCAGATAATGTCCTGCATCTTGCTTATAATTTTCAGGCAAATACGGTGTCGTCACATGTTTGGTTAAACCAACTGTGTCAATTAACTCTTGCGGCTTAACTAAGCGCATCATTTTGTCGAGCAAGTAGGGATGTTTACCCAATAATTTCACGGCAAGTGAAGCGGCATGTGGGGTATTGTATGGATCCCATTGATGTATATGTGAATCCACGATGGCAAAATCGAGCGTCTGCATTGCTATCCTTGTCCTTAAAACCATGTCCATTTCTTGCGTATTTCATTGTATTTCCGAATACGCAAGGTACTGAAAATAGTTTGAATGATGAAAATACAACGTTATGACTGAATATTAAATCAAAGCTTTGTGAAAGAGAAGTTGTATAAAAAAAGCCCCGAAGGGCTTTTGATTAATGCTGATGATCGTGGTGGTCATCATGCTTATTTGCATGGAATTCTTCGTTATGACGGAAGCGAAGATAGTTTTCAAACTGTTCGCAATATTCATCATAATTATCTTCAAGCATCATTTGAAATTGTTGAAGAATATAAGACATCACTTGGTCTTTGGCATCACGCATTTCTTTGCCATCTTTGAAGCCATTTGCAGCAACCCAAGTATTAAAGCGAGCAGTACCAAATAACATGGCAGCACTCACTTGGCCGCGCATTTCTGCAGGTTTAACTTGAGAACCTTTTTCAACACGACAAAATTCATTGGCTTGTTTAATAAATTCATCCGCACGTTCAAAGAAAGCTGCATTCAACGCTTCTTCTTCGGTTACATCAGTAGCTTCAATCTTTTGAACCATGAATGTGTCCTAGCATAAAAATCTAATGCAGTATTATAGGCAAAGCCTTGCAGAAACTAAACCTTTGACTTAATCTAAAAAATAGCCTAAGTAAAATGGAATGCTTCATGCAAGACGCAATCGCAGTGCAAAGTCTGAAAAGTGATATTGCATTACTTCGACAAAATATTTGGCCGCCCTCAACCTTAGCCAATGTAGAAGGGCTGCCCATTTATTATGGTACACAGTCTGAAGTAGCCGAATATTATGCACAGTGGACAGGCTTAATTGAACGTGCTCAAGACTTATTTCAACCCTTTGTGGAAGATGAAGTCCTTGATGCAATCCATTTGCCGAGTCATTTGAATCTGCCGCTTTTTTATTTTCATGTGGATCGTATTCGAATCAACAAAACACGTGCGAAAGAATCTAAAACCTTTCGTGGTATTGCAAGTTTGGTTGAAAAATGTGGGCAGTTTGAAGCAGATCAAATTCAAGCGATGCGACATTGGCTAGACAGCGATGACACTGCAGCCTTGGTCGGACACCGTGAATTTATTGACCTCAGAACCTATGTATTTCAACATGGGCAAAGTGATTATACCCGTACTCGTTTTTATGTGAATGGCATTGTACTTAGTGTCGAAAACGAGTTTAAATTGGTGGATGCCCGTGACAAACCACGTAAAGCCCGTAGCGATAGCTATAGTGACCCTTTAGCAGATAACAATACGTGGAAAATCTTTGGGAAATATCGTTAATTAATAAATATCGTTAATTACTGATGTTACGCAGTAACATCAGAAGCGCCATTTGATTCAAATAAAAGAGCGATACGCGGCAACGTCATCCGCAAGTGTTTGAGACAGAACTACATCTATTTAAAGATGTTTTTGCGATACTTTGAATAAGTAGACGCTAGTGAACGAGTTTTGCGGATGACAATGGTTTTGGGTACTTTTGCCGAATGAGAAACAACGTTTCGTAAGAGTACCTCCAGCCGAAGGCTAATCCCTTTATTTAAACCCTAGATGTAAGACTCCGTCGAATAGACTTAAAAATCATTTTAAAAATGCGTAATTACTTTTACGCGCGTAACATCAGTTAATTAAATATGTTGACGATATTACTTAGAATGTGAATTTAGTTCGCTGCACAAGGATGCTTTGGATTATGTAATCCACGCCCTAATGTGAAAATAGCCACTATGGCAAATGCCGAAATTGAAAGTTTGGCTCATGCAGAGCAATTGACTGATTTTTATATGACCTTATTGCAAGGGATGACGATACAAGCACGTGATGGTATGGCCTTGACACAATTACAACGCATGGTGAGTAATGCCATGAAATCATGGGGGTTATTAGCACAAGGTTAAATCAGTATGGATTATGAATTAAACCCCCAATAGCAGTGTAGCCTTAAGGCAATTTTCTTAGTTTTTTTGAATGACTGATATGCAAATACTATATTGAAGTTTATTTGCAGGGATGAATTTTAATGTCGCCCAATTCCATCACACTGATATAACCGTCAACCGCAATTAAATTGTCACTTTGACTCGATAGAGTTAGACACTCTCCAGACTTGACGCTTGACAGTAACTGACCTTGTTGCGGATTCAAGTTCATACTGTAAATACTTAGTATGCCAGCATTGGTTTTGATTTGGTAAGACTCATCACCATAGTCCTCATTATTATTGCGCAGGACTTTAAAGGTTCTTCGTGTCTGATCAAAGTTTTGAGTTGGAGAAAGCGGCTTTTCGACTTGTAAGGATGCCGTGCGCCTTAATTCGGTGCTTTGCACAGGCTTATGTTGTTCACTACAAGCACTTAGTAATGGGAAAAAGATAAAAATAAGTGAAAATGAAAATAGGGGATAAATTACAGGTATGTGACTTTTCAACATAAAACCACCCTGAATCTAAGTTTTCAGATAGCTTATTTTAAAAGTTTTTATCCAGAAAACAAAAATAATAGGTTCTCAAAATATTTCAATGTAACTGAGTCAAACTAAGGAAATGATGAATTGAAAATAGCCGACTATGAACCTGAATGTTCAACAAATGAATATCTATATGACAATGTAGGATACAAATAAAAAAGGGAGACTCATTGAATCTCCCTTAGGTTTTATTTAATGAGTTTTCGACTGACAAGGAATTGCTCGGTCGCTTCTAATAGCTTATCTGCATAAACCTCTTGTTTTGCAGTCAACCAGCCGAGAACAAACCAATCACTAGCTTCCAGCTCTGTTTGCTGAATATATTGTGCAGAAGAGGAAAGGACTTGATATTCCTGAGCCGCGACTTGTGCATCATTGAGCGCTTTACTATATTTCTGCAAGTTTTTTACATCATAAATAGACGTCAAAATTGGGAAGCTAAATTTAAGCTCTTGTATGCGCTGAGAAAGCACATCTAAGCTTTCAAAATTGTTAATGTCGGCATCATTTAAAGCCTCTTGCAGGGCTTTATATTGGTTTTGAAGGGTAGTTTGAGCATACCATTTAAAATCATGTTGTTGCGGTGCTTCATCGACTTTCAAACTAAACATTAAAAGCTCAAGATAATGATGCACATTTTGAGTCGATTTAACCAAATTGCCTAACTTCTCTTTGGCATACAAAATATCTTTGGTTAAATTTTCTGAGGTCGTTGGGTTTTGTAAAAGGCCACCCAAGGTATTTTGCATGTGCTCAAAATGGTGTAATTGTTCAAACTGCTGTTTAAATGCGCCCAATTGCACAGCCCATTTTTCAACGATATCGCTGTTCCAATCTTTAAACAGCGAAATGGTTAATTGTAAATGATGGAGTGCTTTTTGAGCTTGTGTAATGTGCTCGGCCTGAGCAACACCTGCAGAAATTGCGGCAATATTAGGCAGAAGGTGCTGCATGTCCTGTGCAATTAAAAGTCGTAAGTTTTTTGCGGCAGTGTCTTTTTTACTGAGTTGAAATTCTTTAGCCTCAACTGCTGGACTCACAGTTTGATTAAACGCCAGCAAATTCCCGATTTCCGCTTTACTGCGAACGTCTAACCACAAATGGTACTTTTTAACCCATTCAAAACTAAAGGCAAGGAGTGATTGAATAGAGCCACTTTTAAGCTCAAATTCGACTTCGTGAACCTCTGTTTCTGTATTGTTGCTACGGATACAGCCGATATCTAAGCTAACTTCGATCTTGGCATCTTCAAACTCTATGACACGATAAGTTCTCAGAATGTCAGTTTCAAACTGAAGTTGTAGAGAATTTTGCTGATCGCCTAAAGTGGTTTTTAAAACCGATTGAACTTCAGCTTCATTGGCATAGACCGATAAATCTAAAGCAGGAGCTTGTTCAACTTCACCCAAATCTAAGTTATGTTCAAAGCGTTCAATGTGACTTTTACCTGCAGCTTTCAGGGTTTGAATCCAGCGCGTTCCTTCTAAACGTTGACGCAAGGCTGCATGCTGCTGTGCCATTTTTCGATCTGGGGTATCAAAATATTTAGCTTTAAGTTGAATTTGTTCCGATTTTTTTGGATCGAGTGCTTTTAATAATGCAGTTCGACGTGCTTCTGGAATCTGGAACTTTAATTCAACTTCAACCATGGTTTTCTGTCCTGATGTCACAACTTCATGATCTGGCATGAAGCGATCTTTAAATTTTTATAAAAATGAAAAACTAAAATGTGCGTAAATTTTCTATGAGTTAAACGCGTATCGATTGTAGCGAAAAACAGTTGAGAAGTAAGACTTGACGGATTTGAAAACTCTGCTTTTGGACTAAGAAAAGTTTTAAAAGATGGATATTCCATCAATTGTATAATTCACAATGGTTCGACTTTCATGGGATCAAAATAAAATTTTACGCCTTTAACGCGGACGAATTTTAAGCTATGTTGATTAAAATAAGTTCAGGATGAGCACAACATGAATTCACAAGTACAACCCGAGTTTAATCGAGATTTAAAGCCCGAATTTCAGTTGCCTATTCGTGACTACTCGCAATTTTATCGATTTTATTTGACTGAACATCGAAATATCATGAGCCGACGTTTACATGCCACAGGCAGCAGTATAGGACTCTATTTCTTCATGAAAGCAATTTTAAAAAAACAACCAAAGTATTTTGCTTATGGTCTGGTTTCAGGCTATGCCTGTGCATGGGTCGGACATTTTTTCTTTGAAAAAAATAAGCCGGCAAGTTTCAAGCAGCCTTTATACAGCTTTATTTCCGATTGGCGCATGCTGTCTGATATTGTGAAGGGGAACTTAAGCTTAAAAGACCGTAATTTAGATAAGATTGATAGTTAACTATTTATTAATCAAACGTTTAATTTTTATTGATTTTGGTGTAGTTTTTTGAGTAAATGACTTGTAAGTTTAGAGTGATTAGTCTAATAATGTTCATATTGTTTATTCACTGTTTATCTGAAAGATAAATAGACGATAAACCCCAGTTTTCCAAGCCTAGAGTGACCTTCTCTAGGCTTTTTTTATGGCCTTAGAAAAGGTCTATTGTTTGAAAGATTTAACCACAAAAATGTTCACAAAAAAAATAGGCTAGACTTTTTGATGCTCTGAACGCTCCCCAAAACGTTTCTTACCAAGCACCAAAAAGTCTAATAGGTTACTCATTATTATTTTTATAAAGTGTTGTGTTTTTATGCGCTGCGTTTTGTGTTCTTCTGTTGCAGTATTAAATAATTTGTATCAGTTTTGTTCTATACCTGAAAATAGGTATTTTTTGCCATTTTCTACAGAAAATTCAATTAAACATTTATATAAGCAGTCCTGTGAAAAGGAATATAACTTTCTCAGCGGCAAAGCATTAAAATTTTATGCCCCAAGCAACATTTCATAGACCTAATCGTTATAATATTCAAAAGTTTTAAGTTGTGATTGAACTATGCGTGGTTTATACCTCATTACCAATGATGATCCTATCGAATTGCTTTTAGCCAAACTCGAAGGCGCGATGGCAACTTATGAAGTTGCTGTTTTGCAATATCGCCGTAAAAAAGTGGCAAAGGAAGATCAGGCTTATGAAATTGAATACATGAAAAATATGTGTAATCAATACAAAGTGCCTTTTGTTATTAATGACGATTTAGAAACTGCAGTTCAATATGGTGTGGGTGTACATTTAGGGCAAGATGACGGTTCAATTGCTGAAGCTGTAGCACGTTTACCTAAAAATGTTTTGATCGGTCGAAGCTGTAATAATTCTTTAGAACTGGCTGAGCAGGCGATTGCAGACGGTGCAAACTATGTGGCTTTTGGCGCCATTTTTGCGACTGAAACTAAGCCTGAAGCAGGCAATATTGGCTTAGAAACGCTAAAACAAGCCAAAGCGAAACTAAATGTACCTATTTGTGCAATTGGTGGTTTAACTGTAGAAAATTCTGCTGAAGTGATTGAAGCGGGTGCTGATCTTTGTGCTGTGATTAGTGATGTATTAGGTCGTTCAATGTCTGCTGTAAGCAGTCGTGTTTATGAATGGTCTGAGCTTTTTGCTGAACAAGCTTAATTTTATTTTTTAGATTGAATAAGTAGAGAATTTTTATGAGCTTATCTGCTAAGCAAGAACAATTATTTAAACAAGCCAGCAAGCATATTCCTGGCGGCGTAAACTCTCCTGTACGCGCATTTAATGGTGTAGGCGGTACACCGGTATTTATCGAAAAAGCGCAAGGCGCATATCTCTATGACGTAGACGGAAAACGCTATGTCGACTATGTCGGCTCTTGGGGCCCAATGATTTTAGGTCATGCGCAGCCCGACATTATTAAAGCGGTTCAAGAAGCGGCTGTTGATGGTTTAAGTTTTGGTGCGCCAACCGTTCATGAAACGACTTTGGCGGATATTATTTGCGAAATTATGCCGTCTATTGAATTGGTTCGTATGACTAATTCAGGGACTGAAGCGACTATGACAGCCATTCGTCTTGCTCGTGGCTATACCGGCCGTGACAAGATTGTAAAATTTGAAGGTTGCTACCACGGTCACTCAGATTCACTCTTGGTTAAAGCGGGTTCAGGCTTGTTGACAAAGGGTGAGGGTGAAGCAACTTCTGCAGGTGTTCCAGCTGATTTCGCTAAACATACCTTAACACTGCCGTATAACGATATTGCGATGCTTAAAGAATGCTTTGCAAAATTCGGTTCAGAAATTGCAGGTGTAATTGTCGAGCCAGTTGCAGGCAACATGAACTTGGTGAAACCTATAGAGGGTTTCTTGCAAGCAATTCGCGATGTGTGTGATGAGCATGGTTCGGTCTTTATCATTGATGAAGTAATGACAGGTTTCCGTGTCGGTCTTGGCGGTGCGCAAGCACATTATGGCGTAACACCTGATTTAACCACGTTGGGTAAAATTATTGGTGCTGGCCTGCCAGTTGGCGCATTTGGGGGTAAACGCGAAGTGATGGAATGCATTGCACCACTGGGCAAGGTCTATCAAGCAGGTACATTGTCTGGTAACCCATTGGCTATGCGTGCCGGTATTGAGATGTTTAAACATTTGCGTCAGCCGGGCTTCTATGAAACTTTGACTGAAAAATTGGCAGGTTTGCTTGCTGGTTTACAGGCAGCTGCAGACGAAGCGGGCATTCCGTTCTTTACGCAGCAAGTGGGCGGCATGTTCGGTATTTATTTCACTGATCAAACTGAAATCACCGGTTTTGATTCAATTCTGAAATGTGATGTAGATGCTTTCCGTACTTTCTTCCACGGTATGTTACAGCGCGGTGTAAACTTAGCACCTTCAGCATTTGAAGCAGGTTTCTTCTCAAGCGCGCATAGCGATGAAGATATTGCATTTACCATTGAAATGGCGAAAGAAGTTTTTGCCAAAATGAAGTAATTTTCATTTAAATTGGTAAATTCTGCTTTAGAATAAAGCCCGCAGCCTGCTGTGGGCTTTTTTTGTTGTTTTAAGTTCAGTTTTTTAAGAGAAGGATTTTTAAATGAAAACCAAGCATTATTTAACTTTGGCAGATGCAGAATTTTTACTAAACACAGCACATGCTTATGCAGTCGAAAATGGTTTTAATGTCAGCATTGCGGTTACGGATGAGACAGGCAATTTGTTAGCGATGAAACGCATGGATGGTGCATCGCCAATGACAGCAAACCTATGCTTAGAAAAAGCCAAATGTTCTGCGATTAGCCGCCGTCCTTCAAAACTTTTTGAAGACATTATTAAAGGCGGTCAAATGGGCTTTCTGACCATGGATACCTTTTCAGGCATGCTGGAAGGCGGTGAGCCGATTATGTATGAAGGGCAGTTGGTTGGTGCAATGGGCGTGTCTGGCGTAAAGTCTTTTCAGGATGCTGAAATTGCACAGCAGGCGATTCAAGCTTTTTTAGCGCAGCAAAACTAAATATTGTGAGCGTAATAGATACTTCAGTCTTGTCGAAATCATTGGCCTTAATATATTTTGGTTTAGATGTCGATAAATCTCGGTCATAGCATTAAGTCGAAAAAAATCTAAGATTGAGCTGAAATATTAAGCATGTTAGTAACTTATGTATAACTTTGTTGAAGTAAGATTATATCTTACTCAATTAATAGACCTCTTTTATAAGTCATTTTTACGCAGTTCCAAATTATAGATTCCAGCAATTAAATAGAATCTCTATCCTAGTTTGTTACCCCGACAACGTTCAGCAATGGTTTTTAACGGGTTTCATAACCCAATACAGCTTAATCCTTTATTCTTCTTTCATGGATTTCCTAATTATTGAACAATGGATGTGTTGTTGCCCAATTTGGATATCACACCCAATCACAGAAAAAGAGTGCTTGCTAAAAACTGCAATAAACAACTCGTTTATTTACCACAAACTTGATAAGTTAAATTTTTATATTCAGAAATAGACATGATGAAAAATATATGGATTTTAGTTGCACTGACAGCACTTATGGCGGGTTGTAGCACAACACAGCAAACTGAAAATATGCCAGAAAAAATTGGTATAGCAAATCCAGCCAGCCAATATTGTGTAGAGCAAAAAGGTAAACTTGAGATTCGTGATGAAGCAAATGGTCAGGTGGGGTATTGCCATCTGCCAAACGGGCAAGTGGTTGAAGAATGGGCATTATTCCGTAGTAGTCAGACCCAATGTGTACCTGAAAAGGCCAACACTCTGATTGGTCAAGCAAAATTGACAGAAGATCAGATCAAGGCGATTAGCCAAGCTCAAATTGTCCGTCTAGTCAAACCTGGGCAGCCTGTGACAATGGATTATCGTGTAGAGCGCGTAACTGTTACTGTAAATCCAATCAATCAAAAGATTATTCAAGCAACTTGTGGTTAATGCAAACTTATAAAAAAGGCCCGAAAGGGCTTTTTTTGTTTGTTCGGTTGCGACTAATTTAAATGACAAATCCATTACGATCTTTTATATTGCCCCTCGTAAGGAGAAGTTCATGAAAAAGTTATTTGCTTTATCCGTTATGGTGGCTTTGGTCGGCTGTGCTGAAAAAAAACCATTAACCCCTGAAGAGCAGTGGCAGGGTTACTGCCGCAGTGTAGGTAATGCTGCACGTACGATTATGTTAGATCGTCAAAATGCAATTGAAAAAGACAAAGCAGTTGAGCATGCCAACAAAATTGAGGATGAAACCACCAAAGGATTTATCCTGAACATCATTGATGAAGTTTATGCCTTGCCGCAAGCTGAGATTAATACTGATGTTGAAACAGCACGTGAAAAAATTCGTGCTGAGTTTACTGAAAAATGTATCGCAACACCGCATACCGAAATGCCAGATTATAAACCGTTCTAAGGAACGGTTTTTTATGCGAGAAAGCGCGTAAAGCAAAACCTAAAGGCTCTATTCAGCAGTGAGTAGTTACAACAGGGCAACTATCCGTTGTTTAGCCATATGATGGAGTTCATGCTTATTTTGCGAATGCATATTTATCTTCGGGTTACTTTGAATATGAGATGCTTAAAGATTTTAAAATAGCCTAAGCAGAGCGGAATACAAATTGTGACAACTTGCTAAATCATAAATATAGAAAAGCAAATCTTTTTAATGAATAATGAAATGGAGAATAAAAAACAGTAGAGGAGCAGAATATGGACGTTATAGGTTATATGCATCACTCAGATCTACTCCTAGAAGATGAACAAGGCGTAGCAATTATCGGTGGTGGGAACTACGTGCTCAGCATTGGAGATAAAGTCACATTACGCCAAAAAATAGATGAATTTTCTCAACGCTATTTGGTCGATATCAGCTTTGCAAGTAATCAACATCAAACCACATGTCAGGACGAATGGTGCCTCAGATTTACAGGCGATCGAGCGGAACTTCAGCAATATATCACTGCAACCACTGTCCACTAAGGTGGAATATCCAATACTGATAAAAACAGGCAACATTTAGTTGCCTGTTTTTTGATGGTTAATTTTAGTCAAAAGTTAATATGCGCAAGAAAAGCGTGTTCTAAGTATTGATTTTGCTTAATGTATAAACGATATGAGGATCATTTATTTATAAAATAACGGGCATCACGAAGAAACACTTGTAGTGCATTAACTTTTAACTGGAATTTTAGTAAAATTTAGCAGTCCATATTATTTGCGTAGCTTTATTTAAAGCAGGAATGCGTAAATAATTTTTTAAAAAAGAGGAATAACACCGTGCTAGAAGCTTACCGCCAACACGTTGAAGAACGTGCCGCACTCGGAGTCCCACCGAAGCCACTTGACGATGCTCAAACAGCTGCATTAGTTGAATTATTAAAAAACCCACCAGCTGGCGAAGAAGCATTTTTAGTTGATTTACTAGAAAACCGTGTTCCAGCGGGTGTTGACCAAGCTGCATACGTTAAAGCTGCTTTCTTAGCTGCTTTGGCAAAAGGTGAAGCGACTTCTCCACTAGTAACTAAAGAACGTGCGGTTTACCTACTAGGTACTATGCTTGGTGGTTATAACGTTGCTCCTTTAGTTGCACTTCTTGATGATGCAGAGCTTGCTGAATTAGCTGCTGACGCACTTAAGAAAACTCTTCTTGTATTTGATGCGTTCCACGACGTTGCTGATAAAGCAAAAGCGGGCAATGCGAATGCACAAGCAGTTATGCAATCTTGGGCAGATGCTGAATGGTTCACTAGCCGTAAAGACGTTCCTGAAGAAATCAAACTTACAGTTTTCAAAGTAACTGGCGAAACGAACACAGACGACTTGTCACCTGCACAAGACGCGTGGAGCCGTCCAGACATTCCGTTACATGCTAACGCAATGCTTAAAAACGTACGTGACGGTATCAATCCAGAAGTTCCTGGCGAAGTTGGTCCACTTAGCCAAATCAAAGAGCTTATCGCGAAAGGCAACCAAGTTGCTTACGTAGGTGACGTTGTTGGTACTGGTTCTTCTCGTAAGTCAGCAACTAACTCTGTACTTTGGTTCTTTGGTGACGAAATTGCTCACATTCCGAACAAAAAAGACGGTGGTTATTGCTTAGGTTCTAAAATCGCTCCGATTTTCTTCAACACTATGGAAGATGCTGGTGCATTGCCAGTAGAAATCGATGTTCAAAACATGAACATGGGCGACGAAATCACGCTTAAAATCGACCACGCTGCTGCTAAAGTAACGGCGTTCAAAGACGGCGTTCAAATCGCTGAATCTGAACTTAAAACTCCAGTTCTTTTAGATGAAGTACGTGCTGGTGGCCGTATCAACCTTATCGTTGGTCGTGGTTTAACAACTAAAGCTCGTGAAGCTCTTGGTCTTGCACCTTCAACTTTATTCCGTACTCCAGTTCAACCTGCAGCTACTGGTAAAGGCTTCACTCAAGCTCAAAAAATGGTTGGTCGCGCTTGTGGTCTTCCTGAAGGTCAAGGTGTACTTCCAGGTACTTACTGTGAACCTAAGATGACTACTGTTGGTTCTCAAGATACAACAGGTCCAATGACTCGTGACGAACTTAAAGATCTTGCTTGCCTAGGCTTCTCTGCTGACCTAGTTATGCAATCTTTCTGTCATACAGCTGCGTATCCAAAACCAGTTGACGTTCAAATGCAGCACACGCTTCCTGATTTCATTATGAACCGTGGTGGTGTTTCTCTACGTCCAGGTGATGGTATTATCCACTCTTGGTTAAACCGTATGCTTCTTCCAGATACAGTTGGTACTGGTGGTGACTCGCATACTCGTTTCCCAATCGGTATTTCATTCCCAGCGGGTTCTGGTCTTGTAGCGTTTGCTGCTGCAACTGGCGTTATGCCACTAGACATGCCTGAGTCTGTTCTTGTTAAGTTCAAAGGTAAAATGCAACCTGGTATCACTCTACGTGACCTAGTACATGCGATTCCTTACGTTGCGATCCAAGAAGGCGACTTAACTGTAGAGAAAAAAGGTAAGAAGAACATCTTCTCTGGCCGTATCCTTGAGATCGACCTTACAGAAATGGAAACTGACCTTACTGTTGAGCAAGCGTTCGAACTTTCTGACGCTTCTGCTGAACGTTCAGCTGCTGGTTGTTCTATCACGCTTTCTGAAGAGAAAGTTGCTGAATACCTTAAATCAAACATTACTATGTTGAAATGGATGATTTCTGAAGGTTATGGCGATGCTCGTACTATGGCGCGCCGTGTAGAAAACATGGAGAAATGGTTAGCGAACCCAAGCCTAATCAAAGCAGATCCAGATGCTGAATACACTAAAGTGTATGAAATTGACCTTTCTACAATTACTGAACCAGTTCTTTGCTGCCCGAACGACCCAGATGACGCTAAATTGCTTTCTGACGTTGCTGGTACAAAAATTGACGAAGTATTCGTTGGTTCATGTATGACTAACATTGGTCACTTCCGTGCGGCTGGTAAACTTCTAGACAAAGTTCCTGGTGGTTCTTTATCTACTCGTCTATGGTTGGCTCCTCCAACTCGTATGGACGAACGTCAATTGATGGAAGAAGGTTTCTACAACATCTATGGTAAAGCTGGCGCTCGTACAGAAATGCCAGGTTGTTCATTATGTATGGGTAACCAAGCACGTGTAGCTCCGAACACTACTTGTGTATCGACTTCTACTCGTAACTTCCCGAACCGTCTAGGTCAAGGTGCGAACGTTTACTTAGCTTCTGCTGAGCTTGCTTCTGTTGCTGCTGTACTTGGTAAATTACCAACTCCAGCTGAGTACCAAGAATACGCAGCTCAAATTGATAGCATGTCTGCTGACATCTACCAATACTTAAGCTTCGACAAAATGAGCGACTATACTGACGCTTCTAAAGATGTTGATACTAAGAAAATTGCTGCTGCTCAATTGTCTTAATTGATTAAGTAGTTGAAAATAAGGGCTGATTTATCAGCCCTTATTTTATTATTAAAAGTATATTGCGAATTTTATACGTGTTTAAATTTGATTAATTAGAATATTGTAAGTTTAATCTGTTATTAGGTTTAAACGACTTTTATAAAATATTAAGAAATAAGTGATATTGAATTCACGGATTAGTTATGAACTTTAGATTATATTTTTTACCTTTATAGCTAAATACCAAATAAATCATTACAGTAATCTTTAAATAATTTATCAATATCTTTAACTCTAAACTTAGTTCGAATCGCCTTGACTCGTGACCACATATTTTCTATTGGATTTAAATCTGGACTATATTTAGGAAGCCACACAATGTAATGGCCTGCACAACGTATCAACTCCTGAAGTCTTTTCCCTTTGTGAAAGGTCGCATTGTCCATAATCAAAACACTGCTTTCTTTCAACTTAGGTAATAAATCCTGTTCAATCCAACATTCAAATACTTCTGTATTCACAGAACAATTAAACACACCAACTGTCAACAATCTATTTTCAATGATTGCACCGATCGCATTACTGCAATTCTTCAACTGCCAGTTAAATTCACCTTCAGCACGTGTTCCTTGAAGGCTATAACTATGAGTTCTGGTACTTTCACTTTGAAAACCACTTTCATCTATGTAAATCAGAGGCAATTTCCCTTCTAAACACTCTATGAGATTTTGAAATTGCTGACGTTGATTTTGATCTGCTTTAGGATGCTTTAACGTCTTTTTTTACGCGATATTCCTGCGGCATGTAACGCATTAAATACCGCATGAGTGCTTACTCCTAAACGTTCAGCTCGCTCATACTGATAATCATCAGGATATTGTTCAACATCCTTTAATATTTGCTCTCTGCTAATTTTAGCTGGACGGCCAGGAATAGGTTTGTTTGTAGTGGACTTTTTCCAGTTCTGAATCGTCTGTATACAGATGTTAAAATGCTGTGCTGCTTTTCGCACAGACATTTCATCTCGAATCATAATTTCTATGACTTTATCTTTAAAATCTTTTGAATATCCCATATCTCTATTGTTCTATAGTTTTTAGGATTTGGCTATAGTTATAGTATTTTTTTTAAGCTCTTGTTCATCAAGCTCATCTGAACCATTAATTTTATCCGAACAGCAAGAAAAAAATATTTTGAATGAGTATAAAGGTCTGCTTGAAAAGAAAAAGTATGAAAAAGCATATAAAAAATTATTAACTTTAGAAAACGTAAATAATATTAGTAGTTATGCTAAAAATGAGCTTGGGAATTTTTATGAGAATGGAATTTATGTCGATAAAAATTTAGATTCTGCATTAAAATATTATGCTGAAGCTGGAAATGAAAATTATATTCCAGCTATTTATAATGTAGGAAGAGTTCGATTAGAGCAAGGATATTATACAGAAGCAGCATCAATTTTTAAGGAGATTGAAAATGATAATTTCGCGCCAGCCTTTAATTTAATAGGTGTGATGTATAATTATGGCTATGGTTATGATGTAGATTTAGAAAAGGCACTGAAATATTATAAGAAGGCTGCTTTGCTAGGTAATCCAGATGCGCAGTTTAATATTGGGCAAATGTATTTTGAAGGAATAGGGGTTAATAAGGATTTTAAGGCGGCTTTCAAGTGGTACACTTTATCGGCAAATCAAAATTATTCTCTAGCGGAGATCCAATTAGCAACATTATATTTTAAAGGGTATGGTGTGGGAGCTAATATTAATACAGCTATTGAAATAATAAAACCATTAGCAATAAATGGGAACCCTGATGCTATTTACAACTTAAGACTTTATTATAAAAAACTAAATAATTCAAAAGATTATGAATACTGGGATAAAGTATGTAAAAAAAACCATGATTGTGATATTTGACTTTAAATTTTTTTAAAATGGCGGATTCAAGCAGCAAGTGCAACAGTATAAAAACCAGCCATAACTTCACTCGGTGTATACCAACCTAGTGTTTTTCTAGGACGATGGTTGAGTGCAAATTCTATCTGCTCTATTTGTTCGTTTGACACGTCATCAAACGATGATGATTTTGGCAGATATTGACGGATTAAACCATTCGTATTTTCATTTCTAGCTCGCTGAATAGACTTGTAAGGGTCAGCGAAATACGCCTCTATGCCGGTATCAGTAATTCTTTTGTGTTCGGAAAATTCTTTGCCATTATCAAATGTCACGCTATAAGCATGGCTCATTCGTAAACGATCTAATGCATAAGTAATCGTTTGAGGGGATGCTCTCGTTGGCCCTAAATGAACAATATGTACGTACAGGCTCTTTCGATCAACGAGAGTTAATAAAGCACCTTTATGATGCTTACCAATCACCGTGTCACCTTCGAAATCTCCTAAACGTTGTCGTTATCAATGACCTCATCTCGGCAATGAATACTTGTTTTATCAATGATTTGACCCCTACGATCCGTGTTTTTGTAACCTCGTTTTCGATATTTCTTCTGATGCCTTAAGTGTAGATGGAGTTTACCGCCTTTTGATTTATCTTGATAAATGTACTGGTAAATCCATTCATGTGAAGGTGCATCCAGCCAACTGCGTTGTGTTAAAGCACCTGAAATTTGTTCTGGTGACCAGTCCAAGCCAATCAAATAATCAATATACGCGAAGGCAAATGCTGTCATTGATGATGAAGGACGGTACCGTCTTTGACTTGCAAATTTAGCTGCCTGTTGAGCCCTATATCCACGTTGCCCAGTATTTCTTTTTAATTCACGGTAGATGGTTGATCGTGAACGCCCTAGCTCCCGAGCAAGGGTAGTGATTGAACTTTTACTTTTCAAAGTAGCATAAATTTTGTATCTTTCATCTTGAGAAAGTTGGGTGTATTTCTTCATTGTGTGCTTTCCAATTGCGAGTTGAAAAAGTCTAATGATTCTATGAATACATCTAACTTTTTCAACTAACTACAAATGTGTCGCACTTGGGATTTGAATCTGCGATGAATAATGACTTAAACTTTGAAAATATGTGCCTTTTTTCTTGTCACCATAGCTTCGCTTTTGTTTTTAGGCTTTTATATTTGAATTCCGATGGTATCTACGATCACCACATTCTAGTCTATGTCTTCACCTTAAATACAGCGTGATGCGCTATCTTTGGTTTATTGGATTGGTGTTATTGATTGTATGGGTTTATCGCGTCATCGTGGAGAAAAAAGCCGATCAAGTCGAAGATTTTTTAAATCGTAGAAAGCGAAAATAATGCTATTCAGTAGCATAAAAAGGGAGCGTGACGCTCCCTTTTTTATTGATTTTATTCAGCTTCTGTTGGGACGAGCATGAGTACAGATTCATTTAATAGCATGGCAATATCTTCTAAAATATCAGCATCATATAAAGATTCGTCTAGCGCTAGACTTTGACCATCGGCAATGGTTTTTAAATGCAATGCAAATTCGTCTGAGATACAGATTCCTTCACCATTTGCCCAAAACAAAATATCACCATCTTGCTCTGTGTAAAGTAAGCGTGAAGCAGGTTCTAACATGAGTTGATAGCCTTGATCTAGAGCTTCCTCTAAATCATCAGTGCCGATTTCTTCTGCTTCAGGAATATTGTCAGGATATTTAGGTTCTGACATTAAGCTCATGATTGCATCTTCAAGTACGGTTGAATTTTGCAATTGTTCAAATAACTTTTCTTTTAAATACTCAAGTTCATTTTCAGTCACTTGGCCAATCGCACTGATTTGGTCACGTAAAATGTCAGTTAATGGATTTTTAAGTAGAGGATTGTCTGTGAATTTGTCTGTCACTCGATCCATCATTTCAGTGACATTTGGCATGCGGAAGCCAAATGAATACGTCAGACATTCATCTTCAGCTACGCCATAGTGTGATAGGCCTGGTGGTACATAAAGTAAGTCGCCGGGAGCAAGCACTTCATCAAAATGAACGTCCATTTCTGGCAGTAAGCGAAGCGGTTGACCTTCGACAAATGAAGTATCGGCATCACACATCTGACCTAATTGCCAACGGCGGTGACCATAGCCTTGTACGAGGAATACATCATAAAAATCAAAATGTTGCCCGACAGAGCCACCTTTTTGTGCATATGACACCATGATGTCATCACGACGCCATTGCGGAATAAATGAAAACTGCTTCCAAAGCTCTGCTAGGTCAAAAGAATAATGATCGACAGCTTGAACCAATAAAGTCCACAGTTTCGGCATTTTTTGAAAATCGGCTTTAAGTAGTGGAGAAGATTTCACTGTCCATTGGTTAGGATCACGATCTTTTTGTTTGATGAGACGTGCAGTGACATTGTCTTCTAAAGCCAATTCAAGAACGTCTTTCGGTTCAAGTATTTGGGCAATTTCAGGGAGTGCATTACGAACCAATAATGGTTTTTTTTGCCAATATTCGGCAAGGAATTGTTCAGCGCTTATGCCGCCGAGGATGTCAAGAGAATGAGCCATAGCTAAATACATACAATTTTAATGGATATATTGTCCCTTGAGATTCCTGTTTTTAGCAAGGCTCTATTTCATTAAATTATTTCGATTAGCTTGAGACTATTTTAAAGGATTGTTTTTGAGATATTGCATGACTAATTTTTCAACTTCCAAATCATAGCTATTGGCAGCAGCCGTTGTCGCTGAAAATTTCATGAATTGCTCAAAATGTGCATTGGTGTCAATTTTAGTATTTTCTTTGTCAGACATTAATTTGAAATGATTCGGCATGACTTTTGCCATCATTTCAACATTTTCGGTTTGTAGTTTTAGAAGTTTTTTCACTTCAACTGTTTGTGGTTGAATGCTTTCAAATTTTTGTTTGCCTAGAGCAACCAGTTTATTGATTTGTTGTTCTGGCGTGCTACTACCACCGGTTTTGGTTTTAGTCCCTAGCTGTTGAATGATTTGCTCCTGCATTGCAGCGCCTTGTTGTTCTAATTCAGCAAAGATAAATTTATATTGAACCCATTCATTGACTAAGTTTTTATTGTATTGCTGAGAGTTGGTCACAGTTTGATTCACTGTATTGGTATGACCGTTTGTCGAACAAAATAGAAGGCTAATGCTAATGAGGCTAGATGAAATTAAATTAAACGTTTTCATGTTTTCAGTTCTTGGTTGTAATAAATAAGTAAGTGACTTTTTAATCATTAGCCCATAAAGAGCTAATGATGTGTTTATTATGCTGTAACAGATAAAGATTTTAAAATTATGGGACTAAGATCTTAAGCTCACGCAAAATATTGCAGAGTTTAATCATCGGCATACCCATGAGTGTGGTTTGGTCTTGCCCGATCATTTCTTCAAATAAGCTAATCCCTAAACTTTCACATTTAAAACTGCCAGCGCAGTGTAGCGGCTGTTCAACCTGAACATAACGTTCAATTTCAGGCAAACTAAGTTTGCGAAATTTCACTTTATAGTGCTCGACAAGGGTTTGTTCAAAACCTGTTGATTTTTGTTGGACACTGAGTGCTGTACTGAAATAAACGATTTTGTCTGAATTGGCTTGAAGCTGCTTGATGGCTTTTTCATCGCAAAGCGGTTTACCAATAAAAATATCTGGTGCGCCTTCGCGCCATGCGACTTGGTCAGAACCAATCACAATTGCGTCTGGGTGCTGGTTTGCAATCGCAGAAGCTTTTTCAAATGCCAGTCGCTTCGCTAACTCATCGGCATGGTTTTCACCGCGAGGTGTTTCGTCTATATCTGGTACGATTGAGTGGTAATCAATCCGTAAACGGTCCATCAGGTCTTTACGGGTTTGGCTGCTCGAAGCCAAAATGATTTTGGGAGTACTCATTACACTGCATATTCCATAAGTACATCAAGCGGTACATAAGACAGCACCGCTTGGTGACACGCTTGTATTTTAATAGGTGGGGCAAATCCTTCTTGATACGCTTCCACCCAGCGAGTCACACAGATACACCAGAAGTCACCAGGTTGTAGTCCTGGAAAACCAACTTCGGGTAAGGGTGTGATTAGGTCATTGCCAACTTTTTGGGAAAAGTTTAAAAATTCAGATGTCATTTGTGCACACATCGTATGCTGACCAAGGTCTGTTGTTGCTGTATGGCAAAAGCCATTTCTAAAATATCCGGTAATCGGATCAAAACAACAGCTTGCCAAGGGTTCGCCTAAAACATTTAAACGATTAATATTTGGGTCTGGATGAATCGACATAAGCGCTGAATCTTTATAAGGCTTTTCGCTATCATAACAAAACTTTGGCTCTACATAGCTTTTCTGCAAAAGAAGCTAACGTTTTTCTGCATAATCATTTAAAATCGTCGCGTTTTGATATCAATAAAAGAGAGTAATGCATGAACTTTCAGCGTATGACTGACCTAGATTTGGCGGGTAAACGTGTTCTGATCCGTGAAGATCTTAACGTACCAGTTAAAAATGGCGTGATTACAAGCGATGCACGTTTACGTGCGGCGTTGCCAACAATTAAAGCAGCTGTAGAAAAAGGTGCTGCTGTAATGGTGTATTCACACTTAGGTCGTCCTGTTGAAGGTGAGCCTAAAGCAGAACAGTCTCTAGCACCTGTAGCCGCTTATTTAACAGACGCTTTGGGTCAAGACGTTCAACTGATCACTGACTATTTGGACGGTGTTGACGTTGCGCCAGGTCAAGTGGTTTTACTTGAAAACTGCCGTTTCAATGTAGGTGAAAAGAAAAACAATCCTGAATTATCTGCTAAATATGCAGCACTTTGTGATGTCTACGTTATGGATGCATTTGGTACGGCTCACCGTGCAGAAGCATCGACTGAAGGCGTAGCACGTTGTGCAAAAGTGGCTGCTGCAGGTCCTTTACTTGCTGCTGAGCTTGATGCGCTAGGTCGTGCACTTAAAACTCCTGCAAAACCAATGGTTGCGATTGTTGCAGGCTCAAAAGTTTCTACTAAATTAGATGTATTAACTTCACTATCTGACATCTGTGATCAATTGATCGTGGGTGGTGGTATTGCCAATACATTCTTAGCTGCTGCGGGCTTTAATGTTGGTAAATCACTTTGTGAAAATGACCTGATCGACACAGCAAAAGCCATTGCTGCAAAAGTATCTGTACCACTTCCAACAGATGTTGTTGTTGCTGATGCTGCTGAAATTGATTTTGCTGACTTCCTTGGTTCATTAGCTGCTGCAAAAGCTGTTGTGAAAAAAGTTGAAGATGTAACAGACAACGACATGATTTTGGATGTGGGCCCTGAAACTGCAAAAGCATTTGCAGAAATCTTGAAAACTTCAAAAACTATTCTATGGAATGGTCCAGTAGGTGTGTTTGAAGTTGATCAATTCGGCGAAGGCACCAAAGCATTGTCTTTAGCGATTGCAGAATCTGAAGGCTTCTCGATCGCGGGTGGTGGTGACACGCTTGCTGCAATTGATAAATATCAAGTTGCAGACAATATTGGTTACATCTCGACTGGTGGTGGTGCTTTCCTTGAATTCGTTGAAGGTAAAACTCTTCCTGCTGTAGCAGCGCTTATCGAACGTGCTTAATTTAGTATTATCAATAAGATAGTACAGTATTAAAAAAGGTTGGCTTCGGTCAGCCTTTTTTATCGCCCATTCATTTTGCCGTCATCAAAGTGCAATATTTCTGCAATAAAATTCATCGCAACACCTAATTCGCAGTAGTAGGAAACAACGATGAACTTAAAACTTGCACTTGCTGTACTTTTAATCGCACCATTAACTTTGACAGCTTGTGCTAAAAAAGAGTCCGCACCAACGGAATCAGAAGCATCTGCTGTTGCCGTAGACAATGCTCAAACAACGCCAGAACAACAAAAAGCCATTGATGAACTTGATAAGCCAGTATTGGATGAAAAGAACCAAGATGTTCCTGCTGAAATTGCAAATGCACCTGCAGACGAAGCAACAGCTGACGCTGAAACAGCCGCTTCAGCAGCAGCAGCTCACTAAGATTGTTGTCTTTATTTAAAAAGTCCCTGCAAATGCAGGGATTTTTTTTTAAATAGTGTTATTTGTTGCTGAATTGAAATGATTGAGCATGTAGAATATGCGGCATTACCTGGGAGGATATTATGGCTCTTATTTCATTGCGCCAGCTCTTGGATCACGCCGGCGAACATGCTTACGGCGTACCAGCATTCAACGTAAACAACTTAGAACAAATGCGTGCAATTATGCTTGCAGCAGATGCAACAAATTCACCTGTAATTGTACAAGCATCTGCGGGTGCACGTAAGTATGCAGGCGCTCCGTTCTTGCGTCATTTGATTTTGGCAGCAATCGAAGAATGGCCACATATTCCTGTGGTTATGCACCAAGACCATGGTACTAGCCCTGATGTATGTCAACGTTCTATTCAACTTGGCTTCTCATCAGTGATGATGGACGGTTCTTTAGGTGAAGACGGTAAAACGCCAACTTCATACGAATACAACGTAGACGTGACTCGTCGTACTGTTCAAATGGCACATGCGTGTGGCGTTTCAGTAGAGGGCGAAATCGGTTGTTTAGGTAGCCTTGAAACTGGTATGGCTGGCGAAGAAGATGGTGTAGGCGCTGAAGGCGTACTTGACCATTCTCAGCTTTTAACTTCAGTTGAAGAAGCGCGTTCATTTGTAGCAGATACCAATGTTGACGCACTTGCAATTGCAGTGGGTACTTCACACGGTGCGTACAAATTTACTCGTCCACCTACAGGTGACATCTTAGCGATTGACCGTATTAAAGAAATTCACGCTGCGTTACCAAATACGCATCTTGTAATGCACGGTTCAAGCTCTGTGCCACAAGAATGGTTGGCTGTAATTAATGAATTCGGTGGTAACATCGGCGAAACTTACGGTGTTCCAGTAGAGCAACTTGTAGACGCAATCAAACACGGTGTTCGTAAAATTAACATCGATACTGACTTACGTCTTGCATCTACAGGTGCTATGCGCCGTATGATGGCTGAAAAACCAGCTGAATTTGACCCACGTAAATTCTTCTCTGCAACTGTTGATGCAATGAAACAAATTTGTATCGATCGTTATGAAGCATTTGGTACAGCGGGTAATGCTGACAAGATTCGTCCAATTTCTTTAGAGAAAATGGTGAGTCACTATAAATAATTTGTCTTGAGATAGATTATTTTTGAAGAAAAGCCCACAATTAAGTGGGCTTTTCTTTGATTTGAACTTAGAAAAATTGCTTTAAATACAACTCAAGAATAAGAGCGTGTCATGGAATTGATCTTTGCTGCCGCGATTTGCAGTGTTCTCGTTTCAGTAATTCTAAAACTATGTCGTGATCGGGGTTTTAATCCTGCACAAATGATCACATGGAATTATGCATCTGCGAGTATTTTATGTTTTCTATGGTTTAAGCCGGATCTAGCTCATATATCGATCAATAAAACACCGTGGGTTTTAATTGCGGCTTTGGGTGTATTACTGCCGACGATTTTTTATTGCTTAGCACGCTCACTGCAAACTGCGGGTATTTTAAAAACCGAATTGGCTCAGCGCTTATCTGTTGTGCTTTCTCTTAGCGCAGCCTATTTTATTTTCAGTGAATATTTTAATGCCATTAAGCTCATTGGTATTGCACTTGGTGTACTTGCGGTGTTGTTAATTTTATTTTCACAGCGTAAGGGAAGCATTGATGGAAAGCAGGGGATTTTATTTTTATTAAGCGTTTGGGCAGGCTATGCACTGATTGATGTGCTATTAAAATTTGCCTCAGGTTTGGGCATGCAGTTTGCGGTGACTTTAAATCTGGTGTTTATTTGTGCATTTCTACTTTCGAGTATTTATAACATTGTACAACACGGCAGTCTGGGGAAGACCAAAAATATCCTCGCTGGATTGGGCTTAGGTCTCTTAAACTTTGCTAATATTGCACTGTATGTGAAAGCCCACATGTTGCTTAAAGACACACCAGCAATCGTCTTTGCTGGCATGAATATTCTGGTCGTGGTTTTAGGTGTGGTTGCGGGCCTCATCATCTTTAAAGAAAAATTGAGAGTCGCAACCGTCTTTGGTTTGATTGCAGGGATCATGAGTGTGGTTTGCTTAGCATATGCCATGTCTGTCTAAGATAACTTTTAGCAAAAACGATCGGGTGTTGTAGCAAATCATCCCACTCAGCCACGCCCATGAGCAGTCCTTGATCTCGACAGGTCGGACACTCAGGGCAGTGATGATCAGTATATTGATAAGTATGCAGATACATTTGATGGCAATGACCGCATTCAAACTTCATCGGCATTTGTAGTAAATATGACATGTCCCACCTCTGCTTGATTTGTTGTTCTGATTCAAATTATTCAGCAAAGTTCAGACCAATTTATAAATATTATATTTTCACATTGTTGCTAAATATATCGTTATAAAAAAAGCCCTCGATTTGAGGGCTTTTAGTTTTAGATGCATAGTTAACGTGTGAGTTGTTGAAAACGTTGTAAGGTGTTTTCAAAATAACATTTACCCACAGCAACAGGGTGCTTCAGGAAATCTTGAGTTTCAATGGTGCCTTGTAACTGACCCGGTTGTTTACAATTTGGGCAGTTTGGATAGCTATGGAGCATATCGCCCGCATATTTTTGTAAATAAACTGTATTGCACGCTTCGCAATGAAATTTCATAGGTAATTTTATAGCTGTAGGCATAGGGAGAAACCTGAGTATATTTTGAGCAGAATATACTCGATAATTGTTTAAATAATAAGTCCTGAAATGACAAAAAAGAGGCAAAATTGCCCCTTTCGTCGGTTTTATGGAAAGCCTAAAGATGTGTAAAAATTTCTTCAGCATTCAGACGTGATTTAGGTAATTTCGCATTGAAATCATTTTCGCTACGATAGCCTAAAGTCATCAGTACAGAAGGAATCAAGTTTTGTTCAACTAAGCCCAATTCTTCAGTGATGATCGCTTCGTCAAATCCACCAATCGGTGTTGCATCCACACCTTCAATGCCTGCTGCCAAAAGCATTTGACCTAAAGCAATAAAAGTCTGGTTTTCAGCCCAACGTTGAATATCACCTTTTTCATTACGATAATAATCGACATAACCTGTACGGCTGTCTTTTTGACCTTGTTTGGCTTTGTCATCTTTAAAGCGACCACTACGATCATCCTGATTTAAAAGATTATCTAAATGCTCTGCAGTGATGTCTGCTTTAGTACAGAATAAAATCGTATGTGATGAATCTAAAACTTTTGGAGCATTGTAGGCATATTTTCCTACTAAAGCTTTGGCAATGCGTTGTTTGGCTGCATCATGATCTGCAATAAAAAAATGCCAAGGCTGAATATTAATGGAAGATGGTGTTAAACGGAGTATTTGTAATAAACGCTCAAATTGTTCCTGTGGAATTTTTTTAGCAGGATTATATGCTTTCGTGGTATAGCGTTGTTTTGATACGTTTAACAGATCCATCGAATATCTCCAGATATAGTTTGCTGTAGTTTAGCGGATAAATGGCCAAATGGTCTAAGGAGAAAATTTTCCAAAGATAGATCTTAGTCGTATATGCTGGACTCAATGGCTAAAAATTAACAGATTTAAGCTGTATGAAGTGCGAATTAGAGTTATATAAAATCATAAGATAGATAAATGCTATTGGTAGTTTTTGCCAAAAGGCGTTTAATCAATTGTAGTTAATCATAGTTTAAGCATGAGACAGCAGCGATGGATTACACCAATCATTTCAAGAAAAAATTAAAAACCGAACAGCAGATTGGTTTGTGGGTCGGTTTAGCCGACGCTTATGGTACTGAAATAGCTGCAAATGCAGGTTATGACTGGTTGCTCATTGATGGCGAGCATGCGCCAAGTGATTTGCGGACGACATTGTCGCAATTGCAAAGTATTGCTGCATATCCTTCGCAAGCCGTGGTTCGACCTCCAATTGGTAGTGTGCAACTGATTAAACAATTGTTGGATATCGGTGCGCAAACCTTGCTGATTCCTATGGTTGAAACTGTTGAACAAGCTCAACTTATGGTTAAGGCCGTACGTTATCCACCTGAAGGTATTCGTGGAGTAGGTGCAGCATTAGCACGTGCAACACGTTGGAACAGTATTCCAGACTACTATGCAACTGCACATGAAAATATCTGTTTACTGATTCAGATTGAGTCGGTTGAGGGGATTAAAAACTTAGATGAAATACTGAAAATTGATGGCATCGATGGGGTATTTATTGGTGCGGTGGATTTGTCGGCGACGATGGGTTATCAGGGGAATTCGAACCATCCTGAAGTACAAAAAACCGTGATTGATGCAATTCAGCGTATACGTAAGGCGGGTAAAGCAGCAGGTATTTTGTCGACACAGCATGATGTGACTCAGAAGTATATCGAGTTAGGCACAGAATTTGTTGCCGTGGGTGTCGACACCAGTGTGCTCATGAATTCGTTACGTGAGCTTTTATCGAAGTATAAAACAGATACCCAAGTGATGAAAACAGAAGGTGGTTACTAAGCGGTACAGCCTTAAGCAATTGGTAACCGTCAGATCAGATTTGAGCTAGTACAGCCTTAGAAAAACCTCTGCATAACGAGTTGTATATTTGATATCTTTGTTCTTGAGTGAGATGAGTATAGTTCATGATGCAACTTTGACCGGTCGGAAGCAAAATGCGAACTCAACTTGCTTCTCTCTAATAATTTAATCTTTGTTGCTCTTCTTTTTTGAATTTAAGAGTAAAAAAGACATACCGGAGTATGTCTTTTGGGGGAGATATTGCAGCTTAGAAGTCGTAACGTAGACCAAGAGAAAGTGCAGTTGCATTTTCATCACCGATCCCTGTGATACCGTTACCGAAGCTACGACCTTCTTTCCAAGGATTGAGTTTAGAGTTTTTGTCGTTAAGCACAGTTGCTAAGTTGCCGTATACGCGTAATGTGCTATCCAACTTATGTTCTACACCCACACCGATCAAGCTTGCATTGGCATCATCAGCATCTACGTCACGGTAGAAGTATTCACCGCGTACTGAGGTTTTAGGCGTTACTTTATATTCGCCAGCTACACCGAAAACTTGCGCATCTGGGTTGGCTGTATCGTTGTCGTGTTTGGCAATTTGGTATAAGGCACCCAAGTTAAATTCTTCAGTTAATTTATATGCACCGGCAATACGGAATGCATCACGACTTGCACCACCAGCTGCGTTTGCTGCATTTTCATCATACTTTTCGTAAGCTGCTGCAAAATCAATTGGACCTTCTTTATAGGTTAGAGCAAGGTCATAGGCTTTGTTGTCATCTTTGCCTTCACCATCTGTTTCACGGTCAATTTGTGTACCTGAATGCATCGACATTGCAGCTAGTACATTGAAACCACCGCCAAATTTTGGCGATTTATATTCAATGGTGTTTTCATTACGTTCATCAAATTTTAAGTTGCCGACACGTGTTACGTTACGAACGTCACCAACCATGTCACCGAAGAAGTTCACAGGGCTACGTGCGACTTTAAATGGGCTGTCAAAACGACCTACACGTGCTTGACCATAAGTTGAACTTTTTAAACCCACGAATGTGTCACGTGTTGAAAAATCTATACCTTTGCTGTCTTGGCTACCGCTTGCAAAGTTTACTTCTTGCTCAATTTGAGCGAATACGTTGAGGTCATCATTAATTTTTTGATCTACTTTGAAGCCTAAGCGTGAAGCATTAGAAGAAAGACCAACTTCGTTGTAATCTTTACCATCATCTAGATAGTCAAGAGAGACATGTGCACGGCCATAAATTTTTACATCTGCAGCAGATGCCATCATTGGTGTAAGAATTGTTGCCCCGATTGCTAATGCACATAGAGTTTTTTTCATTTGAAGCTCCAGAAGACTTTTCCAGTCATATCAATATGTTTTATCAGTAGCTTGGCTAGAAGTAATTTCGCTATCTAATGGCGCTAAGTATTCATTACAAATAAGACAGTTCTATTAAGGAAATATTTCAAAACGGTGAAAGGTGATTTTTGGTTTAAATTGTATTTTTATTTATAAAGATTGATATTTATTAAATATTTATAGTTATTTTTAAATATTAAATTTTGCAGTTAAAATGACTTGGCACAATATTCTAAACATAAAAAAATGGAGCCGAAGCTCCATTGATCATCACTTTAAACTCAATTGAACTTAAAGTGCTGCTTTGATTTTTTCGCCAATGGCTTTGATTTTTTCCATGTCGCCCATTTGTGCGGCATGTTTACCTAATTCATGCACTGAAGTCGGAATTAGGTGGAAATGCACATGCGGAACAGTTTGACCCGCAGCAGCGCCAGACAACTGCATCAATACGATACCTTTCACGTCTAAGGCTTTTTCCATTGCTTTTGCAACTTTTTGAGCTACCTGAATGGTATAAGCAGCCGCTTCTGGATCTAAATCAAGCAGCGTAATAGCAGGGGTTTTAGGAATTACGAGCGTATGACCTTCGGCCTGTGGCATGACATCCATAAAAGCGAGTACTTGATCATCTTCATAGACTTTAAACGCAGGAAGTTCTCCGCGTAAAATCCGAGCAAAAATATTTTGATCATCATAAGTCATTGCTAAATTCCTTGAGCGAATTGAATCGTAATTATTTACAGTTCAATTCTTTCTGACGATCTTTGATCGCGTCAAGTCGTTGTTGCTCTTTTTCTGAAAATTTAGGCTTAGTTGTGTAGCAATTGTCATTGCCGAACTTCGCTTTAGCATCAGGATCTTTAAAGCAAAAACCTTTCGATGCATAAATCACGTCATGGTCATTTTTCAACTTTTGGCATTCTTGCTCAGATGCTAAAACAGCAGTAGAAGCCCCGATTAAAGTTACAGCACCTAGCAAAGTTACAAGGGTAAATTTGTTCATGCGAGTTTCCTCTGTCATTTGTAACAATGTGTGTTATGACACTAGAGTACAATATGATGGTTATTTATCGTTATTCAATGGCGAGTTATTACTCAATTGTAATTTTACTCCATTTTTCATACATAATCATAGCGCTTGAAAAATCACTGTTTTCTTCAGCTTGATCACTTGCTGCTTGGATTAAGTTTTGCGTCAAAGACAGCACAGGCGCTGAAAGTTTTGCTTGTCGCACCAGATCAACAGCAATTCCCGTATCTTTTGCAAGTAATGGAAGTGCAAAGGTTAATGGGAAGCTACGATTCAGTACGCGCTGCGGTAAAACTGTTTCAGTTACATTGCTTTTACCGCTCGACGCATTAATACAATCGAGTGCCTCATGTAAGTCCACGCCATGCGCTTTTAAGGTGGTGAATCCTTCAGCAACAGCACAAAGATTTACAGCCATTAACATGTTGTTTACAGCTTTGACGGCAAAACCCGCACCCGGTTCACCTACATGTTTAATCAGTTTGCCAAATGTTTGGATCGCAGGTAATGCACGTTCAAAGGCTGCTGCGTCACCACCAATCATGATGGTTAATGTTCCAGTTTCAGCGCCAATGGTTTGTCCACTCACAGGGGCGTCTAAGAATGCAACATTTTGTTGCTTTAAGGCAGCAGCGAGTTTTTTTGCTGATTCGGGCACACCGCTAGTACAGTCGACCCAAATCGAGCCTGATTTCAGCGTTACACTCGCAATTAAATTTTCAACATCTTGGCTGATGGGTAGGCAGGAAAAAATAATGTCCGCTTGTACTGCTTGTTCTAAAGCAACCGCTTGCGTACCAAATTCAGCAGCATGTTGCTCTGCCTTGGTAAAGTTTCGATTCCAGACATAAACCGTGTCGAACTGTTTTGGTAGGTGCGCTGCCATACGGGAACCCATTGCGCCCAATCCGATAAATGCAACTGACTGAATCATCTTTACTTTACCCTCTAAATTTTTATTTCAATAAACTGGATCTTTGTGTAAGCCACTGGGTCAAAGTTGGCCAAAATTGATTGGCACTTTTTTGACTCGACATCAGGCCGAGGTGACCACCGGGAATGAGAGTAAACGTGACATCTTGACTACTTGTCAATTCGCCTAAAGGACTTGCCGCATCGGCAGTAACGATTTGATCGGTAGAACCCGCGCCAATCAACAATGAACAGTGGATATTTTTTAATTGAATAACTTTATCTTTCAATTGAATAATGCCGTTTTTAAGCGGATTTTGCAGCCAAACATTGAATACCATGTCTTGGTTAATGCCACCAGGATAGTCAATCATGTGATTGAGAAAATCGCCCATGGTTGCATGTTCATACAGATCATGCAGATTATCTAAGTTGGAAAGAAATTGTTTTTGGCTTTTGAACCAACCCATTGGATCGACGATTTTAAAGCCAATCGCATTGAGCACACCCGGTGTATGGATAAAATGTTTAGGGATTTTCCCGGTGTAGACCGTATCTTGTAAATTCTTACTACGTGAAAGCAAGCGATTGGTTTTTTGAAATAACTTTCCGATACGACCTGAGGCATAGCTATCTATCGGCGCGCCCATCACCATTAGATTTTTAACATGTTCAGGTTGATGTAATGCGGTATACAGCGTGACAAAGACTCCAGCCATACTCCAACCGTGTAGCGAGATGTATCGACTATCTGCATGCTGACAAATTTGATCTATACAATGGGGAATCACATCATCAATAAACGATAGAAAATTTAAGAATCGATCTTGATAGTTTAATTTTCCCCATTCCAACAAATAGACATCAAAGCCACTGTGTTGAAAATGTTTCACCAATGAGCGATATGGATACAAATCATAAATCGCCATATTGATGGCCAGTGGTGCAACAAACACCAAGGGTTCTTTGTATTTACGATCAGGCGAAGCGTAATACCGAACTTTTGCATGTTTATATTCAGTAATTACTTCATAGGGTGTCGATTGAGAAAGGACCAGCGATTTTGCATTAAACACACGTGTAGACAGGTGTTTAATTTTCTTTTGCTGCGCCAGAAATTTCTGTTTGAAAGGGTGCATAACTGTCAATTGCCTAAGTCCTTGTAGGATTGGTCGAAGTCTAAGCGATAATTTCGTATTTTACCTTGACCTTAAATAGCTTAGACGCTCAAAATATTGGCAATTCTTCACAAAGGCAGTTCTTCGCGACTGAGTAATACAGATGAGCCAACAAGACGACATCGAATACCAATTAGAGACTTTAGCGATTCGTACAGGTCATACTCGTACTTTTGAGGGTGAACATAGCGAGCCAATTTTCCTGACTTCATCATTTGTTTGTGAAAGTGCAGCAGATGCCGCAGCAAAATTTTCAGGTCAAATTGAAGGCAATACCTATTCACGTTATACCAACCCAACTGTACAAACTTTCGAAAAACGTTTAGCTGTTTTGGATGGTGCTGAAGCCGCGGTTGCGACAAGTTCAGGTATGGCGGGCGTACACGCAATTACTTTGGCATATTTGAAAGCTGGCGATCATGTGGTTTGTTCACGTGCTGTCTTTGGTTCGATCATTTCTCTGTTTGAAAAATATGTCATCAAATTTGGCGTTGATGTTACTTTTGTTGATTTGGAAGATTTAGATGCTTGGAAACAAGCGATTCGTCCAACTACACGCCTATTGTTTATTGAAACACCGTCAAACCCATTAGCTCAAGTAGGTGATTTACAAGCCATTGCCGATATTGCACATGCGCATGGCGCATTATTTGCAGTCGATAATACCTTCTGTACACCAGTGTTACAGCAACCGATTAAATTTGGTGCGGACCTCGTGATCTACTCATCAACAAAATATATTGATGGTCAAGGTCGTGCGCTCGGTGGTGCAGTTGTTGGTAGTGCAAAATTGATGGAAGAGATTACAGGTGTTATTCGTACACTGGGTAACTCGATGAGTCCATTCAATGCATGGATCTTCCTGAAAGGTCTAGAAACTTTAAGCTTACGTATGAAAGCACATTGTGCAAGTGCTCAGACTTTAGCTGAATGGTTGGATGCGCACCCGAAAGTTGAAAAAGTGTACTATGCGGGACTTCCAAATCATGAAGGTCATGAGTTGGCGAAAAAGCAACAAAAAGGCTTTGGCGGAGTTGTGTCGTTTGTTGCCAAAGGCGAACGTGAAGGTGCTTGGACCGTGATTGATAATACCAAGTTCCTTTCTATTACAAGTAATTTGGGTGATGTAAAATCAACAATTACCCATCCTGCAACGACTTCTCATGGCAGAATGTCTGCAGAAGCGAAAAAAGCAGCAGGGATTAGCGAAGGTTTAATTCGCGTATCTGTTGGTTTAGAAGATATTAATGATATTATTCGCGATCTTTCACGCGGTTTAGATCTTATCTAAAGTGAATTCATCAGTTTTGTTCGGAGATTTTTATGAACATTAATATGCTCATGCAGCAAGCTCAACGCATGCAAAAAGAAGTTGAGAGCAACATTAAAAAAGCCAAGGAAGAGCTTGCACAAGTTGAAGTTCACGCTGAAGCAGGTGGTGGTCTAGTTAAAGTTACTATGACTGCGCGTCATGTGGTGAAACGTATTGAAATCAATCCTGAACTACTTCAAGATGATGCAGATATGATTGAAGACTTAATTGCAGCAGCAATGAATGATGCTTCACGTCAAGCTGAAGCGATTTCAGAAGAAAAACTGAAATCTGCAAACTCGGGTATGGGGCTTCCACCAGGTCTTTCAGGTTTATTCTAAGGAATACGTTGAATGTTTAGTGATCGTTTTGATCAACTTGTACAGGCATTGCGTATTTTGCCAAGCGTTGGGCCAAAGTCGGCTCAACGTATGGCACTGCACTTAATCATGAAAAATAGGGAAGGCGCTGTTGGTTTGGCACATGCCTTGACTGAAGCAACCAACTATATTCATGAATGTACAATTTGCCATTCATTGACTGAAGATGAAGTGTGCAACATATGCGTCTCGTCAGAACGTGATGATCAACTGCTTTGTGTGGTTGAATCTCCCGCAGATGTCATGGCAATCGAGCAAAGTGGCAGTTTTAGAGGGAAATATCATGTATTGGGTGGACATTTGTCGCCACTCGATGGTATTGGCCCAGACGAAATTGGTATCCCATATTTAATTCAACGATTAAGTGATGGTAAAGTGCAGGAAGTGATCTTGGCGACCAATGCAACGGTAGAAGGTCAAGCGACAGCACATTATTTGGTTGAAGCGACCAAGCATTTACCAATACAAATGACCCGTATTGCACAGGGTGTACCACAGGGTGGTGAGCTTGAATATGTGGATAGTCATACTTTAAGTCAGGCCGTGCATAACCGAATGCGAATGAAGTAACTATAGAGCGAAACTCGTTTCGCTTTGTATAAAATTCACCTAATTATTTATACTTAATAACGATTAAAGTTTTTGTTAATAATGAATAAAAAAGCCAAATAAAGAAAATAAGTCACTAAAATAACGTTTTTCCTTATAGATAAATAATATATATCAGTTAATATAAGCTCATAGAGCATCTAAAATTAGACTCAGCAACTTATGTATCAATTCATTCAAAATCAGCCAGATTTAAATTCTGTTTTAAATCTTATGGACCAAAGCTCGATTTACGGACTCGACACCGAGTTTATAAAAGTAGATACCCTGTGGCCCAAACTTGGACTTTTCCAAATTAATGTACAAAATCAGGTGTATTTACTTGATGGTACAACCCTCGATTTAAGCCAATTCTGGCAAAAATTATTTGCGGCTCAGCAAAACATTTTTCATGCTTGTAGTGAAGATATCGACCTGATTTATCACTATGCACAGCATAAGTCTTTAGAAAATGTCTTTGATACACAAGTTGGGATGTCATTTTTAGGGCATGGCTTACAAGTCAGCTATCAAAATGCCTTAAAAACTATGCTCGATGTAGATATAGATAAAGATCAGACACGTTCAGATTGGTTGGCTCGTCCACTCAGTGCCGAGCAATTGAACTATGCAGCGAATGATGTACATTATTTAATGAATTTAAGCCAAACGATTCAAAATGAGTTGGCTGCGAAAAGTTTATTAAATTGTGTGCTTGAGGACTGCAAAAATTTAACTTATGAAATTGGCACTGAAACGCCGATCCATTTGCTGTATCACGATATTGGTAATTATCGACATTCACGTCGTCAGCTCATGCAAATTCAGCAATTGGCCGTTTGGCGTGAGCAAATGGTGAAAGCCTTAAATCAGCCACGTAGCTTTATTCTTAAAAACTCAACCATCATTGATATGGTAGAAAAGAATCCAAAAAATAATTTTCAATTGAGTGCGGTGAAAGACATTCGTCCGAACATTGTGCGTGAGCATGGTAAAATTATTTTAGATTTGTTGAAGTTTTTACCTGAACAAGCTGAATGGCCGCTGCGTATGGCACGTCCAATTCGTCACTCTTCTCAGGATATTGGTTCACGCGTCGATACCGTTATTCAGCGTGCAGTACAAGAAACCTCTGTGCCTAAAGAAGTTTTAATGCGCAAAAAATGGTTAAATGCTTTGTATCAGCATGTGGTTTTTCATAATGATGAACAAGATTTACCGAGTTATTTGTTGGGCTGGCGCTATGATTTGCTGACGAAGCCTTTAATTGAAGTGCTGCATGCCGATGAAAGCTATCTTTCTGGTCAAATGAAAGTGTTGGAATAAGTTCTGATTGATTAAAGAACTATCACTTATACAAATTCACGACTGATGCGTTAATAAACACTAATGTATCAGTCTTTTTTTTGATGTATCCTTTGCCTTGCGTTTAATGAGTATTGATTCAATTATGTACTGTTCTATCTACAAATCGAGCAAAAAAGATGAAATGTATCTTTATATTGCTCGTCCTGAAGTTAATGAAAACGAAACTGAAGCGACAGATCCGCTTGCAGTAATGCCTGATGCTTTACGTACAGCATTTGGTCGTGCCACATTTGTCATGGATCTAGAACTCAGTGAATCACGCAAACTTGCACGTGTGAACGTATTGCATGTATTAGATTCAATTGAAACAAAAGGGTTCTTTATTCAAATGCCTCCAGAAGGTTTAATTGACCCAAATGCAGTTGAGCCAGAAGGCTTGCGCGGCGCTTAAGTTAATTCAGGAGTTGTGAAAATGAATGGTGTAGTATCGGTATTGGACTCAATTCCTGAAAGCAGTATTGCAATTACGGTTTACCTAGGTGGGGCTGTAATTGCTTTGTTGTGTTGGTATGGGCTGATGAAGCGCTTACCCAAAACGATCGGTGCCATTGGTTGGCTTATCGTATTTGCTATTTTATTAACACCAACCGTTTCTGAAGGTTCAAATGCAGCAATCGCACCTGCGATTTTTGGTTTGATTTTTGGTGTATTAACAAAAGATCAGCCATTGGTTTGGTTGAATCTATCGTTGATTCTCTTTGTGGTGGGTATTGGTTTAGTCCTCGGTTATTTTTGGACCAAATACAATGCAGCGAAACCACAGCACGTTGTAAACAAGAAAATTTCACCGCTTTAAATAAAAAAATAAGGTTATGTCATGTCTGTTGAAACTCAACAATTTACTGGTACAGATCAATATATTGCGACCGATAGCTTAAAACTTGCAGTAAAAGCTGCACGTTCATTGCAAAAGCCACTTTTGGTTAAAGGTGAGCCGGGGACAGGTAAAACACTTTTAGCCGAACAAGTGGCTGAAAGTTTAGGCCTTAAGCTCATTACTTGGCATATCAAATCGACGACCAAGGCTCAACAAGGTTTGTACGAGTATGACGCCGTATCCCGTCTGCGTGATAGTCAGTTGGGCGATGACCGTGTTTATGACATCAAAAACTATATTAAGCCGGGTAAACTTTGGGAAGCATTCACCAGTGAAGAACGTTGTGTACTTCTAATTGACGAGATTGATAAAGCAGATATCGAATTCCCTAATGATTTGCTGCATGAACTCGATAAAATGTCATTCTTTGTGTACGAGACAGGTGAAACGATTACGGCAACACAACGTCCAATCGTGATCATTACTTCAAATAATGAAAAAGAACTTCCAGATGCCTTTTTGCGTCGTTGTTTCTTCCATTATATTGAATTCCCTGATGAAGCAACCATGCGTGAAATCATCGATGTGCATTTTGAAAATATTTCAAATACCTTGGTTTCTGAAGCACTGCAAATTTTCTTTAAATTACGTCAAGTTCCGGGTTTAAAGAAACCGCCTTCAACTTCTGAGTTGATTGATTGGTTGAGTTTGCTGATGGCTGATGATATGCCAGAAGATATTTTACGCAACACAGATAAATCAAAATCAATTCCACCGCTTTATGGTGCCTTGATTAAGAACGAACAAGATGTGCAATTGCTTGAGCGTCTAGCATTTATGTCACGTCGTTAATTGATATTAATTCTTTAAAAGATTTAAAAGCCGGTTATCCGGCTTTTATTTTGAGCATTAAAAATATAAAGGTGAATTATGCAGACAAGCGCATACTTATCTCAAGTACACATAGCTGTAACTAAGAGATTAAAGCCGACCGTACTCTTGTTGGCTGCGAGCTTGTATTTATCTGGGTATAGCTATGCGATGGATGATGCTCAGTTTGAACAGCAGCATCAACAGCTACTCCAGGATGCGTATTGGGCGCAAGTTGCAGAACATCAACTTAAAGAAAAGCTCATTGATCAATCAGATCATCTCGCAGCTCAAACGACCATTCAACAAAAGGCCTGTGCTGCAACTGTACTCGAGCTGAAATACTATGATTTTGTGATCTTGAATCTAAATGACTTTAACCGCTATAGAAACCATCAAGGTTTTCATAAAATCGTATCCATTGAAAAGTTGCAGCAGGATCGTCTCGATGTTCAGCGCAAATATGAAACTCTTAAAAAATCACTTAAAGAAAGAAATGCGACTTGCGAATAAATCATGCCGTTTGTGTTTCTTTGGGTAGGTAGGGCAACGTATATGAACACACAGTAAAAGCTTTTGGCTTTACTTGTAGGAATCAATTTTTCATAATGGTGGATGTAAAGGCAAGACTCAGTTGCAGATGAAATAACAAGATCACATGCATTCACACTGGATTTGACCTCCTGATATTTAATTTTTATTGGATTTTATTCGCCTATGTTTGTGCGATTGTTTTATACCCTTCGAAAATACGGTGTTCCTGTTTCAACTCGTGAATTGATTGACTTGAACCAAGCAGTGGCAGCAGGGCTGGTCTTTGCAGATCAAAATGAATTTTATCAGCTTGCAAAAACCGTCATGGTCAAAGATGAACGTTACTTTGATAAGTTCGACCGTGCAATGAAGGACTATTTTGACGGTATTGCCACCTTTGATTTGGATGAGCTATTAAATCAGGTACATAAACTGCCAAAGGATTGGTTTGACCTTGAGCTAATCGAAAAGCATTTAACACCAGAACAACGAGAAGAATTAAAAAAAGCTGGTTCATTAGAAGAATTGATGAAAATGCTCGAAGAGCGTTTACGCGAGCAGCATAAAAAGCATCAGGGTGGTAATCGAATGATTGGTACGGGCGGTACCTCGCCCTTTGGTGCCTATGGTGACCATCCTGAAGGCGTGCGTATCGGTGGGCCTGGTCGTAAACGATCTGCGGTGAAAGTTTGGGAACAACGTCAATACCGAAACCTAGATGATGAGCAGATTCTCGGCAGTCGTCAGATGCAGATGGCATTGCGTCGTTTGCGTAAATTTGCCCGTCAAGGTGCAGCAGATGAGCTTGACATTGATGGAACCATTCGTGAAACAGCCAAGCAAGGCATTTTGGATGTACAGCTTGTTCCAGAACGACGTAACCGCATTAAAGTGTTGATGCTGTTTGATGTTGGGGGATCGATGGATTCACATATTGCCCAATGCGAGAAGCTCTTTACCGCTGCAAAAACTGAATTTAAAACCTTAGAGTATTTCTATTTCCATAACTGTTTATATGACTATGTGTGGAAAGACAATATTCGCCGTTCAAGCACGCGTATGAATACATGGGATCTATTCAATACCTATGGGCGAGATTACCGTGTTATCGTTGTCGGTGATGCAAGTATGGCACCGTATGAGTTGAACTCGGTAGGTGGATCTGTGGAATATATGAATGATGAAGCGGGTCAGGTGTGGTTACAGCGTTTACGTAATCATTTTGATAAAACAGCGTGGTTAAACCCAGAAGAAGAAAGTTATTGGCATTACACCCAAACCATTGCTGCGATTAAACAAATCTTTGAAGATCATATGTTCCCAATGACCCTAAAAGGTGTGGAAGATATGACGAAATATTTAGCGCGCTAAAGCGTTAAAAACGATACTTTTTCTTATCAATGATGTTTATATTACTTACTCCAATTTTGCATTGTTTCTTATTTTCAAAATTGGATAGTATTTAAAAGTCTTTGTTCTGCATACAACATGAAGGAAATATGATGGATCATCAAATTAATGGTATCGCATTACCTAATGAAGAAGGTTTCTTCGGTGAATACGGTGGGCAGTTCATTCCACCAGATTTAAAACAGGCAATGGATGACATTAATGTTGCTTATGAGCAAATTCGTCATACAGAAGAATTTCAAAATGAATTGAAAGAGTTGTTTGCACACTATGTTGGACGTCCTAGTCCATTGTTTTATGCAAAGCGCTTGTCTGAAAAATTAGGTGGAGCACAAATCTACCTGAAACGTGAAGATCTCAACCATACTGGCGCACATAAAATTAACCACTGCCTTGGCGAAGCTTTGTTAGCAAAATACATGGGTAAAACCAAAGTGATCGCAGAAACTGGTGCAGGTCAGCATGGTGTGGCATTAGCAACGGCTTGTGCCTTGGTGGGTATTCCATGTGAAATTCACATGGGGCAAGTGGATATTGAAAAAGAACATCCAAACGTGGTGAAAATGAAGATTTTAGGTGCCAACCTAATCTCTGTTACTCGTGGTACAGCTACGCTCAAAGATGCAGTAGATAGCGCATTTGAAGAATATTTAAAAGATCCAACCAATTTTATTTATGCGATTGGTTCAGTGGTTGGTCCACATCCATTCCCGAAAATGGTTCGTGACTTCCAGTCAATTATTGGTGATGAAATTAAAGTTCAGACCAACGAGCGTTTTGGTGCAAATCCTGACTATGTGGTTGCATGTGTGGGTGGTGGATCCAATGCCGTTGGTGCATTTACAGCATTCCTCAATGACACCGATGTTAAACTTGTGGGTGTAGAGCCGGCTGGTCATGGCTTAGATACCAATATGCACTCTGCGACGTTGACATTGGGTAAGCCAAGTCAAATTCATGGCATGGCATGTTATGTCCTTGAAGATGAACAGGGTGAACCATTACCAGTGCATTCAATTGCATCAGGTTTGGATTATCCTGGAGTGGGACCACAACATAGCTTGTTAAAAGACCTAGGTCGTGTTGAATATACAACAGCGACAGATCAAGAATGTTTAGATGCATTCATGACGCTTTCACGTGTGGAAGGTATTGTTCCTGCACTAGAAAGTTCACATGCTGTTGCATGGGCAATTCGTGAAGCGCCAAAACTTGCTAAAGATGTGAAGATTGTTGTTAACGTTTCAGGCCGTGGCGATAAAGACTCAGACTATGTGGCTGAAAAATTAGGTTTAAATTAATTATTGCCATTAAAAAAGACTAAGTTGCTCATCATCTGTTGATGGTGCAAAAATCTTTTGCAGTTGTATAGCCTGATCTATATTCGAAGTATCCCAGTTTTTAACTGGGATATTTTTTTTGACTTTTTATAAAAAGTGTGGTCAAAGCTTGATGTAATTAGAATTAACTCAGGATGTAGTGCATAAATAATTGCCTTTGCATCTAAAATTTCAGCGACAGCAGAAGCAATCTCCAAATTAATCGTACGTCGGTGGTATTGCAGCAGTTCATCGTCTTTCATAGAAACCATCAAGCGTTCCAATTCTAAAATGATGGCATCAAGGTGGGCTAATTTATCTAAAGCAGGTTTCAACATAATAAATGAAATTGAGAAAAGTAATTAATTTGTATTGTGTATGTCATTACATTTGGTGAATTATATGAAAAATTTTGATTTCTAGATTCCCCCCTTAAACTTTATTAAGGGGGGAGTTATTGAGTTTAGCCTGAAATATATTGTTGAAGTTGTTCGATCAGTTTGCGTTGATCATCCATTGCTGCTTTTACAAGGTCGCCGATGGAGATTAAGCCAGTTAATTTCTGTTCCTCAACGACAGGTAAATGACGTAAATGGCGATCTGTCATAAGCTCTAAACATTCTTCGACAGTCGCTGCACTTGTCACGGTGATTACGCTCCCAGTCATAATTTCGCTGACAGAGGTATCGAAAGATGTTCTTTCCATCAGGGCGATTTTACGTGTGTAATCACGCTCAGACAAAATACCAACGACTGTGCCTTCATGGGTCACAACGAGGGCACCAATGCCTTTTTGTGCCATCAGGGAAATGGCTTCGAGTACAGTCGCATCTGGAGTGATGGTGTAGATTTCTTGATAAGCTTTGTCTTTAAGTACTTGGGCAACTGTAGTCATATTTTCATTCCTTTATAGTAGTTTTTGTTTAATTTAAATTAGCGCGAAATTCGAAAAAAGCAAATACTTTTCAGTGCATGTTGGGGTCAAACATGCACTGAGGGTTTTATGCCATTTGAATCTTATTTTGGTTAAAAAAGAATAAACGCATTTGCGAGGTTGTGAGCTTGAGACGGATGTGACTTGAGCTATGCAACGCAGGGATGACTTTAAGGCGTGTTAATGTCGGTAATAGCGATGCCTCAAAATCTTGTGGTGTAATGCGTCGTGGAGTGTAGTTGGGCCAATGCTTTTTGGCATATTTATGCGCTTGAATGCCATTTAACCAAAACGGGAAGATAATATGATCTTGATCGCTGGTCATTGCCCAACCTTGTTGGTGGTAGAGACCCCAAAGGACTCCACAGTACATCATGGTTTTTAAAATACTAATTTTGAAAAATAAATCTTTTGGAATAGGTTTATATTGCTTTAATTTAGACATCATATGCAGCGTGTTGTTGATGTTGCTCCTATTGTAGGAAATTCTTATGAAAAAGCTGTGTAAGCTTTGAACTTGATTGTAAGAATTTATGTAGTTAAAAGTTGAAGGGTGTAAAAAACGCCACCTTAGTGACGTTTTGTTATGCTTGCAAGGTGGCCATGTTCTGCCAATATTGCGCTTTGAGTGAGTCACGTTCTACGCGGAAGCCTTGATAATAAAGTTCAGCCAAAAATAACGCTGCTTTACCATGTCCAGCACGAGCTGCATCTTCCAATTCATGAACTGCATCGCTGAAGTTCATTTGAGATTGAATTGTGTTTACCGCATTTGCGTATACATGTTCGAGTTCATGTTGAGAGAATTGTTGAATCATATTTAACTCCTTATTCTAATTATGATCATTAAGGGCCCATTCTTTAGCCCTATTAACTAATTTAACTAAGTATTATTAAACTAATATTACAATTATCTTGAATTGTCAACTATTCACGTAAATATTTCTAATTTGCTATAGTTTACATGATTAAACAATGGACAATTGTTTTCGTGAGTAAAATACTATCATAAGAAGTTGTAGATAATAAGGAGAAGTAAATGACAAGAGTTTTAGACGGTTTAACTTTAGATTATCCTCCGACATTAGCGCAAATTGTGGAGTTGGCACATCTACATCGTCGCAATCTTGATGAAGCAATTTTTCATCAAGAAATTCATTTAGGGGATTTTGGTTTGGCACAGCGCAAACGTGTATATGATTTCACACGGGATTTAGATAAGGCACAGCGCTTAGAATTTTACAATGCATATAATGGCGAATTACTCAAAATCGCCGATGATGATGATTTACATCCTGCGCATGCAGAAGGTGGAATGAGTATTTTTGCAGTATTTATCGTTTTGGCGATTATTGCATTAATTCTTTATTTTGCGGTGATACGTACCATTATTCATTAAATTGTTTAGCTAACTCACAGACTGAAAAGGTGAACTGATGCAGTTTTAAGCGCTGTGACTTGAACTTCTTGAACGTCAGCCATACACTACTTTGAACCTGAGGTAGTGTATGACTATTGATTTAGAAAAAATTACTCAATTCAAATCTAAAATACAGCTTGAGCAAATTTATAATATCTTTGTTTCAGTCATGATCGTGGTAATTTTGGTATTGGCTGTGATTGCCTTATATCGTCCTATTTCTGTACAGCAATACCAAAACGTGTCACGACTTGCTTTGCAGCAAAGTTATCCTGAAACACAGGAAATGGCGATGCTACTGAGACAGCAAGATCGCATTCGTGTGGGTGCTTATCTTAAATTGATGCATGCTTATCAGATGGAGTCTGTACGGGCACATCAACTTCCTGCTTTGGCAGAGGAACAGCTTTAGTTGCAGGGATTATCTTGGTTGGAGCTGCTTGTATATTCTCTTCCAATATCTGCTGTACTTCATTTTTATCTAAGGTTTTACTGACCACTATCACAGTCATATTTTCAGGGTGCATGTAAGTACGAACCGCATTTTGTACATCAGCTACAGTTATTTTTTCCAATAATTTCGGGTACTGGGTCAAATAATCTGGATCTTGTTGATAAAACCCTAATAGACCAAGCTGTGCATTGATCGTTGCATTACTGCTGTAATTATTTGGAAAAGCACGCAGCATGCCTGCTTTGGTTTCTTCCATTTGTTTTTGATCAATAGGCATTTTGACAAAATCATTAAAAGCCTTATGTGCCACTCGAATACTATCTATTAGCTGATCTTGACGTGTTCCATAGCTAAAGCTAAAAATACCGGGTGCTTGGCTAAAGCTAAATGCACTATAGGCACCATAAGTATAACCACGTTTAACGCGAAGCTCTTGCATGAGGATCGAGTTAAAACCTCCACCACCAAACATTCGATTAGCTACTTCTAGGGCTAATCGATCTTTGTTATCACGTGTCGTTCCTAAATGTCCAAACATGACGTTGGCTTGGGTGGAATTGTAGGGAAGATGGATGATATCAAACCCTTGTTTTTCTTCTGGTTGTGCAAGTGCCTTAGCTTTTTCACCTTGGTTTAAGTTTCCGGAAATACGTTCAGCAAGGTTTTGTGCTTCTTTTTTGCTGAGTTTACCTGTAATGGCAATATTCATGTTTTGAGCAACTAAAAATTGATCACGAAACTTCTTTAAAATGTCTGGTGTTATTTTTTTGATACTGCCATTGGTTCCCGTAATCGGTTCTGCATAAGGATGTGTGCCGTATACAGCCCGATAGAAACGAATATTCATTAAGCGACTTGGGCTTTCTTGGAGTTGTTTCTGACCAGCTTGGTTATTGCTGAGTGCTAAGTTGAGACTGGAGTTTTTAAAAGTCGCATTTTTAATCACGTCCATCATCATACTTAAAGCAGGTTCTAATTTTTTAGGGTCTGACAATACGCGTAACCGAGCGACAAACATATCTCGATGTGCTTGCACGCTAAATTGAGCACCTGTTTGGTCAAAAACCGAGGCAATTTGCGTTGCATTGTATTTTTCTGTGCCTTCATCGATTAAACGTGCAGCCATGTTGGCAACACCATACAAGCCTTTTCCGACTTCTTCATCACGAGCAGAACCTGCATTAAAGGTCAGTTGAATATCCACCATGGGTAGATCTTGCGATTCAACAAACAGGCTATTCACACCATTTCGGTTTTTCAGCACTTGAACAAGTGGAGCACGGTAGTCTTTATCAATCTGTAAATTCTTTAAACTTTGCAGCATGGGGATAGATTGTAATTGGCTCGGATTATCGTTGAGGTCAGGAACATTTTCCGTATATGTTTCTGCATGGAGGATTGAGCCAAACGCAGTGAGTAAGCTTAGGGATAAAATTTTCGTAATAGTCATCACTAATCCTTACAAGACGCTATCTGTGTTTTGGGTTGAGCTGATTTGTTGCTCTGGAATAACAACTTCCGTTTGAGCGGATTTTACTGTTTGATCTGCTTTATTTGAGGTTGTTGGAACCTCCGTCTGTTCTAGAAGTAGATACATGGTGCTTAAATTTTCTCGGACAAAATACGCATTGGCGACACGTTGAATATCCTGTGCGCTGACGTTTTCATATAATTTTGGTAATTCGTCCATTAGCCTGAAACTGAGCCCATTGACTTCTAAGTTACCGATAGTCTTGGCTTGGCTGCTGATGTCATCTTGGTTATAGACTAAATTGGAGACAAAACGTGTGGTGATACGTTCAACTTCAGGTGTTTTGACTAATTCTGTTTTTAAAGTGTCGATTTCATCTTGTATAGCTTTTTGCGCTTGTTCCATTTTGACGCCATCGGCAGGGAGTGCTGAAATGGTAAACAAGCTGTCTCCACGATTGTATGGATCATAAGAAACGCTTACAGCCGTGAGTAATTTTCTATCTCGTACCAGTTTGTCTTGTAGGCGAGATGAGATCCCACTGTCTAAAATATTGCGAATAATATTGAGTGCATAAGCATCTTGTGGATTTTTTGCGGTAGCCAGTGAGCGTACATTCCACGCCATATACAAATTGGGCACTTGTACGGGCAAATTTAGTTCCATGTGACGATAGCCCACACGTTCGAATTCCATCACATCGTTACGATCAGGTGTTTTACGTGATGGAATATCACCAAAGTATTTTTGAACTTGACGTATTGCTGCTTCGGCATCGACATCACCGACAATCACCAAAATGGCGTTGTTTGGGGTATACCAATCTTTATACCACTGTTTTAAATCTGCTAATTTGATGTTTTGCAGATTTTTCATGTGTCCAATGACGGGTTGACGATAGTGACTGGTTGGGTAAGAGATCCATTTGAAACGTTCATAAGCCAAAGAACGAGGGTTATCATCTGTACGCTGTCTGCGTTCTTCCATAACCACTTTAATTTCAGGCTCGAAATCTTGTTGTTGCAATCGTAAATTACTCATACGATCCGCTTCGAGCTCCAGCGCCATAGGAAAATAGGCTTTTGGATACAACTGATAATAATTGGTGTAATTGGTAAAGGTTGCAGCGTTGATGCTGCCGCCATAGATACGGCTGAGACGTGTAAATTCATCATTAGGAACTTTGGTGGTTCCTTTAAACATCATATGTTCGAGCGCGTGGGAGATCCCTAATAGATTGCCCGACTCATCACTACTGCCAACACGATACCAAATATGGGTCATTACCATCGGCGCACGGTGGTCTTCACGGATAATGACCTTTAAGCCATTTTTAAGTGTGGTTTCAAAGGTGCTACGTGTTAATTGGGTACGTGTGTCTGCATGTAGATGAGTTGCAGACCAAAGGCAACTGCTAATGACACAGATAGGAAGCGCAGAGCGAAATAAAGTTTTAAAAAGACAAGGAGAAAATCTGTTTTTATGGGACACAAAGGAATCCATTAAAATGCATTTTATAGCTATCTAGTTTTCCTAAAGTTAATTTTGATTGCAAGTTCAACATGTTGTTTTTTAGTGTGCTTCGCTCTGACAGGCGTGTAGCGACTCAATTTAAGATAACTTATGATAGAATCGGTTTTTTTAACGCAGTGCTTTTCAAGGATTCGGCATGCAACAGCAATCTCATGGGCAGAATAAATTTTTGATTGATGCTGATATCGGTGATGACGATGTCACGCTACCGAGTTTACCTGCGGTAAATGTGCCGATTATCGAGACACCGAAAGTGCAGCAAGAAGTTGCTGCACCATTACAAGAAACAGAGTCAGAAACTGAAGATTCGAAGGTGAAAGGCGGCTTCTTTAGTCGTATGAAAGAAGGTCTAGCAAAGTCACGTAAGAACTTGGCAGACGGCATGGTGAATATCCTGATCGGTGGGAAGGAAATTGACGATGAACTTTTAGAGGAAGTTGAAGAGCAACTTTTGGTTGCTGACATTGGTGTCGATGCAACCAAAACGATTATTGCGAACTTAACTGAACGTACTGAACGTGGCGATTTAATCTATTCGCACTCTTTATATAAAGCGCTTCAAGAAGAACTGGTGGCATTACTTGCACCACGTGTTAAACCGCTACATATCGACAGCAATAAAAATCCGTATGTGATTTTGGTTGTTGGTGTAAATGGTGTGGGTAAAACCACCACGATTGGTAAATTAGCGAAACGCTTACAAGGTGAAGGTAAAAAAGTAATGTTGGCTGCTGGTGATACATTCCGTGCAGCAGCCACAGAACAATTACAAATTTGGGGCGAACGCAATAATATTGCCGTTGTGGCGCAAGGTCATGGTGCAGATTCTGCATCTGTTATTTTTGATGCATTTGAAAGTGCTCGTGCAAAAGGCGTAGATGTGCTGATTGCAGACACTGCAGGTCGTTTACACAACAAAGGACACCTCATGCAAGAGTTGTCTAAAGTAAAACGTGTAATGCAAAAAATTGATGCTACAGCTCCGCATGAAGTGATGTTAGTGGTAGATGCAGGCACAGGTCAAAATGCCATTAACCAAGTTGAAATGTTTGACGAGGCAGTAGGCCTTACAGGTCTAACTATTACTAAGCTTGATGGTACAGCAAAAGGTGGTGTGTTATTTAATATTGCAAGCCGGACCCATGTGCCAATTCGTTTTATTGGTGTAGGTGAGAAAATTGATGACTTGCGTCCATTCTCAGCAAAATCATTTGTCGCAGCATTATTTGAAACTGATAAATAAAATGCGTTAAATGTCACATAAACTCCGCAAAATGCGGAGTTTTTTGTTTTTGAGCTTACTGATTGATTTAAAAAGCAACATGTGAATAAATCATAGTCAAAATTCAGCCTGATATACCCTTAGAATAAGTAAGGAATTATTGTTATATATAAAAATTGCTTTGGGGTGTTTAGGGTGGCGTTACTCGATAAAATTGGTCATGTATTGACTGCGGATATCACTAAAGATTTTAAATTAAAAAAGAAAACTACCGAACAAGAAGTAGAAGCGTCATTTGTCGACCAACTAAAGAAACGTCGTAGTATCTACAAGCTTGGAAAGAAGGTGCATTACAGTCAGGCTTATTTGGCGGAACTGATTCAAGAATCCGTAAGAAGCTGTCCATCTGCATATAATTCGCAAAGCACACGTATTGTGGTTTTATTTGGCGAATCTCATCAAAAATTTTGGGACATTGTAAAAGACGTACAACGCAAGAATGTTGCGAGTTATATTTTTGAAGGTGTGGCGCTCAAAATAGATCAGTGTGCAGCTGGCCTGGGAACTGTACTTTTCTATGAAGATCAAGTTGTGATTCAACAATTACAAAAGAAAGTGCCATTAAGTGCAGAAGATTTTCCAGTGTGGTCGGAGCAAACGTCTGGCATGGCGCAATTCGCAGTATGGACTTCGATCGCAGATGCAGGTTTAGGCGCATGTTTACAACACTATAATCCACACATTGATTATGCCGTTGCCGAACACTTTGATATTTCAAAACAATGGCTGCTTCGTGCGCAGTTAGTCTTTGGTTCAATTGAAGGTCAAGCGCCTGAACGTTTAGAACTCGAAGATCAAGATCAGTTTAGAATTTATGAGTAATTTCTATGTTCTGTAAGTTGCTTTGATCTCTGCATTCTAAATCAGTGAAACCAAAATCTGAATGTAAGTGAGTTGTAGGTATTTAGATGCTTATAACTGATTGTTCTAGAAATAAGACACAATGTTGTAAATATAGTCATGCAACTGTTAAAAACATCACCTATTATAAATCACAACTTAGTAAGCTAATTGAAAATAAAAAGAGGTCTTGTAATGTCATTCTTGAATCAAATCGAACAACGTCGCACAATCTATTCTATTGGTAATAACGTGAGTTTATCGCAAGATGAAATTGAGCAAACCATTAAAAATGCTGTACGTTTAAGTCCATCATCATTTAACTCTCAAACATCTCGTGTTGTTATTCTGTTTGGTGATGCACATCAAAAATTCTGGAATATCGTACGTGAAACTTTACGTAAAATTGTACCTGCAGATGCATTTGAAGGAACCAATGGCAAGATTAATAGTTTTGCAGCAGGTTTTGGTACAGCATTATTTTATGAAGATCAGGCTGTAGTAAAAGCACTCCAAGAACAATTTGCACTTTATGCAGATAATTTCCCAGTATGGTCTGAACACTCAACGGCGATTGCTCAATTTGCTACTTGGACGGCATTGGCTGAAAAAAATATCGGTGCATCATTGCAACATTACAATCCAATTGTTGATGCTGAAACAGCTGCGGCATTTGATGTGCCAGATCAATGGAAACTACGTGCACAGCTTGTTTTTGGTTCGATTGAAGCGCCTGCAGGTGAAAAAACCTTTATTGCAGATGAAGAACGATTCAAAACTTTCAAGTAATGATGGTGTGATGAATTAAAAAAGGATGCTTTAAGCATCCTTTTTTTATATGCAAAATTCTTGAATGAATATCTAAATAATGTCTTGAAACTAAATATACAGTGATTGTTAGATGTCATAAGATTGTCACATATGCATTGCATAGTGCAATCGAAACTAAATAATTGATAAAGAGTGATAATGATGACTTTAAGATTAACTGTTGCAGCTACAGCGCTGATGTTAAGTAGTGCAGGATTTGCAGCTGTAACTTTGACTGTTCCGGAAGAAATCAAAATAGTTGCAGTTAATGATCAAGAAGTTACAGGTGGTTTATTTCGATCTACAGAGAAATATAAGCTAGATGCAGGTGAAAACCTATTAACTGTACGTTATAGCGAATTTTTTCAACATGCTGATAATTCTCACGATATTTTAAAGTCAGGTGTGGCCGCTATTCGTACTCCAGCACTGATTGATGGTCAAGAGTATCGTTTGGGTCTAGTCAATGCACCAAAAGATTTTGATGCTGCGCAAAAATATAAAGACCAGCCGATATTTGGTTTGTATGACAGATCTAATCAATTACTTGTGCAGCAAGCTGGGGCGAAGAAAGAACAAAAAACGATTTTCTCCAATGGTGTTTTAGGTAATGCAGTAGATTTTACGAAGAAAGAAGCTGTGCCAGAAAATCAACCAGCACCTGTTTATGCGCAATCTGTAACTGCAAAACCAACGAACGTAGTATCTCCTGTAGTAGCTTCAAAAAATGTGATTATTAATGAAAATGGGGCAGATCAACAATTAATTCAGCTTTGGCAGAAGGCTAGTAAAGCTGAACGACAAAAATTCATGAGTTGGTTGGCTGAGCAAGCAAACTAAAGCCACTTTCATAACTTCATTGGTTTTCTTAAAATTCGTATTATTCGAAAAGTCCGTTGAAATACGGGCTTTTTAGATTGAAGAATATAAAAATTACCAAGAATTATAAAATTCGTCTTTCATAAGGCAAAATATGTGGATATATTGATCTTTAAATAAGCAATAAATTGCATTTAGTTTAAAAAATACACACTCAAGCACAATATCATAGAAATTTCTATGATAGGGGCTTGTGTTTGTTTTGAAACTCTATAGAATACGCTGCATACCAACGCAGACAGCGATAAACGTAAGTTTTTAAGTTGTTTGATGTTGTTTCTTATTTGCTGACGAAGCATTAAGAAGATCATTAAGAGATTATGAAGAACAACTTGTGTGGATTTTTACTAGTTGATTGATCGAAATTATTTTCATTGATTGATGGTAGAAATTACTCGAAGTTTATTTGAGCAAATTTTTGTCAGTAATTGATGAGCCAAGATTGGCACCCTTTAAGGTGCTACAAAGTATTAAACTGAAGAGTTTGATCATGGCTCAGATTGAACGCTGGCGGCAGGCTTAACACATGCAAGTCGAGCGGGAATAGGTAGCTTGCTACCGATTTCTAGCGGCGGACGGGTGAGTAATGCTTAGGAA